>LRTP01000264.1 GCA_001550305.1 Streptomyces diastatochromogenes
GCCGCCCGCACTGGCCGGGACGGCGAACGAGTACGCCGCCGGGCCCGCGAGAGCCGCGACGACCGCCGCCGCCAGGGACGCGGCCAGCAGCCGTATCCGGTTGCCGGAGCGGAAGACGAACAGGCCGACGACGGCCAGCGCCATGACCACCGCGATGGCCGGCCACAGCCAGGTGTTCCAGTCGGTGGCCCGGCGCAACAGCACGACCGCCCAGATGCCGGTGACCGCGAGCCCGGCGGGCAGCACCCAGGACCAGCGGACGTCACCGCCGCGGAAGGCTCGGAACAGCATGACGCCGCCGCCACCGCACAGGGCCGCGATGCCAGGGGCGACCGCGGTCGTGTAGTACGGGTGCATGGTGCCTTCGGCTTTGGCGAACGTCAGGTAGTGCAGCAGCAGCCAGCCGCCCCACAGCACCAGCGCCGCACGAGTCGGGTCGATGCGCGGGGCGCGCCCGCACAGCACGAGGCCACCGGCGAGGGCGATGCCCGCGAAGGGGATCAGCCAGGAGATCTGGCCGCCCAGGATGTCGTTGAACAGCCGGCCGAGGCCCGCGGAACCGGAGAAGCCGCCGCCACCACCTCCGCCACCGCCGTTGCCCTCGCCGCCGAGGACGCGGCCCAAGCCGTTGTAGCCGAAGATCAGGTTCCAGGCGGTGCCGTCCGTCGAACCGCCGATGTAGGGACGGTCGTCGGCGGGCACCAGCGAGACGGCCGTCGCCCACCAGAAGCTGGACACGGCCAGGGCCACGGTGGCCAGCAGCAGGTTGCGGATCCGCTTCGCCCAGCCGAGGTGCGACGCGTACAGATAGACCGCGAAGACGGCGGGCAGCGCGATGTAGCCCTGGAGCATCTTCGTGTTGAAGGCGAGCCCGAAGCAGACCGCCGAGCCGAGCAGCGGCAGCAGCCTGCCGTCGCGGGTCGCGCGCAGTCCGAGGGCCGCGCCCGACACCATCAGGAGGAGGAGCAGGGTGTCGGGGTTGTTGTCGCGGTTGATGGCGACGGTGATCGGGGTGAGCGCGAGCACGAGCGCGGCGAGCGCGGCGGCGGCGTGGCCGAACACCCGCTTCACGGAGGAGTGAAGGATCCAGATCGTGCCGAGGGCGGCCACGATCATCGGCAGCATCATCTGCCAGGTGCCGAAGCCGAAGAACCGGCACGACAGGCCCATGACCATGAGTGCGAGCGGCGGCTTGTCGACGGTCAGGAAGTTGCCCGCGTCGAGCGAGCCGAAGAACCACGCCTTCCAGCTCTGGGTTCCGCTGTAGATCGCAGAACTGTAGAAGCTGTTGAGGCCGGAGCCGGACAGGTTCCAGGAGTACAGCACCATGGCCAGCGCCATGATCGCGATCAGGGCGGGGAGGGACCAGCGGGGCGCGGCGGGGGTGGGCGACGGCTCCTGGGGCGGCTCGGCGGCAGGTGCGCCGGGGGCCACGGAAGGGCCGGGAGCCGGGGGCAGTGGGTCGGTGGCAGATGTCACCAGTGCACCGTGCACACCGCCGATGGGTACGGGCTGTGCTCTGTCTGGGGGCGAGCTGTGGATGGATGAGATGCGGGTAAGAGAGCCGCCCGCCCGCCGCTCCTCCGGCAGCTCTCCGTGCCTTCAGGACGGCCCTTTCGCTACCCCGAACCTGCGTCCGTAGAAAACGCGTACAACTTTCGGCCACCCAAGTGAGTCATGAGAGGCGAGTGCGCCACAGGCGCGCTCGTATTGGTCGAAGGGGATGGGGAACCTCCATGACTCACCGGATATCCCGGCGTGCCCGTGTGCTCGCGGCGAGCCTCGGCGCCGGGGTGATCGTGCCGTTCGCGGCCGCCGCCGCACCGGCCGCCGCCGCGGCACCGCAGGTCAGCTGTACGTCGAGCAAGACGGGCCTGGCCACCAAGCTGCAGAACGACATCACCACGGCGCTCAGAGGCCGCGCCGGCACCGTCGCCGTCGGTCTCTACGACCGTTCGACGAAGACCACCTGCACCCTGCGGAGCAGCACGGCGTACGACTCCGCCAGCGTCGTCAAGGCCACCGTGCTGGCCACGCTGCTGTGGGACGCCAAGAAGCACAACCGGTATCTGACCACGCGTGAGCAGAGCCTCGCCACGGCCATGATCACCAAGTCGGACAACAACGCCACCAGCACGCTGTGGAAGCAGCTCGGTGTGACCAAGGTGAAAGGTTTCCTCGCCGCCGCCGGGATGACCCAGACCAAGCCGGGCGCCAACAACTACTGGGGTCTCACCCAGATCACCGTCCGGGACGAGCAGAAGCTGCTCGCGCTGCTCACCGCCAAGAACTCCGTGCTGAGCGACAACTCCCGCGCCTACGAACTGAAGTTGATGGGCAAGGTCATCTCCTCGCAGCGCTGGGGCACCCCGGCCGGAGCGCCCTCCTCGGTCGCCGTGCACGTCAAGAACGGCTGGCTGTCGCGTGCCACGCACGGCTGGCGCGTGCACAGCATCGGCACGTTCAACGGCGCGGGCCACGACTACATGATCACTGTGCTGACACAGGACAACAGCACCATGCAGTACGGCGTCAACACCATCCAGGCCGTCGCCAAGGCCATTCACAAGGACCTGGTGCCGACCACCTCCACGACCAGCGCGAGCGTGCTGCGCTACGTGCCCACGACCAACCCCCAGGAAGCGATCCCGGCGGTGCCGTCCGCGGGCTGACGCTTCACGAGGCGGTCTCCCGCGCGTCACCCGGCCGCCCTACGGTGACCGGCATGCGCATGAGATCCGTACTCGCCACCGTCACCGCCGGCCTGGCGGCGGCCACCTGTGTGACCGCCGCCGCTCCGGCCGACGCCCACAGCGGCAAAGCCCCGGGCGTCCACGCCTGTTCGCCCGCCGTCTCGATCACGAGCTACTCCGACGCGCTCGACAAGACGACGTACGACGGCACCTTCGTCGGCAACCTCTCCGCGCTCGCCGTCGACCGCGGCGGCCGGATCGCCGCGCTCTCCGACCGGTCCTCGCTCTTCACCCTGGACCGCGAGACGCTGAAGCCGACGGGCGTCGTGAACCTCGTCGACGAGAAGGGCGCCGCGCTCGACTCCGAGGGCCTGGCCGTGGACGGCGACGGCACCCGTCTCGTCACCTCCGAGACCGAGCCCTCCGTACGCCGCTACGAGCGAGACGGCACCCTCGTCGGGAGCCTCCCCGTACCGGACGCGCTCAAGGTCGCTCCCGCGGGCCGCGCCACCTCCAACCTGACCTTCGAAGGGCTCACGCTCCTCCCCGGCGGCCACACCCTGCTCGCCGCCATGGAGGGGTCACTGAGCGGTGACACCGCCGGCATCGTGCGCTTCCAGACCTGGGACCGCGCGACCCGCCAGGGTGACTTCCGGCTCTCCGCCCAGTACGGCTACCGCACCGACACCGGCCTCGGCGTCTCCGAGGCGCAGGCCACCCCCGACGGCCGCCTCCTCGTCCTGGAGCGCGGTTTCACCGCGGGCGTCGGCAACACCGTCCGCCTCTACCTCGCCGACCTCCGCCACGCCACGGACACCCGCCGTGTCGACACCCTGACCGGCCAGGAAGGTGTGCGGCTCGCCCGCAAGACGCTCCTCGCCGACCTCGTGAACTGTCCTTCACTGGGCGCCCGGGCCAAGCAGCCCCAGCCCAACCCCCTCCTCGACAACATCGAGGGCCTGACGATCACCGGCCGCACCCCGGACGGCCGTCTCCGGCTCCTCCTGGTCAGCGACGACAACCAGAACGCCGTCCAGACCACCCGCCTGTACTCCCTGAGCGCCCGCCTGCCACACACGGTGAACGGCTGATTATTGCGGAGGGATGAAATCCGCTTGCTTCAGTGTTGGTGTCTTCCGGTGGAGTGAGATCTACGGAAGGCACCGGCGTGGCATTCGAGCAAGGGGACAAGGGCGGCTGGGCGCAGCGGCTCGCGGGGTACGCGTGGCGGTACCCGAAGTACGTCCTGCTCGCGCTCGGCTCCTCGCTCGGCGGCATGGCGGTGCTGGCGGTCGTCCCGCTGATCACCAAGGTGATCATCGACGACGTCATCGGGAACCACAGCAAGTCCATGGCGCCCTGGGCGGGCGCGCTCATAGCCGCCGCCGTCGTCGTGTACGTCCTCACCTACATCCGCCGCTACTACGGCGGCCGCCTCGCCCTCGACGTCCAGCACGACCTGCGGACCGAGATGTACGGGACGATCACCCGGCTCGACGGACGACGCCAGGACGAGTTGTCCACCGGCCAGGTCGTCGGCCGCGCCACCAGCGACCTCCAGCTGATCCAGGGCCTGCTCTTCATGCTCCCGATGACCATCGGGAACGTGCTGCTCTTCCTGATCTCCCTCGGGATCATGGCCTCGCTGTCCCTGCCCCTCACCCTGGTCGCGCTCGCCGTCGCCCCCGCCCTCTGGGCCGTCGCCAAGCGCAGCCGCTCCAAGCTGCACCCCGCCACCTGGTACGCGCAGGCGCAGGCCGCCGCCGTGGCGGGTGTGGTCGACGGCGCCGTCAGCGGCGTACGCGTGGTGAAGGGCTTCGGGCAGGAGGAGCAGGAGACCGGGAAGCTCCGGGAGGTCGGGCGACGGCTCTTCGCGGGGCGGCTGCGGACCATCCGGCTCAACGCCAAGTACACCCCGGCCCTCCAGGCCGTGCCCGCCCTCGGCCAGGTCGCGATGCTGGCGCTGGGCGGCTGGCTCGCCGTACGGGGTCAGATCACGCTGGGCACCTTCGTGGCGTTCTCCTCGTACCTCTCCCAGCTCGTGGGACCCGTACGGATGCTCGCCGTGGTCCTCACCGTCGGGCAGCAGGCCCGCGCGGGCGCCGAGCGCGTTCTCGAGCTCATCGACACCGAGCCGTCGATCAAGGACGGCACCAAGACCCTCCCGGCCGACGCGCCCGCGACCGTCGAGTTCGACGACGTGTCCTTCGCCTACGAGGGCACCTCGAAAAAGCAGCCGGTGCTCGACGGGCTGAGCTTCGAGATCCGCCCCGGCGAGACCCTCGCCGTGGTCGGCTCCTCCGGCTCCGGCAAGTCGACGATCTCGCTCCTGATGCCCCGCTTCTACGACGTGACGCACGGCGCCGTCCTCATCGGGGGCCACGACGTCCGCGAGCTGACGCAGGAGTCGTTGCGCGCCGCGATCGGCCTGGTCCCCGAGGACTCCTTCCTCTTCTCCGACACCGTGCGCGCCAACATCGCCTACGGCCGCCCGGACGCCACCCAGGAGGAGATCGAGACCGCGGCCCGCGCCGCCCAGGCGGACCGTTTCATCGCCGAGCTGCCCGAGGGCTACGACACCAAGGTGGGCGAGCACGGCCTCACCCTCTCCGGCGGCCAGCGCCAGCGCGTCGCCCTCGCCCGCGCCATCCTCACCGACCCCCGCCTGCTCGTCCTGGACGACGCCACCTCCGCCGTGGACGCCCGCGTCGAGCACGAGATCCACGAGGCCCTCAAGGGGGTCATGGAGGGGCGCACCACCCTCCTCATCGCCCACCGCCGCTCCACCCTCAACCTCGCCGACCGCATCGCCGTCCTCGACGGCGGCCGCCTCGCCGACATCGGCACCCACGAGGAACTCCAGCAGCGCTCCCCGCTGTATCGCCGGCTCCTGACCGACCCGGACGAGCTGGGCGGCGTCTCGCCCGGCCACGTCCTGCCCGCCGTGCCCCAGGAGGACACCTCCGTACGGGACGAGCTGGACGCCGAGTTCGACGCCGAGCGCGGGGTCACTCCCCATCTGTGGACCGGCGACCGGGAGCCCAAGGACAACGCCCTGTCCGGTATGCCCGCCACGCCCGAACTCCTCACCCTGGTCGAGGCGCTGCCCCCGGCCACCGACGCCCCCGGCATCGACGAGGCGCGTGCGGTCAGGCCCGAGGAGTCGTACGGGCTGCGCAGGCTGCTGCGCGGCTTCGGGCTCCCGCTGCTCGTCAGCCTGGGGCTCGTGGCCGTGGACGCGGGGATGAGTCTGCTGCTGCCGGTGCTGATCCGGCACGGCATCGACCAGGGCGTCACCCGGATGGCCATCGGCGCGGTGTGGGCCGCCGCCGCGCTGGCGCTGGTCACCGTGCTCATCCAGTGGGCCGCGCAGATCGGCGAGACCCGGATGACGGGCCGGACCGGCGAGCGGGTCCTCTATTCCCTCCGCCTGAAGATCTTCGCGCAGCTCCAGCGCCTCGGGCTCGACTACTACGAGCGGGAGCTGACGGGCCGGATCATGACCCGGATGACGACGGACGTCGACGCGCTGTCGACGTTCCTCCAGACGGGCCTGGTCACCGCCTTCGTCTCGGTCGTCACCTTCTTCGGCATCATGGGCGCGCTGCTGGTGATCGACGTACAGCTCGCGCTGGTCGTGTTCATCACCCTTCCGCCGCTGGTCATCGGCACGTTCTTCTTCCGCCGTGCGAGCGTGAAGGCGTACGAACTCGCCCGCGAGCGGGTGTCGGCGGTCAACGCCGACCTCCAGGAGTCGGTCTCCGGACTGCTGATCCTGCAGGCGTTCCGGCGCGAGCGCTCGGGCGGGCAGCGGTTCGCGGAGGGCAGCGACAGCTACCGCAGGGCGCGCACCCGCGGCCAGTGGCTGATATCGATCTACTTCCCCTTCGTGCAACTGCTGTCGTCGGTCGCGTCGGCGGCCGTGCTGATCGTGGGCGCGCACCGGGTGGACGCAGGCACCCTCACGACGGGCGCGCTGGTCGCCTACCTCCTCTACATCGACCTGTTCTTCGCGCCCGTGCAGCAGCTCTCGCAGGTCTTCGACGGCTACCAGCA
The DNA here is from genome assembly GCA_001550305.1 of Streptomyces diastatochromogenes. Classification (GTDB taxonomy): domain Bacteria; phylum Actinomycetota; class Actinomycetes; order Streptomycetales; family Streptomycetaceae; genus Streptomyces; species Streptomyces mirabilis_D. The sequence goes on from LRTP01000264.1 coordinate 6,750, forward strand.
GGCCACGGTCTCGCTGGGCCGCATCCAGGAACTGCTCCAGGAGCCGACCTCGACGAAGGCCGCCGACGAACCGCTGGACGTCCTCTCCCTGCGGGGCGACATCGCCTTCGAGGACGTCGACTTCGCCTATGGTGACGACGAGGAGGCGCTCAGCGCCGTCTCGCTGAGCATCCCCGCCGGACAGACCGTCGCCTTCGTGGGCGAGACCGGCGCGGGCAAGTCCACGCTGGTGAAGCTGGTCGCCCGGTTCTACGACCCGACGGGCGGGCGGGTGACGGTCGACGGCACGGATCTGCGCTCGCTCGACCTGACCTCGTACCGGCACCGGCTCGGCGTCGTCCCCCAGGAGGCGTACCTCTTCCAGGGGACCGTCCGGGACGCCATCGCCTACGGGCGCCCCGACGCGACCGACGCCGAGGTGGAGGCCGCGGCCCGCGCGGTCGGCGCCCACGACATGATCGCCACGCTCGACGGCGGCTACCTCCACGAGGTCGCCGAGCGCGGTCGCAACCTCTCCGCCGGCCAGCGCCAGCTGATCGCGCTGGCCCGCGCCGAACTCGTGGACCCGGACGTGCTGCTCCTCGACGAGGCGACGGCGGCGCTGGACCTGGCGACGGAGGCCCTGGTCAACCAGGCCACCGACCGCCTCGCCGGCCGTCGTACGACCCTCGTCGTCGCCCACCGTCTGACGACGGCCGCCCGCGCCGACCGGGTCGTGGTCATGGACCACGGCCGCGTCGCCGAGGACGGTACCCACGACGAACTCCTCCAACAGGGCGGCCACTACGCGGAGTTGTGGAGGACGTTCGTCGGAGCCCCGGAGGAGGAAGAGCCGGTTCCCTCATCGGCCTGAGTTTTCAGCTCTTCGCCTTGATGTCGGAGATCTTCTTCGTGGCCAGGTCCGACTGCACGGTCAGATAGGTGTACGTGGGGTGCTGGGCGGAGCCCCAGGTGAGGCGCACCGTCGACCAGGTGTGGCCCGCGCCGCTGTCTCCCGCCGTCACCTTCCACGCCCGCGGCACGTCCTGCGCGCGGAGCACCCCGTCGGCGTGCTCGCGGCTCTCCCACTTGGCCAGGCGGGTGCGGAGATCCTTGGTCAGGTAGAAGGTGCGCAGCTGGGAGCCGAGGTGACCGCTTCCCTCGTCGGTGACCGCGTCGATGTAGGCGCCGTAGAAGTTCGCCACCCGGTCGTAGGCGGGGCCGTTGGCGCCGCTGCGGGCGGGCGGGGGCGCGCTGGAGCCGGCGAACGCGGGCACGGAGGCACCCGCCGTGGCGAGGAGCGCCGCGGCGACGAGCGCGCCGACGGCCGTACGTGAACGTGACGTGCGGGACATGGATGAGTACCTTTCGTTCGGTTTTCTGACCGGTTGGACACCGAACAAAGGGGTGTGGTTGCCCCAAACACGGAAGAAAACCTCTCTCGGGTGAAGGCAACCATCCGATGTACGTCCTGCGTCCGTACACCAGTACGCTGAATGGCCGGGGGAGGACGACAGTGGACCGTAGTGGTGCGATACGCCGGCGCCTGGCGCTGGGCTTTGCGGTGTTGACCGCGGCCGGGCTGATGGCGTTGATGAGTCCGGGCAGCGCGCAGGCCGCCGACTCGTACTGCTCGGGTCGCAAGGTCAGAACGCTCAGCTTCTCGACCGGTTCCGTCCAGATCTACAAGCGCGACGGCTATGTCTGCGCGATGACCGTCCCGAAGGATCAGCAGTCGCGCAAACGGACGATGTCCGTCAGTGTGCAGGCGCGCGGCAGCCGACCCGTGGTCGACCAGGGCAGCTTCTCGCACCACGCCGGCCCGGTGACCGTCCACGCGGGCCACCGCTGCGTCCGCGTCAAGGGCTCGGTCGGCTCGGGTTCGGTGAGCTCGAGCTGGATCCTCTGCTGAACCGGCCTAGCGCTGAACCGGCCGAGTGCCGAGTCGGCCGAGACACCACCTTCCCATAGGGTTTTCCCCATCTCCCCTGGTGCGCCTGTGAGTTGCTCCGATAGCTTCCAGCGCACATCCGTTTCACAGGGGAGTGTGCATGCGCAAGGCGCTCAGATGGCTGCTGGCGCTCACGGTGCTCATAGGCACGTTGAGCACGGCCGGGGCGGCCACCGCCGCTCAGCCGGAGGCGGCACCAGGCACCACAAGCACGGACACCGACATCAAGGACAGGCTGCTCGCGATACCGGGCATGAGCCTGATCGAGGAGAAGCCGTACACCGGTTACCGCTTCTTCGTGCTGAACTACACCCAGCCGATCGACCACCGGCACCCGTCCAAGGGCACGTTCCAGCAGCGGATCACCGTGCTGCACAAGGACGTCTCCCGCCCGACGGTCTTCTACACCGGCGGCTACAACGTCTCCACGAACCCGGGCCGCCGTGAGCCCACCCAGATCGTGGACGGCAACCAGGTCTCGATGGAGTACCGCTTCTTCACCCCGTCCCGGCCCGATCCGGCCGACTGGTCGAAGCTCGACATCTGGCAGGCGGCGAGCGACCAACACCGCATCTTCGAGGCCCTCAAGCCGATCTACCGCCAGAAGTGGCTCTCCACGGGCGGCTCGAAGGGCGGCATGACCGCCACGTACTACGAGCGCTTCTACCCGCGCGACATGGACGGCGTCGTCGCCTACGTCGCCCCGAACGACGTGGTGAACGACGAGGACTCGGCGTACGACCGCTTCTTCACGAACGTCGGCACCAAGGAGTGCCGCGACAAGCTGAACGCCGTGCAGCGCGAGGCGCTGGTGCGGCGCGCACCGCTGGAGAAGAAGTACGAGGCGTACGCCGCCGACAACGGCTACACCTTCACCACCATCGGAAGCCTCGACAAGGCGTACGAGGCGGTCGTGCTCGACTACGTGTGGGGCTTCTGGCAGTACAGCCTGCTCTCGGACTGCGCCTCGATCCCGGCCGACGCCGCCCACGCCACCGATGACGCGATCTGGGACTCCGTCGACACCATCTCCGGCTTCTCGGCCTACACCGACCAGGGCCTGAACACGTACACGCCGTACTACTACCAGGCGGGTACGCAGCTCGGCGCGCCCACGATCCACTTCCCGACCATCGAGAAGAAGTACATCCGCTACGGCTACCAGCCGCCGCGGAACTTCGTGCCGCGCTCGATCCCGATGAGGTTCCAGCCGTGGGCCATGGCGGACGTGGACTCCTGGGTCCGTCACCACGCCGACCACATGCTCTTCGTCTACGGCCAGAACGACCCCTGGGGCGCGGAGCGCTTCCGGCTCGGCAAGGGCGCGCGCGACTCGTACGTCTTCACCGCCCCCGGTCTGAACCACGGTGCCAACGTCGCGGGCCTCGTCCCCGACGAGAAGGCCCTCGCGACGGCCCGCATCCTGGAGTGGGCGGGTGTCGCCTCGGCGACGGTCCAGGAGAACCCGTCGGCGGCGAGGCCGCTCGCGAAGTTCGACGCGAAGCTGGACCAGCGCGACATCGAGCGCGAGCCCGCGCTGCGACCGTAACCCGGTTCGCCGGCCGCCATACGATCCACCGGCTGCGTCCGTCCCTCGGCTACACGGGGCGGGCGCAGCCCACCGGTCTGCTGCCGCCCAGTTGGACGTAGAGGGCCGTGGACGACGGGCACTCGGCGCGGTCGGCGACCGCCGAGGTCACCTTGTAGTCCGGGGGCTTCTTGCCCTTGCCGTCGCACGCGGTCTCCCGCACCTGCCCGTCACCGGAGTTGTAGACGCAGTCGCCGACGATGGTGCGGGGCCCGCCGCCTCCGCCCGGATCGCCGGGGTGCGGGGCCTCCAGCTTGCGCATGCAGGCGTAACCCTGGGGGACGACCCCGTCGCCGTTCTCGTCGGAGGCGGGCCGGGTCTCGCTGATGTGCAGCACGAAGTCCGTGGTCGCGGGGCACAGCGGCCCGTCGGCCACCTTGCCGTCGTAACGGGCGATCACCCGGGCGGCGGCCCGTTCGCTGCTGCAGGGCACCTCGGTGAAGCTGGTCGTCCCGAAGGAACTGCACTCGTCGACCGCGAGGAACACCGCCCCGTAGCCCGAGGGTTGCGTCGACCTCGTCCCCGCGCCGGGCTCGGCGCTCCCCGAGTCCGACCAGCGGTCGCACCCCGCGAGCGCGCAGAGGACCAGCAGCAGCGCGCACACCACCCCAACGGAACGCCGACCCGACGAGCTGGCTCGCATGGCTTCCCCCCGATACCCCCGTCCAGCGTGACCCGTCGCGACGGGCACACGCCAGACATCCGGGGTGCTTTGCGCCCTTTGGGGGTGGTGCGCCGGGTGTGCGGCGTAGGGCCGGTACGCCAAACCCCCAGCAGGGGTGGTACGTCAGCCCTTACCGGACCTAGTACGTCAATCCGTACCCGATCGGATACAGCGCCTTCGTCGGGTCGTCCGCCCGCTGCACCTCCACCGGCAGCCTTCCGCGGGGCCTCGCGCTGCCGGCGATCACTCGGGCGGCGGCGCGCAGTTCGACGTCCGTCCAGGAGTAGGTCGCCAAGTAAGCCCGCACATCAGGGAGTTGAGCCACGTCGTACGGGTTGCGGATCGCGATCGCGACCACCGGGACGCCGGTCGCGACGAGCCGCTCGACGAGGGTCCTCTGCGACCCGGTCGCCGTCACGTTGTACGTGCCGACGACGACCGCGTCCACGCCTCGGGCCGCCGCCACCGCGTTGTCGATGCTCGCCGCGGAGGGTGCCGTTCCGGTGGACAGTGCCGTCGCCGTGAACCCCAGCTCGGTGAGGGCGGTCGCGAGGACGGTCGTGGGCGGTCCGTCGGTGCCGGACGGCGAGGCGGGATCGGCGCCGACGACGAGGACGCGCGGGGTGCTCCGGCGCGAGAGCGGGAGCAGCCGCTCCTGGTTGACCAGCAGTGTCGTCGTGCGCTCGGCGATCCGGTCGGCCGCCCTGCGGTGCGCGGCGGTGCCGACCGTGTGGTCGACGCCGGAGTCGCTGACGTACGGATTCTCCAGCAGGCCCAGCTTGGACTTCAGGCGCAGGACGCGCAGGACGGACTCGTCGAGTCGGGCCTCCGTGAGCTCGCCGCCGTGCACGGCGTTCAGGACCGCGTTCCAGGCGACGTGGATGGACGGCGGGTTGAGGAGCTGGTCGACACCGGCCTTGAGCGCCAGGACGGGGACGCGGTCGTCGCCGTACTTCGTCCGGACGCCCTCCATGCCGAGCGAGTCGGTCACCACGAGCCCGTCGTAGCCGAGTTCCTCGCGCAGGATGCCGGTGAGGATCGGGTGGGAGAGCGTCGCGGGGTCCCCGGACGGGTCGAGGGCCGGAACCATGATGTGGGCGGTCATGACCGAGTCGATACCGGCGCGGACGGCGGCCCGGAAAGGCACGGCGTCGAGGGACGACCACAGCTCGCGGCTGTGTGTGATGACGGGGAAGCCGAAGTGGCTGTCGACGGCGGTGTCCCCGTGCCCCGGGAAGTGCTTCGCCGTGGCCGCGACCCCGACGCTCTGATAGCCCTTCACCTCGGCCGTCACCAGCCCGGCCACGGCGTCCGGATCGGCGCCGAAGGAGCGTACGCCGATGACCGGGTTGGCCGGGTTGACGTTCACGTCGGCGACCGGGGAGTAGTCCTGTCGGATGCCGAGGGCGCGCAGCTCGGCGCCGCCGAGGCGCCCCACCGTACGGGCGTCCTCCCGCGAGCCGCCCGCGCCGAGCGCCATCGCGCCCGGGAACAGCGTCGCGGGCTTGCCCACCCGGGCCACCGCTCCGTACTCCTGGTCGGTGGAGATGAGGACGGGCAGCCCGCGCGGCTGGTCGAGGGAGACCTTCTGGATGCCGTTCGAGAGGGCGGCGATCTGGTGCGGGTCACGGGTGTTGTGTGCCCAGGTGAAGTAGATGATCCCGCCGACGCGGTATTCGGCGATCAGCTCGGCGGCCGTCCTGACGCCGAGCTCCTCGAGGTTGGTGTCGATGTCCGCCTGGTCGGGCGCGGTGGCCGAGTGCCCGTAGACCCGCATCACGAAGAGCTGGCCGACCTTCTCCTCCAGCGTCATACGGGAGACGAGCGCCCGGAGTGACGATTCGTCAGGTCTCTCCTCGGCCGCCCGGACGGAGGTGGTGCTCAAGGTCAGGGCCGCGGTGGTCCCGGCGGTGGCGGCGAGAACGGTACGTCTGGACGGTCTGGAAGAACTCGATGGCCCCACGTGCGCTCCTCCCTCATGAAGGAAACTTCCGAGGAATCACGAATATCCGGGAAGTTTCTTCCAGTCAAGGGTGTGCACAGTATCCCGAGGAGGGGCCGTCACCGGCGCAGTTGGAGGGGGGCGCGCCGGTGACGGCGTGCTGCCGGCCGCAGGCGGCGGAGAGGGTGGTCAGCGTTCGCAGCCAGCAGCGAGGCCGACACCGCTCTGCGGAGACTCATCCGGCAGTATGCGGATTGGACGAAGCGGTGCGGGTCGGGGTTCCCCGGTTTTCGCCGGTTCGGGGAATTGGTGCGGGTGGGACGAATGGGTGGGACGGTTCGACGCCGGGCTCGCAGGGACAGGTCCATTTGGCGGACGTTCCCGCGCCGGAGCGGGTCGGGGAGCCAGCATGAGGACATGGCCGTCGTCGACATCCCCGGTTCCAAGTCCATCACCGCGCGTGCGCTCTTCCTCGCGGCGGCGGCCGACGGGGTCACGACCCTCGTACGGCCGCTCCGGTCGGACGACACGGAAGGTTTCACGGAGGGCCTGACCCGGCTCGGCTACCGCGTCGGCCGCACCCCGCACGCCTGGCAGATCGACGGCCGTCCCCAGGGCCCGGCGGCCACCGACGCCGACGTGTACTGCCGCGACGGCGCGACCACCGCTCGCTTCCTGCCGACCCTCGCCGCCGCCGGACACGGCACCTACCGCTTCGACGCCTCCCCGCAGATGCGCCGCCGACCGCTGCTCCCGCTCACCCGCGCCCTGCGCGACCTCGGCGTCGACCTGCGGCACGACGAGGCGGAGGGCCACCATCCGCTGCGGATCGCGGCGGCCGGCGTGGAGGGCGGTGACGTGACGCTCGACGCGGGCCAGTCCTCGCAGTACCTGACCGCCCTCCTGCTGCTCGGCCCGCTGACCCGCAAGGGCCTGCGCATCACCGTCACCGACCTGGTCTCGGCGCCGTACGTCGAGATCACGCTCGCGATGATGCGGACGTTCGGCGCGTCCGTGCGCCGGGAGGGCGAGGTGTTCGTGGTCTCACCCGGCGGCTACCGCGCCACCACCTACGCCGTCGAGCCCGACGCCTCCACCGCGAGCTACTTCTTCGCCGCGGCCGCCCTGACCGGCCGCGAGGTGACGGTCCCCGGCCTGGGCGCCGGCGCGCTCCAGGGCGATCTGGGCTTCGTCGACGTACTGCGGCGGATGGGGGCGCGGGTGGAGGTCGGCTCCGGCGGGACGACGGTCGCGGGCACCGGCGAACTGCGCGGGCTCACGGTCAACATGCGGGACATCTCCGACACCATGCCGACGCTGGCCGCGATCGCGCCCTTCGCCTCGGGCCCGGTCCGCATCGAGGACGTCGCCAACACACGGGTGAAGGAGTGCGACCGCCTGGACGCCTGCGCGGAGAACCTCCGGCGGCTGGGCGTACGGGTGGAGACCGGGGCCGACTGGATCGAGATCCACCCCGGTGCGCAGCCCGTGCCGGGCGCGGAGATCAAGACGTACGGTGACCACCGCATCGTCATGTCCTTCGCGGTGACCGGACTCCGCGTGCCGGGCGGCGTCTCGTTCGACGACCCCGGCTGCGTACGGAAGACGTTCCCCGCCTTCCACGAGACCTTCGCCGCCTGGGCCGGCCCGCTGGGGTGATCAGTGAGGTGAGGGGGCGATCAGTGCGGGATGTCGTCGATCAGTTCGCGGGCGCCCTGGCGCAACAGGGCGACGGCGACCGACGTGCCGAGCGTCGCGGCGTCGAGGCGGCCCGCCCACTCGTGGGCGTTCAGTACGGTCTTGCCGTCCGGGGTGAACACGCAGGCACGCAGGGACAGTTCGCCGCTGCGGTCGGCCTTCGCGAAACCGGCGATCGGTGAGTTGCAGTGGCCCTGGAGGACGTGCAGGAACATCCGCTCCGCCGTGGCCTCGCGGTGCGTGTTCGGGTCGCCGAGGTCGCTGATCGTCTCGATGACGTCGGTGTCGCCCTCACGGCACTGGAGGGCGAGGATCCCCGCCCCGATCGGCGGCATCATCGTCTCGGGCGACAGGATCTCCGTGATCACGTCCGCCCGGCCGATCCGCTCCAGCCCCGACACCGCCAGCAGCAGCGCGTCCGCCTCACCCGCCGCCAGCTTCTCCAGCCGCCGGTTGGCGTTCCCCCGGAACGGCACGCACTCCAAGTGCGGGTGCGAGGCGGCCAGCTGGGCGCCCCGCCGTACCGACGAGGTGCCGATCCGGGTCCCCTGCGGCAGCTCGTCCAGCGTGAGCCCGCCCGGGTGCACGAGGGCGTCCCGGATGTCGTCCCGCGCCAGGAACGCGGCGAACATCGTCCCCGCCGGGAGGGGACGGTCCGCGGGGATGTCCTTGACGCAGTGCACCGCGAGATCGGCCTCACCGGCCAGCAGCGCCGCGTCGACCTCCTTGGTGAACGCGCCCTTCCCCTCGACCTTGGCCAGGTCGCCCATCCACTTGTCACCGGTCGTCTTCACGGGCACGACCTCGGTACGGATGTGCGGATGGAGCGCGCCCAACTCGGCACGGACGCGCTCCACTTGGGCCAGGGCCATGGGCGAGTCGCGGGAGACGATACGGATCAGTTCCGGTGCCGACATGGCGTCCACGATAGCCCGTCGGCGAGGGGCGGCGAGCCGCGGGACGCCCACGCGGGCGTGTGCGCGCGCCGCCGGAACCGGTTCTAGGCGGAGTCGTTCAGCAGGCGCCCGAGGTGCTCCCGACCCGGTCCCAGCAGCTCGGGCAGCGGCACGGCCCCCTCGTACCACCGCTTCTCGTACTCCCAGCACAGCCAGCCGTCCCAGCCCTCCCGGGAGAGGAGTTCCACACAGTCGGCGAGGGGCAGGACGCCCGCGCCGAGGGGGAGCGGGGTGGTGTCCTCGGCGGAGGCGATGTCCTTGACCTGGAGGTAGCCGAGGTAGGTGCACAGGGCCGCGTAGGTCTCCGCCGGCTCCTCGCCGCCGAGCCAGGTGTGCATGACGTCCCACAGCGAGCCCACGTGGTGGTGGCCGACCAGGCCCAGGATCCTGATCGCGTCCGCGCCGGTGCGGTGCGAGTCATGGGTCTCCAGCAGGATCCGTACGCCCAGGTCGGCGGCGTACTCCGCGGCCGTGCCGAGCCGCCGTGCCGCCGTCGCGTCCGCCTCCTCGAGGCTCTGCTCGGAACTCGCGCCCGGAAAGACGCGTACGAACGGGGCGCCCAGGTCGTGGGCGAGGTCGAGGAGCTCCTTGACCTCGGCGACGACGGTGTCGTCGTCGCCCGGCGCCGCCACCCGCGCGTAGCCCGCCACGCCCAGGATCTCGATGCCGCCCGCCTTGAACTCCGCGACCACCTCGGCCCGCTCGGCGGCCCCGATCCCGGGGTGCACCGGCTCCTCGGGATGCGCGCGCAGCTCCACGCCGTGGTAGCCGTGCGCGGCGGCGAGTCGTACGACGTCGGGGATGGGGAGCCCGGGCACGCCGAGCGTGGAGAAGGCCAGCTTCATGTGCATGGACCCTACTCGCGTGCCGATGTCGGCCGTTGTCGATCAAAAGGAGAGTCGAAAGGAAAAATCGGCCGCGGGTGGTCGAACGGGTTGGTACGGCAGCTCACCGGGCCGGGCTCCGGGGCCGACGACGGAACGTCGGATGCCGTCACGCCGGATGCCTTTACGCCGGATGCCGTCACGCCGGAAAGCCGTGTGAGCCCGACCGGTCACTCCTGTGGGGGGTGCAGATCCAGCCGCCAGTCCTGGCCGGTCAGGTCCGCTCCGAACGAGCGGTGCGGTTTCTCGGCGACGAGGACGAAACCGTGGCGCTGGTAGATGCGGCGGGCGGCGGAGAGCACGTCGTTGGTCCACAGGACCAGGTCCCGGTAGCCACCGTCCCGCGCGAAGTCGATGACGGCCTCGACCAGCCGGTCGCCGATGCGCAGCCCGCGCGCGTCGGGCTCGACGAGGAGCAGGCGGAGACGGGCGGTCCCGGGCGCGTCGTCGCGTACGCACATCACGCAGCCCACCGGCCGACCGTCCAGCTCGGCGATCCACACCCGCTCCAGGTGCGGATCGTGGTCCTCGGCGAAGTCCGCCACGATCCGGGCGACCAGGCCCTCGTAGTCGGCGTTCCAGCCGTACTCGGCGGCGTACAGCGCGGCGTTGCGCTGCACGATCCAGCCGAGGTCGCCGGGCCCGGGGTCGCGCAGGACGACGTCCTCGCTGCGTGGTGGGCGCCCGGAGGAGAGCAGCGTGCGCACGGTCCGCATCGCCTCGGCGAGCCGGGGGCGGTCGTCGGCCGGCACGGTCGCCAGCAGCGCCCCCACCGATTCCCGTGAGCGCTCGTCCAGCAGGGCCGCCGTCTCCCTGCCCTGTGCCGTGAGCGTGATGCGGCGCCGCCGCGGGTCCCGCTCCGAGGGCGTCCGCTCGATCAGGCCGTCCTGCTCGAACTTGTTCAGGATGCGGCTCAGGTAACCGGCGTCCAGGGACAGTTCGCCGCGGAGGTCGGCGGCGTCGGTGCGGGGGGAGTGGGCGAGCTCGTACAGCACACGGGACTCGGTGAGGGTGTAGGGAGCGTAGAGGTGGCGGCCGTAGTCGAGGGCCCCGATGACGTTCGTGTAGAAGCGGTTGAAGGAGCGGATGTCCTGGACGGTCATGATCACTCAACCCCGGATGGTCGGCGCCGGTTGTTCGGGTCGGGCTGTGCGGGTCTGGCCCAGCGGCCTTGGTTGCTCGGACCTGATGTTGGTCGCTCGGACCTGATAGTTGACTCAGTCAGAGGTATGCGCCGAGCCTACGGCTTCGGCCAAGCGCGGGCAACGGTTGGGCAACTCCCCGGCAACCCCGGTCATGACGTGGCCAACCCCTTTCCGCGCGTTGGCCACGAGTTCATCGCACGCCTCTGCCAACCCTCGGTCGCCCCTAGGAGAGTGAAGCGGCGGGCCCGCCCCCGTGTGGGCCGCAGTTCGACTCCGGAGAGCTGACGAAGTCTCAAGAAGAGGCAACAATGGCCGAGTTGACACGTCGTAGACTCCTGGGTTCGGCCGCGGGCGCGCTGGGCGGCGCCGCGGCGCTCTCCCTCCTCCCGCCGAGCGTCCAGAAGGCCGTCGCGGCCGGGCCGCCGAAGCACGGCTCGCTCCGCGACATCGAGCACGTCGTCATGCTGATGCAGGAGAACCGGTCCTTCGACCACTACTTCGGCACCCTGTCCGGCGTACGCGGCTTCGCCGACCCGCACGCGCTGAAGCTCGACACCGGGCGGTCGGTGTTCTACCAGCCCGACGCCGTGAACCCGAAGGGGTATCTGCTCCCCTTCCACCTCGACACCCACACGTCCAGCGCCCAGGCGATCCCGTCCACGAGCCACGCGTGGGCGGTGCAGCACGAGGCGTGGAACGGCGGGAAGATGGACCGCTGGCTGCCGGCCCACCGCAAGGCGGACGGGGTCAACGGGCCGTACGTGATGGGCTACTACACGCGTGAGGACATCCCGTTCCAGTTTGCGCTGGCGGAGACCTTCACCGTCTGCGACCACTACTTCTGCTCGGTGTTCGGGCCGACCTGGCCCAACCGGCTGTACTGGATGACCGGCACGATCGACCCCGGCGGCACGCGGGGCGGCCCGGTCCTCGTCAACAAGGCGCCGACGCCGTACCGGTGGACGACGTACGCGGAGCGGCTGCAGGCGGCCGGGGTCAGCTGGAAGGTGTACCAGCAGGACGACGACTACGGCTGCAACATGCTGGAGCAGTTCGCGGGCTTCCGCGCGGCCGTGCCGGGGTCCGACCTGTACGAGCGCGGCATGCGCCCGCAGCCGGAGGGCACGTTCGAGGACGACGCGCGGAACGACCGGCTGCCGGCCGTGTCGTGGATCATGCCGACGAGTCTTCAGTCCGAGCACCCGGACCACCTGCCCGCCGCGGGCGCCGATTTCGTCGCGTCGAAGATCGAGGCGATCGCCTCCAACCCCAAGGTGTGGAGCAAGACCGCGTTCATCCTGAACTACGACGAGAACGACGGCCTGTTCGACCATGTGCCGCCGCCGACGCCTTTGGCGGGTACGCCGGACGAGTTCGTCCAGGGGCTGCCCATCGGGGGCGGTTTCCGAGTCCCCGCGATCATCGTCTCGCCCTGGACGGTGGGGGGTTGGGTGGCCTCGGAGGCCTTCGACCACACCTCGGCGCTGCGGTTCCTGGAACAGTTCACCGGTGTCCAGGAACCGAACATCAGCGCCTGGCGCCGCGCGGCCTTCGGCGACTTCACCTCGGCCTTCCGCTTCTCGCAGCCACAGCCGCAGCCGCCCCTCCTGCCCGACGACACTGCGGAACAACTGGAGAAGGCGAAGGAGGAGGTCGCGACCCTTCCGAAGCCGACGCTGCCCGGTGCCGACCAGTCGTTCCCCCGTCAGGAGAAGGGGCAGCGTCCGCACGTGTGATCGCGGGCCCCGGCGGGTGGGTGGGTCGGGGCCGTGGGGCGTGGCGGTGGGGGTGGGGGCTAGGGGCGCAGCCCCGCCCCCACCCAGGGGCGCGGGGAACTGCGCGACCAGCCCCCACTCGCCCGCAGTCGAAGAACTCGCCCGGGGGGTCTGGGGGCGGAGCCCCCAGGTAGGGATGGGACGGGTAGGGGCGGCGGGGGCGAAAACCCCACGTTCAGACCCGCGGCACCCCCGTGGACCCCCGCACCATCAACTCCCCCCGCACCGTCGCGATCCCGCCCGGCGGCGGCTCCTCGCGGCCCATTGCGATACGCCCGGCCCGGGCCCCCGCCTCCGAGAGGGGCAACCGCACCGTCGTGAGCGCGGGGACGGCGTCGATGCTGAAGGGAAGGTCGTCGAAGCCGGCGACGGACACGTCGTCGGGGATACGCATACCCGCCTCCCGCAGCGCGGCACACGCGCCGAGCGCGACGGTGTCGTTGGCGGCGACGACAGCCGTCAACGACGGGTCGCGGCGCAGGAGTTCGAGTGTCGCCTCGTAGCCGGCGCGACGGTCGTAGCGTCCGTGCACCGTGCGCCGCGGATCGTCCTCGATGTCGTGCGCGGCGAGTGCGGCGCGGTGCCCCTCCAGGCGGTGCCGGGTCGTCGTCCGCTCCTCCGGGCCCGCGATGTAGCCGAGCCTGCGGTGGCCGAGCCCGATCAGATGCTCGGTGAGCTGCTGTCCGCCGCCCCGGTTGTCGAAGGTGAGCGCGATCGCCTCGGGGGCGTCGGGCGCGGGCGGCCGTCCGCACAGGACCACCTGGGTCCCCGCGTCCCCGAGCTTGCGCAGCTTCGCCGCGACCGCCGCCGCGTGCGGCGCGTCCTCGACGGCGCCGCCC
>LRTP01000265.1 GCA_001550305.1 Streptomyces diastatochromogenes
GAACGTATCGGCCAGGAGATCGAAACCCTGCAGGAGCAGTTGCATGCCCTGCAGCACGACCACACCGTGCTCGTGAACATGCAGCAGGCGCTCGGCGATGCGAGCCCCGCCGCCGAGGCAGATACCGCAACTGCGCCGTCCGTGCCTCACCAGGCCTCCGCCGAACCCAAGCAGAGCAAGCCGAAGAAGGCGTCCGCCACAAGCGCGAAGAAGACGGCATCCAAGAAGCCCGCCGCCAAGGACTCATCCGCGAAGGCGCCCACGGCAACGGCCAAGCCGACCCTGGTCGACCTGCTCCGCGGCCACCTGGAGCAGGAGAGCGAGCCGCGCTCCGCCGCCGAGATCACCACCGCGCTCACGCAGGCCCACCCCGACCGCCGTGTGAAGACCACGGTCGTGCGCACCACCCTCGAAGGACTGGTCGCCAAGAGCCACGCTCACCGCACCAAGCAGGGCTCGTCGGTCTTCTACACCACGGCAGCCACCTCGGAGCCCGCTGCCGCCGAGCCGCAGCAGGAGGCAGTGGCCGGCTGAGCATCCAGGAGTCCCTGGCAGCGCCTCTCGTGCGGCGACGGCGCCGATGGGGCCACGCATGTTCAACTGGATTGCAGTCCAACTGCCGGTCATCGACTTCTTCGACCGAACGCGACAGCACCAGTCCGGCGATCGCCGCTTCGCTCGCAGGGACTGTATGTCACACCGGTCGCGGGAGATCTGGCGAAGACCCGAGAGCGTTCTCCCGGCACGGAGTGTGGGCGATCCCGTACTCGCGGGCGAAGCGGTTGGCTTCCGCGGCGGAGCCGGTCATCCGGTGCAGCCAGAACCCGTACGCCACCGACGCGATCTGCTCCTCGGTCAGATATAGCCGCCACCGTTTGATCCCGTGATCGCACGAGGCCGTACGGACCTGCTCCGCCAACCCGTCAGCCGGCGGAACTCGGAGTCGGCCGGCGAGGCCAACGAACACGCGAAGCGCCGCCATCTGCGAAGGGATCAGCTCCACCAGCCGCCGCCCCGGTCCCGCCTCGCCGGGCGGTGGCTCGGACCGGGGGCGGTCCCGGGCGTAGGCGAGGGTGTCGCGGCCGTATGGGGTCAGCCGGGCCGCCCACCGCACTGGCCGACTCTCCCAGGCTGACAGTTCCGCGCGGTCCTGCCGCCCGGCCAGCTCCACCAGGCCTGGGCTCTCAAGGGCGCTGACGCTCTGCTGCTGCGGCAAGAGGAATTCGCTGTCCAGCACCCAGCCGTGCGCGGCCTCTTCCTCGCGCTCGCGCAGCGCCTCCAGGACCGACAGCGCCTTCTCCCAGTTCCTCATCCCGCTCCCCCGAGAGGTTGCGGGCTTGTCGCCCGGGACCTCTTGTCCTGGCCCTGTAGCAGTCAGGAGAACGTCGGCTCGTCTCCCCACCGGGCAGACCTACCGATCTCACCAAAATCTTCGGCACCGAGCCCGCCGAACTCCGCGACGGCTACGTCAACTTCGCTATCGTCGAGCCCCCTCTCCAGCTCGTCCTTGTCCGAGGCACCGCAGGCGAGGCAACGCGCATGGACCACCTCGGCGTCGAAGTCGAGGCCACCGACGCGGTCCACACCGCACCGCACGTCTGAGGGCAGTCGTTGACGAGGCGCACAGTACGCACGGTTCACGCCGGTGCCGAGTGGGGGTCCGGCCCTGGTGGCCGGACCCCCACTCGTCTCACCGGTTGCCGTTGTAGTACAGGATGTCCCAGTGGGAACCTTCCCTGGCGTAGACGTTGCCTGCCGGGGACTTGTACATCTTCGCGTTGTCACCACCCCGCCGTCCCGCGTAGCGGAAGTTGCCGGTGATGTAGTTGTCCGCGCACTGGTTGGGGCTGATGTCCACCTTGTAGCCGTTCCAGTGGCTGTAGGTGCCCGGCGAGTGCCCCTTCTCCGTACCACCGGTGATGTTCACCGCGCACCTGCTGGCCTTCTTGAACGCGATCACACCCGCGATAGTGGCCTTGTTGATCTGCGTGAAGGAGGTACAGGTGTTCACGTTCCGGTCACTGCAGCGGCCGGACGAGGACCAGGTGATGCCCGCTTGCCTGAGCTGCTGCGCGGCGGCGTTGTGCGTAGGGTACTTCGCCGGATCAGCGCTGACGGAGGGCGCCGCTGCTGCGAGCATCCCGGCAGCCAGCAGGGACGCGCACGCCGTCAGAGTGGCATGGTGCTTCATCAACAGTGCTTCCTTCCCGGATTGGGGTTTTGACCCCTGCACCCTGTCCGCACCTCCTGCCCAACGAACTTCTCGCTCAAGGGCGCGATAGGGCATCAGGCGCACTGCCCTGCCGCTCGCGCGCCGTAACTCCGCATCAACACTCCGATCATCCGATCGAACCCGCGCGGAACGCTCGGGTGGCAGCGGCTCACTGCTGTGTGATCAAGCAGTACTTCAAGGAGACGGGCAGCAGCGTCGGAGTTCCTCGGACCAGTTCCGGAGCTGGTCGGCGTAGGTGAGGTTGTCTCCGCGGGCCACGGTCTGGAGCAGCATGGCGCACACGGTCTCTTCGGCGGCGAGGCCAGGCGGACTGCCCAGGACCGGGACGACGGATGCGCCGCCGCTCTTCCTGCTCGGGATCGTCATCGCCGTCCTGCCCGTTCTGTTCTGGCGGGCGGCCCCCTTTTACAGGGCCCGCTCCTGCTCGGTGGCGACTTCCTCAAGGACGTCCATGGCCTCCTTACCGATGCGCATCCCGGCGGCGTCGTGGTGGGCGCGGGCGGTGGTGGAGTCCACGCTGACCAGCGACAAGTCCGTCTCCCCCTGGCGGGCGGCCTCGGCGATCACGCCTTCCAGCAGTGCGGTGAAGACACCGGCGTCCCTCCAGACCCGGAAGCGGCCGTAGACCGTCGCCCACGGACCGAACTCACCCGGCATCTCCCACCACTGGCTGCTGGTGCGGAACCGCCAGATCACCCCCTCGAACTGCTCCCGCAGCCGCTCGGGGTACGGGCCGAACCCGCCGAT
Organism: Streptomyces diastatochromogenes; assembly: GCA_001550305.1. GTDB lineage: Bacteria > Actinomycetota > Actinomycetes > Streptomycetales > Streptomycetaceae > Streptomyces > Streptomyces mirabilis_D. The sequence goes on from LRTP01000265.1 coordinate 2,981, forward strand.
CGGCACATAGGACTCGATGAACTTCCACTGTTCGTCGGTGAGTTGCCTTCGTGTCACACCCAGCGTCCTACCGGAAGAAGCCCCCGTACCGGAACGGAACCCGAAGAGTGATCGCAACATCACACAGGCCCTAGCGCCGGCGAATCGGCCGCCGTTGTGATTGGGCGAGGCGAGCGTGACCCTCGTGTCCTCTCTACAGGGAATGGTTCGTCCCCTCCCGATCTGGGCGGTCATTCTTCGGTGGCACAAACCCCGCGGTGGTCAACCTTCGGCGACGAACGGTCAAGATCCAGTGGCACAGGACAGTGGCCGTGTGGGGCAGGTTGGTGGTGGGGCGGCCCGGCACTGCCCATCCCCCGTTGTGGTCCGGGCCGCTCCACCGCCAGGTCGGTTGGCCGGCGCGCTCCGTATCGTCAGCGCGCTGGCAGGTCCCCGGTGGCGTGCCTGTCGGCGGTGGACGTCGTTTCACAAGAGATCGCGTACTGGGACCGAACCTGATGCGCGACGGCTGAGGACCTGACTTCCGCTGCCCGGTCTAGGGTTCTCAGCCGTAGCCCGGCCCTGGTATCGCTCTGGCGGGGTCGGGCTACTTGCTGCGCGGACGCCGTCCGAAGAGGGTTTCGCGCAGGGTCGGGTACTGGCGCAGGTCGGTGCGGCAGGTGGGGCAGTGCTGTCCGTCCTCGGGCGGGGCGAGCTCGGCGTCCTCGCCGGGAGGGCCGGTGATCGGTAGTCCGCACCGCTCACACGGCGATACGGGTTCCGGCTCGGGCGCTGGGTCAGGTTCCTGAGTCCAGCGTTCCCTCTCCACGGCCCACTCCTGTTGCCGCCGCTGCGCTTCCTCGCGCTGGCGGCGGCGTTGCTCGTCGCGGGCGTACCAGGCGTCATGGTCGGCGGGGTTGGCGAGGGCGTCGGGGAGGGTTTCCCACTGGCCGTGTCCGCACCGCCACCACACCGCAGTCCGGGGGCCGCTGGTCTGGAGGCGGTCGAGGGTGGTGAAGAGGAGGGGGATGGCGTCGGCGTAGTCGTAGTAGCCGTCCCGTTCTTCGGCGCCGTACCCGCCGCCGGCGCCGTGGTAGCTGCCGGACCAGACGAGACGCGTGAGCTCCATGACGGTGTTCATGCGGTTCTTCAGGGCCTGCGGGCCGGTTCGGGTGCCGGGGTTGAAGACGACCACGACCGGCGGGTGTCCCTCCCGCCCGGTCGTGGGGTACTGGGTGCGCCACACCGGGCTCTCGCTGCCGAGCGGGTTCTTGGTCTTCAGACGGAAGTAGCGCAGGTACTTCTCGAACTTGGCCGCCAGGATGTCAGCGGACTCGGTGCAGTTGTCGACCTCCACGAACAACACCGGCAGCCCCGCCTCCGGCGCCTGGAGGACGGCGTCCGCGCGGACTGCGGCCCGGTTGCCCTTACTTGTGGGGAGGTTGAGGGGGGACCTCGGTCGACCAGGAGCGATCCAGCCCATGCCCGGCGCCTCCGGCACGAGTTCCCGGGCCGGCTCCTGCCCGATGGTGGGGGGCGTCGCGGCGGTCTGCCGGCGGGGTACGGGCCGGGTCGGTGTGGCGGGGGTGCGGGTGATGGCGATGACCGTCTCGTTGACCGCGACCGCGTGCGGGGCACCCGAGCGGGCCGCACCACGCGCGGTCCCTGGCTGACCTGGTGCAACGAGCTGCACCCACTTCCACTCCGAGTCAAGTGCGGACTTGTACCTGACGATCCCGGCGATTCAGCGGCTCCGCGAGGACCTGGAGCGCTCTGCGGCAGTGACGCTCCAGGCCGAGTCGCCCTGGGGTGCCACGGCAAGCGTTGCCCTTCAAGCAGCCGCCCGACCAATTCGCAGTGACATGGCTGGTATTGGCGCTGCGGGGCTCACGGCCGAGCCTGTGCTAGCGTTTTCTCCGGACGTACAAAAGTCACGGTCCGGTAGGTAGTCCGGATGGCGGTCATGCGCTCGTACAGTGCCGTTGAGGCACGTCCGGTGCGTCCCTTTTCGTTTCACCTTCGAGAAGGGACACAGCTGTGTCGGATCTGCATGTCATCATCGCCGGAGGCGGGCTGGGCGGCCTGGCCCTCGCGCAGGGGCTTCGCCAGGCGGGGATCAGCGTCGCGGTGTACGAGAAGGATTCCACTGCGGCCTTCCGCAACCAGGGCTACCGCATCCGCATCAACTCCCACGGCATCACCGCGCTCAGGGCGGTGCTGACGCCGCAGGCGTACGAGGTGTTCGAGGCTACCGCCGCCACCCCCGGGTCGCGCATGGACGCCTTCGACCACCAGCTGAACCTGCTGCACGCCCAGGAACTCCCGCCCGTCCCGGACCTGCCCGGCGGCGGGCACCTGGCGGTCAACCGCATGACGCTGCGGCAGATCCTGTCGTCCGGCCTGGACAAGGCGGTGCACTACGGTGCCCAGCTGACCCACTACGGCACCGACCGGTCGGGCTCGGTGACCGCGCACTTCGCGGACGGCACCAGTGCCACGGGCGACGTCCTGATCGGCGCTGACGGGGTCAACTCGGCCACCCGGAGGCAGTACCTGCCCCAGGCTCAGGTCGTCGACGCCGGACTGCGGCTGCTCTACGGCAAGATCCCGTTCGCCGGTGACCAGGCCCGAGCCCTGGTCCCGCCCGAACTGCTCGGACTGTGGACCACCGTCATCGGCCCGGACAAGCGCTTCGTGGGACTCGCCCCCGTGCAGTACCGCGAGCCCATGCACCAGGCGACGGCCCGGCTGGCTTCCGACATCGAGCTCAGCGACGACAGCGACTACCTCGCGTGCGTCTTCGGCACCCGACGTGAGCAGATTCCTTGCACGGACGAGGAGTTGTTCGCGATGAACGGCGCGGAACTAAAGGCGCTCACGCTCTCCCTGGTGGAGGGATGGCACCCTGGACTGGTCGAGATAGTGTCCCGCCAGGACCCCGCCTCGATCTTCCCGGTCTCGGTGCGCACCAGCGTGCCCGTCGCGACGTGGGAGACCACCGCGGTCAGCCTGTTGGGCGATGCCATCCACGTCATGAGCCCTGCCATCGGTGTTGGCGCGAACACCGCACTGCGTGACGCGCGGGTACTGACCGCTCGACTCGTTCAGGCCGCCGGTGGTCAACCGTTGGCCGAGGCCCTGCACGCGTACGAGAGAGAGATGACCGGCTACGGCTTCGACGCCGTGCGCGAATCGGCCGCCCGCGGGCACAGCCTGGTGGGGCAGGACCCGCTGCCCTCCACAGCGGTGTAGGCGTCTCAGCCTCCGCGCCGCGCGGCGCCGCCGATCGAGGCTCGTGAACGCGCGGGATGTCCGTCCGGGGCGTGCACCCGCTGCCGGTGAGTGCTCTCTGGCCAGGAGCAGGCCACCGCGCAAGTCTCCCCGGTGACACGGCAGTTCAACGGAAGGAGCGGCGGCTCTACCGTCGTCAGCGCAGGAGGGCCAGCTCGGCCCTGCGCGCGGCTTCGGTCAGGTCCTGGCCACCGTGTCCATGACGGTGACCACCTCGGTGACGGGCACTTCGTGACCGTCGTCGTCGAGGAATCCCACGTGGACGGGCCGGCCGGTGGAGCGCGTGCGCCGCAGCGCGGAAGGGCCCGAGGGGCGCGGCCGATGGAGGTCGCCCCACTGCTGGAGCGCGGACAGCACCACCCGCAGGTCGCGCCCCGCCTCCGTCAGGTGATAGCTCTGCCGCGGCCTGCTGCCCGGCTCCCGATAGGTCTGCGTGCACAGCACGCCGCTCTCGACAAGAAGCTTGAGCCGTGCGCTGAGCAGGTTGGTTGCGATGCCCAGGGCTGACTGGATCTCGGCGAACTTGTGTTTGCCGGCGAAGATCTCGCGGAGCACCAGAAAGGACCAGCGTTCGCCGAGAATCTGCAGACTGCGCTCGATGGAGCAGGCCGGGTCATCGTTCATGGGGTCTGACCACTGCCGTTCAGTTGACACTGTCCACCTCCCACATGGCGCCGGGTTCCGCATGCACCTGCTGCGGCGCTGCGCAGGGACGAGTCTACTCCCTGAGTTTCATCTTGCAATTCAGGTCTCCGGCCGCCACTTCAGCCGACGGCCCCGCGGGCCCCGACCCCCACGAGCCCTCACCCTCAAGCCCTGCGCGCACCCGTCGGCCAGGCCGGCACCCCGGCCATCCCGCCCTCCGTCCACCCGGCGCTGCCGCGGCCGGCGCGCCCCGCACCTCCAGCGGCTGAAGCGTCACAAAGACCCCAGAACAGTGAAGATCGTGTGTGATCCATCTCAATCCCGACCTAAGCTGACTTGCATATATAAATCTAGACGCTAACGTGGGTTCCCTGAGCGGCGTGCTGGACGCGAGCCGCTCGGGAACGCTTGACCGTGGGATGCCGTTCCGGCCGCGCCGGATGGTGCGGCAGCGGCCGTCGAGCCGACCGCGGCCGGATGACGCCCCCCATTCCTGCCACTCCTGCCCGGCCGGCAGACGACCACTTGCCAAGAGCCCGCCCGGACAGGGCGTGCCTGTCGCAAAGGAAAAACGATGGACATCAAAGGATCAGTCGCCCTGGTGACGGGCGCCAATCGCGGCATCGGCCGCGCATTCGCCCGCTCACTGATCAACCACGGCGCAGCGAAGGTCTACGCCGGTGTGCGCGACCCGGCCGCCGTGGAGGATTCCGACCTGGTCCCGCTGCGCCTGGACATCACCGACCAGGCGGACGTCGCCGCGGCCGCCGCCCTCGCCAACGACGTCTCCATCGTGATCAACAACGCGGGCATCGGCGGCGGCGACACCCAGCTTCTGGAAGGCACCTTCGACGGTGCGCGCCAGGCGATGGAGGTCAACTACTTCGGCACGTGGGCCGTTTCCCGGGCCTTCGCCCCGGTCCTGGCCCGCAACGGCGGCGGCGCGTTGGTCACCGTGCTCTCGCTGGCTTCCTGGGTCGGCCAGCCGCAGTTTCCCGGCTATGCGGCCTCCAAGGCCGCGCAGTGGTCACTGACGGACGCCCTGCGGCAGGCCCTGGACGCGCAGGGAACCCTGGTGGTCGGGGTGCATGCCGGTTTCGTGGAGACGGATCTCAGCGCCTGGACCAACGCCTCGAAGGTCAGCCCCGCCACCGTGGCCGAGCTGACCATGGACGCCCTGACCGGCGACCAGTTCGAAGTCCTCGCCGACGAGGAGACCCGGCGCGTCAAGGCCGCACTGTCGCAGCCGGTCAGCGCGCCCTCCGGCCTCTGATGCCTCGCATGCCTCGCGCCGGCCGGCACGAGGCTGTGGAGCCTGGCTGCCCCGGGGAAAGGGACGCAGCCGGGTCCACCCCCGGTCGGCGGTGCACCGGCCGGGCCGGGAACGGCCGCACAGGGGGTCCTTGCGCATGGCGTTGCGGAGCCGGTCAGCCGGGGATCTCTCTCCCCCCGGCGCACGCCCTCGCCGCGGGTCCGCCGCCCTGGACGGGCGCTTCTGCCGCGAAGCACGCCGGGGCCGCGAGCGCAGGCCGAGCACCCGGCGCACCCCACCACGGGGCACACAGACGCGGCATACACAGAAAGGACGATCGATGGGCAGTTCCATGGGAGCGGCATTCACCGCAGCCCAGACGGCCGTTGAGGCGGCCAGCGCCGGCGCGGCCATAGCCCTGCTGGACGCGGAGGAGAGGGTGGTCGGGTGGACCCGGGCCGCCGAGCGGCTTGTCGGCTACACGCCGGCGGACGTGGTGGGCCGCTCCGCCACCGTCCTGCTGGCGGACGGCGAGGACCGGGCGAAGGCGTCGTCGTTCTTCGAGCAGGGCACTGCCCGCGGTCGCTGGTCCGGCTTCGCCAAGATCCGTCACCGTGACGGCCACAGGATTGACGTGCGCCTGTGCGTGCAGTCGCTGTCCGGACAGGACGGCCGGGCCCAGTGGGTCGTATCGGCGACCGACACGGCAACGCCTCCCGCGTGGGCGGCGGACCGAGCGGTGCCGGAGTCACTCCCGGGGACACTGCATCTCCCGAGCCGCCTGCCGGTCGGTGTCGTGATACGCGACACCGAGCTGCGCTGCACCTGGGTGAACGACACCCAGGGCTTCAAGGACGGCATCCCCATCTCACGGCGGCTGGGGCGCAGGCTGCCAGAGGCGGCCCCCGGCACCGAGGCCGCAAAGCTCGAGACACTGATGCACCAGGTGCTGCAGAGCGGCGTCCCGGAGCTCAACGTGGAATACCGGACGTTCCTGCCGGCGCATGCCCGCAGGGGACGCACCCTGACGGCCTCCCTCTTCCGCCTCGACGACGCACAGGGCCGTGCCCTGGGCGTGTGCGCCGTGAGCGTGGATGCCACCGACAGCCGACGGGCGCGAGAGCGTCTGGCGATCCTGGGCGAGGCCAGCAAGCGGATCGGAACCACCCTGGATGTGATGCAGACCGGGCAGGAACTCGCCGACCTCGCGATGCCGCTCCTCGCGGACTACGTCACCGTCGACCTGGCAGAGTCGGTTCCCCTCGGCGAGGAGCCCCTGGCACGCCTCGGCCTGCAGGGCGGGCACACCCCCGCGTTGCGCCGCGCCGGCCTGGCCTCGATCCGCCAGGAGGCCCCGGACTCCCTGGCCGCGCGGGGAGAACCGGTCTTCGTCCCGCCGGCGTCGCCCTTCACCAACGTCCTGCGCTCGGGGAAGTCCCACTTCGAGCCGATGCTGGACACCTCGCCCGGCACGTGGCTGGACCACCACGATGCAGCGCGGGCGGCGATCGACGACTACACGGCGCACTCATTGATCGTCGTCCCGATCCACGCACGGGGGGCCGTGCTGGGCGTGGCGGTGTTCGTACGGACCCACGACCGTGCGCCGTTCGAGGAGGACGACCTGCTCCTGGCCGAGGAACTGGTCAGCTGGGCCGCGCTGTCCCTGGACAACGCCCGCCAGTACGCGCGTGAACGCTCCGCGGCCCTCGCCCTGCAGCGTCACCTGCTCCCCCACCACGCGACGGGCGGCTCTGCCGCCGACGTGGCCTCGCGCTACCTGCCGGCAGACAGTCACCACGGCGTGGGAGGCGACTGGTTCGACGTGATCCAGCTGCCCGGCGCCCGGGTCGCCCTGGTCGTCGGAGACGTGGTCGGACACGGCATCAACGCGGCGGCGACCATGGGCCAGCTCCGCACCGCGGTACGCACTCTGGCCGACATGGACATGCCTCCCGACGAACTGCTGACCCGCCTCGACGAGCAGGTCATCCGCCTCGCCGGGACAGGTGCCGACCCGGGTGACCCGGCCAACGCAACCATGGCCGCGACGTGTCTGTATGCCGTGTACGACCCGGCCACCCGGTGCTGCACGATGGCGCGGGCCGGCCACCCGCCGCCCGCGATCGTCGATCCGCACGGTGACGTCACCTTTGCCCGTCTGCCTGCCGGAGCGCCGCTCGGCCTCGGGCTGGTCCCCTTCGAGTCCGTGACAGTTCAACTGCCCGAGCACACCACGCTCGCCTTCTACACCGACGGCCTGATCGAGGACCGCAACCAGGACATCGACGTCGGAATGGACCGCCTGGCCACCGTGCTGGCGCAGCGTGGCCTCACGCTGGACGAGCTCAGCTCGTCGGTGGTGGAGACGCTGCCGGCGAGGGCACCGAGCGACGACGTCACCCTGCTCCTCGCCCGGACCCGCTCACTGGGCCCGGACCAGGTCGCCTCGTGGCAGCTTCCGGCCGACCCGGCCGTCGTCAGCCGCGCCCGGGCCCTGGCCACCCGGCGACTGGCCCAGTGGGGACTGGACCACCTGTCAACGTCCACGGAACTGATCGTCAGCGAACTCGTCACCAACGCCATCCGGCACAGCGACGGCACGATCGGCCTGCGCCTCATCCAGCACGAGGCGCTGACCTGCGAGGTCTACGACACCAGCAACAGCCACCCGCGCCTGCGCCGCCCCCGCACGACCGACGAGAACGGCCGTGGCCTCACCCTCGTCTCGCACCTGTCCCGCCGATGGGGAACCCGCAACACACCGGACGGCAAACTCATCTGGGCCGAACAGCAACTGACACCCAGTCCGTGACAGCGCGCCCCCACACCCCATGTCCCGGCGAGGCATGACCCATCGGCACCACCCTTGACCGGTGACGAAGGCCGTTGCGGGAGTGGTCCCATGCAGCGACCATGCAGCCCGGGCGGACGCAGACGCTCCGCCGATCCCCGGCCCGCAGGAGAGGATTCCCATGTCCCGGGAGCCTTGCCGGCCGGCGACGAAGCGACCCGTGCCGGGGAACGCGTCAGTCGGCGGGAGGCAGAGGGCCTGACGCGTGCCGCTCGAGTTGGCCGGTCACCGTCTCCAGCAGTTCGTCGGAGAGGCCGGGGTCGGCCAGGGCCCGGGACATGAGCGTGGCGCCGACCAGGGCGCTGAGGGTGAGCATCGCCTCGGCCCGGGCCTCCTCGGTGTCGCCTTCGAGGCCGGCAATCAGGTCGAGGTACGCGCGGACCTGCTTCTCGTAGGCCTCTTTGAAGTGCTGGTCGCCGCGTCCGGCGTCGGCGCCGAGGGTGACCAGGGCGCAGCCGGTGGCCGGCGAGTCGCGGTGCTGTCTGGCGAGGTAGGCGTCGACAAGGCCAGCACGCGGATCCTGCTCGTTCTTGCGCGCGGCCCTCTCCATTTTCGCCGAGCCCTCGGCCAGGGCCACGGCCGAAGCCTGGGAGATCAGGTCGTCCCGGGAGGTGAAGTGCTTGTAGAAGCCGCCGTGCGTCAGCCCGGCCTCCTTCATGAGTTCCGCGACGCCGGGGCGGGTCACGCCCTCGGCGCGGACCTTGCGGGCCGCGATCCGCAGCACCCGCTCGCGGGATGCCGCCTTGTCCGCCTGCGAGTGCCCCATGTCGGGCCTCCCTCCGAGGAGCTGGTGCATGCCGCCGACACGGCTGGATGATTCACATCATACACATGGCACAAAAAATCGAATGCGAGCTGCATCTATTTGACTTTCAGGATGACGCTAGTAATCCTCAATCTAGATGTTGCACATCATCCAGATCTGAGGAGACACCATGACCGGGACCTACGACCCCCGCCGCACGGCGGTCCTGCTCGTCGACCCCTACAACGACTTCCTCTCCGAGGGAGGCAAGGTCTGGCCGCGCCTGGAGCCCCTGGCGGAGGAGGTCGGCCTGCTGGACCACCTGCGCTCCGTGGTCACCTCCGCCCGCGAGACCGGCGTACGTGTGGTGTTCGTCCCGCACCGCCGCTGGGAGCCGGGCGACTACGAGACCTGGGACCACCCGAGTCCCACCCAGCGCAAGATCCAGGAGCGGCACAACTTCGCCCGCGGCACCTGGGGCGGCCAGTTCCACCCCGACTTCCAGCCGCAGGCCGGCGATGTCGTCGCCCAGGAGCACTGGGGGCAGAGCGGGTTCGCCAACACCGACCTGGACCTCCAGCTCAAGCAGCACGGCATCACCCACGTCGTGGTGATCGGCCTGCTGGCGAACACCTGCATCGAATCCACCGGCCGGTACGCCATGGAACTCGGTTACCACGTGACGCTGGTCCGCGACGCCACCGCGGCCTTCCGCCCCGAGGAGATGCACGCCGCGCACGAGCTGAACGGCCCCACCTACGCCCACACCATCGTCACCACGGACGATCTCACCGCCGCATTCAAGGGAGCCCGGGCATGACACTGACCGGAGAACTGCTGATCGGAGCGGCCCGCGTGCCCGCCACCGCGGGAACGATGAAGGCCCTCGACCCCGCCACCGGAGAACTCCTCGAGCCCGAGTTCTCCTTCGGCGGCCCCGCCGAGGTCGACCGCGCCCTCCGCCTCGCCGACGAGGCCTTCGACGGCTACAGCCACACCGGCCTGGCCGAGCGCGCCGCATTCCTCGACCTCATCGCGGACAAGCTCGAGGCGGTCAAGGACGAACTCGCCGCACGTACCTCGCTGGAGACCGGCCTGCCCGCCGCCCAGCTCGAGGGGGAGACCCTGAGGGCCGCAGCACACTTCCGCAAGTTCGCCACCGTCGTCCGTCAGGGCCGGTTCCTCCAGGCGACCATCGACCCCGCACAGCCGGACCGCCAGCCCGCACCGCGCATGGACCACCGGATGCAGAAGGTGGCCCTCGGCCCCGTGGTGATCTTCGGCGCCAGCAACTTCCCGATCTCCTACTCCGTCGCAGGCGGCGACACCGCCTCCGCCCTGGCCGCCGGCTGCCCCGTCGTCCTCAAGGCGCACAACGCACATCCCGGTGCCTCCGAGATCCAGGGACGCGCCATCCAGCAGGCCGTCGCCGAAGCAGGACTGCATGAAGGTGTCTTCTCGCTGGTCCGGGGCGCGGGCAACGACATCGGCGAGGCACTGGTGTCTCACCCCCTGGTCCGGGCGGTCACCTTCACCGGCTCCGAGGGCGGCGGCATGGCCCTCTTCCGCCGGGCCCAGCAACGCCCCGACCCCATCCCCGTGTTCACCGAGATGACCAGCGTCAACCCGACCTTCGTCCTGCCCGCCGCCCTGGCAGCCCGGGGCGCACAGATCGGTGCCGGCGTCGCCCAGCGCGCGCAGTACAACGTCGGCCAGGCCTGCCTGAAGCCCGCCGTCCTCCTCGCCATCGACGGACCCGGCTTCACACAGCTGCGCGACGCGGTGACGGCCGAGGTGGAGAAGACAGCCGCGCGGACCATGCTCACGCCCGGCATCCACGACTCCTACACCCGCCGCGTACGGCGGATGGAGGAGGACGGCGCCACCCGGATCGGCGCGGGAGCGGCCCCGGTCCACGCCGGGGACGGCCAGTCTGTGCTGTATGAGGTCACCGGCGAGCAGCTGCTGGCCGAACCGGCCCTGCGTGAGGAGGTCTTCGGCCCCGCCGTCCTGCTGGTCCGGCTGACCGACCCGGAGCAACTGCAGGAAGTCGCCCGCTCCTTCCGAGGACAGCTGTCGGCCACGGTCCACGCCGAGACGGCCGACCGCGACGGCGCCGTTCAACTCCTGCCGATCCTGGAGCGCCGCACGGGCCGCATCGTGATCAACGCCTTCTCCATGCCGCAGGAGGTCTCCTACGCCTCCGTCCACACAGGCCCCTTCCCGGCCACCTCCGACAGCCGCTTCACCTCCGTCGGGATGAGCGCGATCGAGCGGTTCCTGCGGCCGGTCACCTACCAGGGCTTCCCCGACGAGTTGCTGCCCGAACCGCTGCGCGAGGCCAACACACTGCACCTGTGGCGCCTCGTCGACGGCGAACTCACCCGCAACTGACCCCCGGGGCCTGCCCCCCCCCGCAGGCCCCTTCTGCTCTCCCCTCCCCAAGAAGCCACCATGCGCACACTGTCCACCGTCCCGGGCACGAAGCGTGGCACCATCCCCGGCTTCGCCACCGCCACCGCCACCGCCACATCGTCCCCCTCGCCGACCGCGCCCGGCCGCGCAGCCTCACCGCCCTGCTGCTCATCGTGGTCGCGTCCTTCGCCCCGCAGGGGGTGCGCAAGGAGATCGTCTCCTCTCTGCACGACGTCTTCGGTATCAACGGCTCCTCCGACCAGGAGTTGAAGAAGGTCTTCGAGGCGGATCCCGCGAACCTGCAGCAGAGCGCCGGAGCGGTCAGTTCGCTGATGGTGCTGCTCTCCGCCACGGCGTGCAGCCGGGCGATGCAGCGCCTGTGCCAACGCGCCTGGCGGCTGCCGGGTGCGAGTGCACGGATCGCCGCCTGGCGATGGCTCGTGTGGATCGCGGCCTGGCTGGTCATCCTCGCCCTGCTGGGACCGCTGCGCACCGGGTTCGGCGTGGGGGCGTGGCTGGGCGTGCCGCTCCTGCTGGTCACCCAGGTGAGCGTCTGGTGGTGGACCCAGCACCTGCTGCTGGCCGCGCGCGTCCCCTGGCTGCCCCTGCTGCCCGGTGCGCTCCTGACCGGGGTGGCCCTGACCACGCTGTCGGTGGTCGCCAAGCTGTACGTGCCCAGCGCGCTCAACCGCAGCCTGGACCGCTACGGGTCCCTGGGTGCGGTCTTCACGGTGTTGTCATGGCTGATCGGGCTCTGTGTCGTCATCGCCGCCGGGATCACCGCCGGGGCGGTGATCGCGCGGGAACCCGCCGTGTCCCGGCACCTCGGCTCACCCGAACAGTCCAACTCGCCGTAAATATCCCCCAGGGATACCTTGGGCTTCGGGGCAGATGCCCACGGTGGGCAGTGGGGACGGTGGCCTGCATGACCGACGCACAGCGCTACGACGTCATCGTGGTCGGCACCGGTGCGGGCGGTGGCACGATCGCCCACCGGCTGGCGCCCACGGGGAAGCGGATCCTCCTTCTCGAACGCGGGGACTATCTGCCTCGTGAACGCGACAACTGGGATTCCACCGCCGTCTTCGTCAAAGGGAAATACCGCGCACCGGAATTCTGGTTCGACAAACACGGAAACCGGTTCCCGCCCGAGGTCAATTACTACGTGGGCGGCAACACCAAGTTCTACGGCGCCGCGCTCTTCCGTATGCGCCCCGAGGACTTCGGCCAACTGCGCCACCACGACGGCATCTCCCCCGCCTGGCCACTGAGCTACGAGGAACTCGAGCCGTACTACACCCAGGCCGAGCATCTCTACCTCGTCCACGGCCGGCACGGCGAGGACCCGACCGAGGGCCCGACCAGCGCCCAGTACGCGTATCCGCCGGTCCAGCACGAGCCGCGCATCGAGCAGCTCAGCCATGATCTGGAGAAGCAGGGGCTGCACCCCTTCCACCTCCCGATCGGGGTGAACCTCACCCAGGACGACCGGGGCCGGGCCACCCACACCAGCGCCTGCATCCGCTGCGACCGTGTCGACGGCTTCCCCTGCCTGGTCGGCGCGAAGTCCGACGCACAGGTCATCTGTGTCGACCCCGCCCTGGAACACGACAACGTCGAGATGGTCACCCACGCGGACGTGCGGCGTCTGGAGACGGACGCGACCGGCCGCAGCGTCACCTCGGTCGTCGCGACGGTCGGGAACGGGGGCGGCGAGGGCTCGACCGTGGAGTTCAGCGCGGACATCGTGGTCGTCGCCTGCGGCGCCGTCAACTCCGCCGTCCTGCTGCTGCGTTCGGCGAACGACCGGCATCCGCGGGGGCTGGCCAACAGCTCGGACGTCGTGGGCCGGCACTACATGCGGCACAACAACCTCGCCCTGATGGCCGTGTCCAAGGAACCGAACGACACCAGGTTCCAGAAGACCCTGGCCCTGCACGACTGGTACCTGGGATCCGACGACTGGGAGTATCCCCTCGGCGGCATCCAGATGCTCGGCAAGTCCGACTCCGAACAGATCCACGGCGAGGCGCCCCGCTGGGCCGGGGCCGTCTCTCCCGACATGCCCTTCGAGGTACTGGCCCACCACGCGGTCGACTTCTGGCTGTGCGGAGAGGACCTGCCCGCCCCCGACAACCGCGTCACGCTGGACCGGGACGGCGGCATCCACCTGGCCCTCGACGAGAAGAACAACGTCGCCGGACTGAACCACCTGCGGCACAAACTGCAGGGCATGCTCGGCCACTTGGGCATGCACGAACAAGGTCTCCTGTCGCGGAGCATCTACCTGCACAAGGGCATGCCCATCGGCGCCACGGCGCATCAGGCGGGCACCGTCCGCTTCGGCCGCGACCCCGCCGACTCCGCCCTCGACGTGGACTGCAAGGCCCACGACCTCGACAACCTGTACGTCGTCGACACGAGCTTCTTCCCGAGCATCGGAGCGGTCAATCCGTCCCTCACGGCCATCGCCAACGCCCTGCGTGTCGGTGATCGCATCGCGGACCGACTGCGATGACCTCGCACCACCCGGCCGACGGCGCCGTCGCGCACCGCACCCCCCGCGAGCGTGCCGAGACCGGCAAGGCCGCCAGGGCCGCCGTACCCCGCTCCAGTCACGCCGAGTTCACTCCCGCTCGGAAGCGTCCCGACCCCGTGGACGTCATCGAGGCGCAGTCCGCGACCCGGGTGCCCGAGCTCGTACCGATCCGCTACGGGAGGATGATCGAGTCACCCTTCCGCTTCTATCGGGGGGCCGCCGCCATCATGGCCGGGGACCTCGCCGACACTCCCCGCAGCGGGATCACCACGCAGGTGTGCGGCGACGCGCACCTGCTGAACTTCCGGCTGCTGGCCTCGCCCGAGCGCCGCGTGATGTTCGACATCAACGACTTCGACGAGACACTGCCCGGCCCGTGGGAGTGGGACGTCAAGCGGCTGTGCACGAGTTTCGTCATCGCCGGCCGGGCGAACGGCTTCAGCGCCAAGGAGCGGGCCGGCGTCGTGCGGTCGACGGTGCGGTCGTACCGCGAGTGGCAGCGGCGCTTCGCCGCGCTGGGCAATCTCCCCGTGTGGTACGCCCGGTTCGACGATGACTGGGTGCGGACCCACGTCATCCAGGAGGTGAGCGCGCGGGCCCGCGAGCGCTGGACCCGGTCGGTGGCGAAGGCTCGCACCCGCGACAGCCTTCAGGCCTTCGACAAGCTGACCCACGTCGTCGACGGGAGGGTCCGCATCGCTCCGGATCCCCCGCTGGTCACACCGCTCCAGGACCTGCTTCCGGACGTCGAACGCGACGCGTTGGAGGAGCGGATCCGCCGGATGATCGAACGGTACGGTCAGAGCCTCCCGCCGGACCGGCGGTTGCTGCTGGAGCAGTACCGGCTGGTCGACATGGCTCGCAAGGTGGTCGGGGTCGGCAGCGTGGGCACCCGCTGCTGGATCGTTCTGCTGCTCGGCCGCGACGACCAGGATCCGCTGCTCCTGCAGGCCAAGGAGGCCGACGAGTCGGTACTCGCGCCGTTCACCGGGGCGAGCGACTGCCGGACGCAGGGCGAGCGCGTGGTCTGCGGTCAGCGGCTCATGCAGGCCACCAGCGACATCTTCCTCGGCTGGGCTCGGGCCGACGGCATCGACGGCGGCCGACGGGACTTCTATGTACGGCAGTTGCGGGACTGGAAGGGCATCGCCGAGCCCGAGTCGATGGTGCCGGACGGAATGCGGGCCTTCGGTGAACTGTGCGGTGCCACGCTGGCCCGCGCGCACGCGAGGTCGGGGGACCGGATCGCCATCGCCGCCTACCTGGGCGGGGGTGAGGTCTTCGACCGGGCGCTGGTGACGTTCGCCGAGCGCTATGCCGACCAGAACGAGCAGGACCACCGGGCACTCGTCGACGCCGTCCGTTCCGGGCGGGTCAGGGCGGAAACCGCCTGACACGCCTGACAAGGAGAGCAGCATGGATCGCTATCCGCCCATCGCCGACCACGGGCTCGTCGGGGACCTTCAGACCACCGCTCTGGTCTCGTCCCAGGGAGTCATCGACTGGTTCGCGGCACCGCGCTTCGACTCACCGAGCATCTTCGCCGCGCTGCTCGACCACGACGGCGGCGGCTACTTCCTCCTCGCGCCCGAACACCCCGAAGGCACCTGGAGACAGCTCTACTACCCGGACACCGCCATCGTGGTGACCCGCTTCATGTCGCCCGACGGAGTCGGCGAGATCGTCGACCACATGCCGGTCCAGCCGGGCCCGACGGCGACCGACCGGCACAGCCTGGTGCGGGTCGTCCGCTCGGTGCGCGGCACCGTGCGCTTCACACTCGAATGCCGGCCGCGGTTCGACTACGCGCGGGCCGCCCACGACCTCGACCTGACGCACGACAGGCCGATGCAGGAGACGGCGACGTTCCGGGCTCCCGGGACGACCGCCTACCTCCAGGGCAGCATCCCGCTCGAACGGGACGGGCAGGACGTCCGTGGGGCCATCACCCTCAACGCCGGGGAGACGGCGGCCGTGGTGTTCACCGTCTGCGCGCCGGACGGGGAGGCGCCACCGCCCCCCACCGTCGAAGGGATCACCGAAGATCTCTGGGAGAACGTCGACTTCTGGCAGAAGTGGGTGCGCACCTCGCGCTACCACGGCCGCTGGACGGACATGGTGCACCGCTCCGCGATCACCCTCAAGCTCCTCACCTACGCCCCCACGGGCGCCCCGGTCGCCGCCGCCACCATGGGACTGCCCGAGCAGGTCGGCGGCGAGCGCAACTGGGACTACCGCTACACCTGGGTGCGGGACGGCTCCCTCTCGGTGCGGGCCCTGCTCGACCTCGGCTTCGTGGAGGAGGCCACCCGCTTCACCCGCTGGCTGGGCGACCGCCTGAGCGCCCGCGAGGGCCCCGACGACGAACCCCTCCAGATCATGTACCGGGTCGACGGCGACCCCCATCTGGCGGAGGAGATCCTGGAGCACTTCGAGGGCTACCGCGGCTCCTACCCGGTCCGGGCCGGCAACGCCGCCTGTGACCAACTGCAGCTCGACATCTACGGCGAGGCCCTCTACGCCCTGGCCGAGGGCCGCGAGGTCGGCGAACAGACTGGCTACCACGGCTGGAAGGGGCTCGCCGCCACCCTCGACTGGCTCGCCGACTCCTGGGACCGGCCCGACGAGGGCATCTGGGAGACCCGGGGCGGACGCAAGGACTTCACCTACAGCCGGGTGATGTGCTGGGCCGCGTTCGACCGCGGACTGAAGCTGGCGCACGAGTTCAGCAGACCGGCCGACACCGTGCGCTGGACCCGGGCCCGGGACGCGATCCTCGAACAGGTCATGGAGCGCGGCTGGAACGAGAAGGAGCAGGCCCTCGTCCAGTACTACGGCGGCGACGTCCTGGACGCCTCCCTGCTGCTCGTCCCCCGGGTCGGATTCCTGGCCCCCCGCAGCCCCGGCTGGCTCAACACGCTGGACGCCATGGACCGCGTCCTCGTCTCCGACAGCCTGGTCTACCGCTACGACCCCGGGGCCTCGCCCGACGGACTGCGCGGCTCCGAAGGAACCTTCAGTCTGTGCACCTTCCTGTACGTCGACGCCCTGGCCCGCGCGGGGCGCCTCCCCCAGGCCCGCTATGCCTTCGAGAAGATGCAGACGTACGCGAACCACGTCGGCCTGTTCGCCGAGGAGATCGGTCCCAGCGGGGAGCAACTGGGCAACTTCCCGCAGGCCTTCACCCATCTCTCGCTGATCATGGCCGCGACGACGCTGGACGAGGCGCTCGACGCGCTCCATCGCTGAACACCGGGATTCCCGGCCCCTGCGACAGCAGTTCGGTGGTCACGAAGGACACCACGGCGGCGAGCACGATCACCGGCACCGTGCCCGAGTTGCCCACCATCAGCACGACCAGCACCACACAGCTGACCGGCAGCCGGAGCGCGGCGGCGGACGAGGCCGCCATGCCCGCCGCCACGCCCGGCACGACGCCGA
>LRTP01000266.1 GCA_001550305.1 Streptomyces diastatochromogenes
CCGCCGTGGGCCGCGGCCCACGGTCGATCGCGACCACCGCCAGCGCCCTCGGCACCGGCCACCCCGCGGTGTGCGCGAGCTCGCTGATCGCCTCGGCCGACGCCGGCGGATCGGCGGTGAGCAGATCGAGGAGCCGGGCCCGCCGCTGCTGCAGCTCGCCCGCCCGGTGCAGCCGTGCCTCCGTGTAGCCCGCGGTCGTCGCGGCCGCCATCTCGTCCAGATGCAGGAACAGCGCCTCGCCGAAGGCGGCCAGCACATTGCGCGGCAGCAGTTCGGCGTCGACCAGCGCGTTGATCCGACGCCACGTCACCCGCGCGCCGAGCCGCAGCGCGGACTGGAACGAGTCGAGACTGCGCCCCTCGTCCGCCTCGCCGCGCCCGATCCGCCGGTAGGTCTCCTTCACCGGCTCCCAGTCGGTGTCCGGCTGCGCCATCCGTTCCAGGAACCCCTGCAGGGCGTGCTCGACACCCCGCTGCACGACCTGCATGTACGTGTCGTCCGTCGGGCGCGCGTACTCCGGGATCTCGGTTTTGATGGCCCGTACGACCTCTTCCCTGATGTCGGTGAAGAACGGCCGGAGATGGTGGTGCAGGCCCGAAGGGATCGCCTTGAAGGGGCCGTTGGGCTCGTCGCCCGTCTCCTGGGCGGCCACCGCGTCCGTCGCGTCCGTCGCGGAGTTTGTCGCCTCGACGGCTCCGCGGCCCGCGTCCTCGCTCTCCGAGGTGTGGAATCCGGTCATCACTGCGGCTCCCTTCTGCGGGCGCGGTCGGGGGCTCGGAGACGATACCGGCAAGTAACGAGCCGCGCCCCGTCAACGGCGGACAGACGTGGGTGTGTGGATGGTCACTCGGTGACAACGGGGACCCGACGGCGCCGGCGGTCGACGGCCAGGAGCCCCCGCGGATTGGCCCCGGGCGCCGAATCGGGGCCCGGTCTTTGTCAGCCGACTGACAGAAGCCGGGTGACGAACTGTCAACACGTCGTCTAACCCGACCGGCACTCCTCGGCGGACGCTGGGCCCGTCCCCTTGCTTGCCCACTCCGCCGGACAACAGACCCTCCACCCCCACGAGTTGGAGCCATCCCATGACCCCCGTCCGGCCGCCCGCCGACGCACCACTGACGGACCACCTGCGGTACTGGGCCCGCCACCGCCCGCAGCAACGCGCCTTCAGCCACGTCGACTTCCCCGACACGGCGTCCCCGGGAGAGCACCGCACCCTCGGCTGGCGGGCCTTGGACGCCCGTGCCCGCGCTGTCGCCGACCGGCTGGTGACCCTCGCCGCGCCCGGCGACCGGGCCGCACTGCTCATGCCCCAAGGACTCGACTACGTGGCGGCCTTCCTCGGCTGCCTCTACGCACGCGTGATCGCGGTACCGCTCTTCAGCCCCCGGCTCCCCGGCCACGCGGGCGCACTGGCGGCCGTCCTCGCCGACTGCGAACCGGGCTGCCTGCTCACCGACTCGGCCGCCGTCATCGCGGTCGACACCTTCGTCCTGGACCACGCGCTGCCCGCCGTACCGGTCGTCCCCGTCGACCGGCTCCCCCTCCAGCGCTTCGCGTTCGACGAGGTCGAGTCCGCGCCGGTCCCCGACGACATCGCCTATCTCCAGTACACCTCGGGCTCCACCAGGGACCCCGCCGGTGTGATGATCAGCCACGCGAACGTCGTCGCCAACGCCCGCCAGGCCATCGACTCCTTCGCGGGCGACCTCGACGATCCCGGCGCCACCACGACCGTCGGCTGGCTGCCCCTCTTCCACGACATGGGCCTGGTCCTCAGCGTGGCCGCGCCCGTCCTCGGTGGCTTCCCCTCCGTCCTGATGGACCCGGCGGCCTTCCTGGAGAACCCCGGGCGCTGGCTGCGCCTGCTGGGCGCGTACGACGGCACGATCAGCGCCGCCCCCAACTTCGCGTACGACTACTGCGTGGCCCGCACCGACCCCGCCCTGGCCGACGAGCTGCGCCTCGACCGCGTACGCGCCCTGATCAACGGCGGCGAGCCGGTGCGGCCGGGCACCATCGACCGCTTCCGTGCCGCCTTCGCACCCGCGGGCCTCGACCCGGCGGCGCACTGTCCCGCGTACGGACTCGCCGAGGCCACCGTGTTCGTGACGGCGGACGCGCCCACGGCGGAGCCCACGACGGTGGCGTGCGACGCGGGCGCGCTCGCCGAGGGGCGGATCGAGAGCACACAGGACGGGGCGGGCGCGGCGGTCGTGCTCGTGTCCTGCGGCGCGCCCGTCGGCCAGGAGGTGCGGATCGTCGACGCCGAGGGCGTCGCGCTGCCTCAGGGGCGGGTCGGCGAGATCGAGCTGCGCGGTCCCAACATCGGGCGCGGCTACTGGAAGCGCGCCGATCGGGCTCTGCGCGACCCCGGGGGGTGGCTGCGCACGGGCGACTACGGCGCTCTGCTCGACGGACGGCTGCTGGTCACCGGCCGCCTCAAGGACGTGATCATCGTGGACGGACGCAACCACTACCCCCAGGACATCGAGGAGACCGTCCAGAGCGCCGTGGACCTCGTCCGCCGGGACCGGCTGGCCGCCTTCGGCGTGACCCGCGCCGACGACACGGGCGAGGAACTCGTCGTGGTCGCCGAGCACCGACGCGAGATCGACCCCACCGAGGAAGAGACCCGCGCGAGGGAGCGCGACGTACGCGCCGCGGTCTCCGCCCGCCACGGAGTGCGGCTCGGCGCCCTGCTGCTCGTCCCGCCCGGCTCCGTGCCCCGCACCAGCAGCGGCAAGGTGGCCCGTGCGGCCTGCCGGGCCCGCTTCCTCGACGGCGGGTTCGATCCCTGGTGAGCCCCACGCGTACGGCTTGTCGCCCGGAGGCCGGACCGCACTCCTACGGCCGCAAGGGACGTCAGGCTCCCGACGCGGTGTGGACGCGCTCACCCCCCACATAGGTCAGGGCGGCCTTCGCGGACGCGATCTCCTCAGGCGGACCGGCGTACGGGTCGCGGTCCAGCACCACGAGATCGGCCAGCGCCCCGGCCCGAACGCTCCCGGTGTCGTCGAGGTGGTTGGCGTACGCCGAGCCCGCCGTGTACGCCATGAGGGCGGCCGTCAGGTCGATGCGCTCGTCCGGCAGGAACACCGGCCCGGTCCCGTCCGGGGCCACCCGGTTGACCGCGACGTGGATGCCCTGAAACGGGTCGGCGCTGCTGACCGGCCAGTCGCTGCCCGCGGCGAGCCTCGCCCCGGAACGCAGCAGCGCTCCGAACGGGTACTGCCAGGAGGCCCGTTCCGGCCCGAGGAAGGGCAGGGTCAGCTCGTCCATCTGCGGTTCGTGCGCCGCCCACAGGGGCTGGATGTTGGCCGTGGCACCGAGACGCGCGAAGCGGGGTACGTCGTCGGGGTGCACCACCTGGAGATGGGCGAGGTGCGGACGGGTGTCGCTTCGTCCGTTGGCCCTCCGCGCCGCCTCCACGGCGTCCAGGGCGTCGCGTACGGCCCGGTCACCCAGCGCGTGGAAGTGACACTGGAAGCCGAGCGCGTCCAACTCGGTGACGTACGACGGAAGTCGAGCCGGATCGATGAAGCTCTTCCCCCGATTCGCGGTGGCGCAGCCGCACCGGTCCAGATAGGGGTCGAGCAGCGCGGCCGTGCCGTTCTCGGCGACCCCGTCCAGCATCAGCTTGACGCTGCCGGCGCGGAACCGGCCGTGGCTGAACGCGGCCCGCCGTTCGACGAGTTCGGGTATCTGCTCGGCTCCACGCTCCCGGTCCCACCACAGCGCGCCGACGACACGTGCGGTCAGCGAACCGCCGCGGGCGGCCGTCAGATAGGCGTCCGACGGGTCCTCCATCCCCACGAACGCGCCGACCAGCGCGTCCTGCCAGGCGGTGATGCCGAGCGCGTGCAGCTCCCGCTGGGCACGCAGCAGCGCGGCGAGCCGGTCCGCGGCGGTGGCCCGGGGAGTGTGCCGGCCGACGTAGTGCATGGCCCCTTCCTGGAGCATCCCGTTCGGCTCGCCCGAGGCGTCCCGCTCGAAGCGCCCGTCGGCCGGGTCGGGCGTGTCCCGGGTGACGCCCGCGAGCTCGAGGGCGCGGCTGTTGACCCAGGCGCCGTGGTGATCCCGGTTCGGCAGGTACACCGGCCGGTCCGGTACGACCGCGTCCAGCAGCTCCTTGGTCGGCGTACCGCCCGCGAAGGCCTCCATGGACCAGCCGCCGCCCGTGATCCACTCCCGTTCCGGGTGCGCGTCGGCGTAGGCCCGTACGGCGGCGAGGGTCTCCTCGGCGGTCTTCGCCCCCGTGAGGTCGCACTGACTGAGTTCGAGCCCCGCCGGGACCGGGTGGACGTGGGCGTCCTGGAAGCCCGGCAGGAGCAGCCGTCCCGCCAGGTCGACCACCTCCGTCTTCGGGCCGACCAGGTCGTGGACCTCGGAGTTTCCGACGGCGGTGATCCGGTCGCCGGTGACGGCGACGGCTGTCGCGCCGCGGCCTTCGGGGCCCCCGGGGCCCGCGTGGTTCTCGGGGGTGAGGACCGGGCCGCCGGTGAAGAGGAGATCGGCGTGCATGTGCATCTTTCCTTAGTTGGATGTGGCCAGCAGTTGGGGCGCGTCGGCGTCGGTGCCGTGTCCCGTACGGAAGTAGGGGGACTTACGGACCCACTTCGCCCAAGCGGCGGCCAGGAAACCGGAGGCGATCATCAGGGCGGGGGTGAGCAGCAGGAACCAGCCGTTGTCCGCGCTGACTTCGAGGTGGTCGGTGGAGGTGTAGAAGGACCAGGCGAGATAGCCGCCGAGCGCGAGCAGGGCCGCCGCGCTCAAGGAGGGCAGGACCACGGCCCGTATCCCCTGCCGCCAGTCCTCCCGCAGCAGACCCCGGAAGCGGGCGGCGGCCGCGAGGGCGGTGAGCGCGTAGGACAGCGCGACGACGATCCCGACCGCGTTCACCGTCGCCATGATCATGTCGGCGAGACGGGGAATCACCAGGGCGAGGGCGGCGACCACCGTCGCCAGCGCGCCGATCAGCAGCGTTCCGGTCGCCGGAGTCCCGTACCGCGCGCTGACCTTGGACCACACCGGTCCGAGCGTGCGGTCCCGGCTCATCGCGAACATCCCGCGAGCCGTCGGGATCACCCCGGCCTGCAGCGAGGCGACGGCCGAGAACATCAGGGCCACCAGGGGCAACGCCGCCAGCGGCTGGGAGGCGAGCCGGTCACCGAAGAACGCCAGCCCCTGCGCGCCGTGCCCGGCCAACTCCTGCTCGGACAGCACGCGTTGGAAGGCGACCGAGCCGAGGAGGAACAGCCCCAGCATGGTGACCAGCGTGATGAGCCCGGCCCGAGAGGCGTCGCGCGGGTCGCGCACCTCCTCGTTCACGGTGAACGCCGCCTCGAAGCCCCAGTAGCAGAACACCGACAGCAGCAGCCCCTGCGCCAGCGCCGACCCCGAGGGAATCGCGAACGGGTCGAACCAGCTCAGCCGGAAGGGGTGCGGACCGGTGACGATGCCGTAGCCGCAGAAGCCCAGCAGCACGACGTACTCGAAGACGAGCAGCCCGCTCTGCAGCCGGGCCGCGGTCCTGACCCCGGTGACCGCGGTGAGGGTGACGGCGACGAGGACCACGATGCCCACCGCGGTCGTCTGGGCGGTGGAACCCGGGTCCAGCACCAGCCCCGCCACCGTGTGCAGGCCGGCCTCACCGGCCAGTTGGAGCATCGCCGAGCCGGTCACGGCCGTGGTGTACGCGAGGAACGCCACCGTGGCCACGATGTTCACCCAGCCGACGAGGAAGCCGAGCCAGGGGGTGAGCGAACGGCCCACCCACACATAGCCGTTGCCCGCGTTCGGCTCGACCCGGTTCAGCCGGCTGTAGGCGCCCGCGATCCCGAGGATCGGCAGGAAGGCCAGCAGCATGATGGCGGGCAGATGCAGCCCGACCACGCCGGCCGTCACGCCCAGCCCGATGCCGATGCTGGTGGTCGCCGCCGTGCTGGAGGCGGCGATGGCGACGCCGTCCACGACGCCGAGCGACTTGCGCAGGGACGGGGGGTCCTCACCGTAGGGCTGCTGCGTCATGGCCTGCTCCGATCGCACCCAGGGGGCCTGATTCCGGCCCGATGACCGGAAATGAAACTGCCCGAGGCCTTAACAGGTCAACGCCGTTGACATAAGGTGCCCGCACCGGAGGTCGGAGCGCGGCACCGGAGGCGGAGCCTGTGCGGCACCGGAGGCGCGGAGCCCGCGCGGCAGCGGAGGGAGAGTCCATGACGTCCATGAACGACCGGGTCGTCCCGCCCGCCGCCCGGCGGCGCAGGCGCCCCACCAAGACCGGAGTCGTGCTCTCCGAGGAGCTGATCGTCGAGACCGCGCTGCGGCTGCTCAAGGAGCACGGCGCCGACGCCCTCACCGTCCGCCGCCTCGGCCTCGCCCTCGGCGCCGACCCGACCGCCCTGTACCGGTACTTCCGCGACACCGACGACCTGCTCCTTGCCATCGCCGACGAACTCATCGGCCGCACCCTGCGCACCTGGCGCCCCGCCGGGGACTGGCGCGCCGACCTGCGGGATCTCGGCCTGCGGATGCACGCCGGGGCGCTGTCGCATCCGCAGGCCGCGGTGCTCAGCTCCTACCGCGTCACCGGCCGGGTCCACGAGATCGAGGCCGTTGAAACCATCCTCGGCGTGCTGCGCCGAGCCGGGTTTCCGGACCCGGACGCGGTGCGGATCTACCACGCCTTCGTCGACCAGTCCCTGGCCTTCGCCGCCCTCGACGCGGCGAGCCTCGCGCTTCCGCGCGCCGCACGTGACGCGGAGGCGGGCGTGTGGCGGGCGACGTACGCCCGGCTGCCCGCCGACACCCACCCGCACATCGCGGCGACCGCCCGTCATCTGCTGGTGGACATGCGCCGCAGCGCCTATCCGGTGGCGCTGGACATGCTGCTGACCGCGGCGGCGGCCCGCTTGGAAGAGGTCACCGAGCGCGCCGGTCACGCCGATCCTTCCCACGCCCGAGCAGAAGATCAGGAGTCCGCCCGCCCATGAACCCGCCCGCCCGCTCCCTGAAGCAACGCAAGCACGACACCCTCCACCGGCTGGAGAACGACGTCGACTGCTGGGTGTCCACGGCCGACGGCGCCGGGGAAACGCCGTACCTGATCCCGCTGTCCTTCCTCTGGGACGGCACGACCCTGCTGCTCGCCATCCCGGCCGCCAGTCCGACCGGCCGCAACCTGCGCGCGACCGGCAAGGTGCGCCTGGGCATCGGCCCGACCCGTGACGTGGTGCTCGTCGAGGGAACCGCCGAGGCGCTGGAGGCCGCCGCGCTGCCGGACGGAGTCGGCGACGCCTTCGCCGAGAAGACCGGCTTCGACCCGCGCGGACTCACCACGGAGTACCTCTACTTCCGTATCAGCCCGCGGCGCGTGCAGGCCTGGCGCGAGGCCGACGAACTCACCGGACGCGACCTCATGCGCGACGGGGAGTGGCTCCTGGCGGACTGAATTCGTCCTACGGGGTAACCGGGAACACAGCGGGCGGCCGCCGCCCGCGCCCGGAACCCCGTACGGAGGACACATGGCACTGGTCACCGCAGGCGTCGTGGTACTGGACTGCGCCGAGCCCGAGAAGCTCGCCGCCTTCTACAGCGAGCTGATCGAGGCCGAGGAGACGGACGCGACCGCGAACCGTGTGGAGATCAGGGGCGTCGACGGCATCCGGATGGCGTTCCGCCGCGACGTGATGGCGACGCCGCCCAGCTGGCCGCGGCCCGAGAACTCCCTCCAGGTGCACCTGGACTTCCAGGTGGCCGACCTGGACGAGGCGGAACGCCGGATCGTCGGCCTCGGCGGGCGCCCGATCGAGACCAAGGACTCGTCCGGTCCGTTCGAGGAACGCGGTTACGCCGACCCGTCAGGACACTCCTTCACCCTGCGCCTCCTGCCGTCGACCACACCCAAACAAGGCTGACCGCGCCAAGTCGCGCTCGCGCGGGTCGCGGTCCTCAGTCCCGCCCGCCCTTGTCCGAGGACGGCCAGACCCCCGTCGAGCGTTCGACGGCCTTGGCGCCCGTACGGTCCGCGGCGCTGCGTGCCACCGCGAACAAGGCGCCCTGTAGGGCCGCGGCGAGCAGCACCTCGCCCCAGCCGCGGTCCTTGTCCAGGGCGTCGGGCGCGTCCTCCTCGTGCCGGATCGCCTTCCAGGTCGCCCGGAAGGCGAGACCGGCCAGCGCGCCGCTCGCCCAGCCCAGCGCGAAGCCGAGGGGCTTGTAGGCGAGGGGGAGTTTGAGTTTCCTCGGCTTCTTGGACACCTTCTTGGACACCTGGTCCTCCTTCTCGGTCGAGGCCGACGGTGTCACCGAATCCGGGCGCGGGGTAGAGGGCGTGGGTGTACGCCGAAGTGTGAGGCGAGCACTCCGGGGAAACCGGCCGAGGTGAACCGGAAACCGAACACGTCGGACCGCAGGACACGCCTCACCGTGCTGGTCGCCCTGGGCGCCAACCTGTTGATCGCCGTGGCCAAGGCGGTGGGCGGCCTCCTCGCGGGCTCACCCGCGCTCCTCTCCGAGGCGGCTCACTCCGTCGCCGACAGCATGAACGAGGTGTTCCTCCTCGCCGCGCTGCGTCGCAGCCGCCGCCCCGCCGACCACCGACACCCCTTCGGCTACGGCAAGGAACGGTTCTTCTGGTCGCTTCTCGCGGCCGTCGGCATCTTCGTGATGGGCGGCTGCTTCTCCTTCTTCCAGGGCGTCGAAGCGCTGAGGAACGGCGCCGAGGAGTCCTTCCACGGCTATGTGGCCGGACTGGCGGTCCTGGGCGTCGCCCTGCTCGCCGAGGGAGCTTCCCTGCTCAGGGCGCTGCACCAGGTGCGTCGGCAGGGCGGCGGCGCGGACGGGATGCGCGACCCCGCCCTGCGTACGGTGGTCGCCGAGGACGGCACCGCCGTGATCGGTGTCATGTTCGCGATTACCGGCATGGTGCTGCACATGGTCACTGGCCAGGTCGTGTGGGAGGCCTGCGCCTCCCTCGCCATCGGGGTGCTCCTCGTGTGCGTCGCCTACTGGCTGGGCCGGGACGCGCGCGAACAGCTCATCGGGCGGGCCGCCGACGAGGAGGCGAGCCGTCGGATCCGGGCCCTGCTGGAGGCGCAGCCCGAGATCGACAGCGTGGAGGCGCTGCTCACGATGCAGCTCGGCCTCGACTCGACGCTGGTCGCCGCCCGGATCGACCTCGTGCCGGGCCTGGACAGCGAGGAGGTCGAGGAGATCGCCGTCCGCATCAAACGCTCCGTCGCCCACACCGTCCCGGAGGCCGATCAGATCTTCCTGGACGTCACCGACGCGGGTGCGCTGCAGGACGCGGCGCGCGGGAACGTGGCAGCGGAAAGCCCCGCCGCGACGGGGGAGCGCGGCGGGGCCTGAGGCACGGGTGCCCGGCGCGCGAGGGATCATGCGCACCGATTTCCGAGGAAGTTCGGTCCGGGTCGGTCAGTCCGTCGACTCCAGCACGAAGACGGGGATCTCGCGGTCCGTCTTCTTCTGGTAGTCGGCGTACGGGGGGTACGCGGCGACCGCGCGCTCCCACCACTGGGCCTTTTCCTCACCGGTGACCTCACGCGCCGTCATGTCCTGGCGCTCGGCGCCGTCCTGGAGCTCCACGTGCGGATCGGACTGCACGTTGAAGTACCAGACCGGGTGCTTGGGGGCGCCGCCCTGCGAGGCGACCACCGCGTAACGTCCGTCGTGCTCGACCCGCATCAGCGGGGTCTTGCGGATCTTGCCGCTCTTGGCACCCCGGGTCGTGAGAATGATGACCGGCAGTCCCGTGTCCAGCAGCGTGGTCCCCTTGGTGCCGCCGGAGCCCTCGTACAACTCCACCTGGTCACGCACCCACTGCGTCGGGCTGGGTTCGTACTCACCCTCAAGAGGCATGACTTCCGTCCCATCGTCGCTCGTGCTGATCCTGTCTCGGCATGATTCAACACCAGCACGGACGCGAATCATCCGCATCCGGCCCGCTGGTGCGCGAGGTCCACTCCTCATGGCGACTCCTCATGGTGCGACGAGCATTCGTACCGCCAGCACCACGATCACGGCACTCGACGCGAGCGCCGTGACCAGCCGCCCCCGTCGTCCCGTCAGCGCCCGGCCGAGCAGCGCGCCGCCGCCGGCGAGCAGGAGTTGCCAGCTCGCCGACGCGAGGAACGCGGCGAGCACGAACACCCCCTGCTCCAGGGGGCGCACCGCCTCGGCCGTCCGGCTGCCGAGGACCAGGGCCGCGAAGTAGATCACGGTGGTGGGGTTGAGGAGGGTGATCCCGAGCAGGGTCAGGTACGCCCGCGCCGGGCGCACCGGGTCTCGTACGGACCGGGCCGCGAGCCGCTGTTCGCGGTACTGGCGCACCGCGCCGACCGCGCCCCGTAGGGCCATGGCGAGCAGCACCAGAACGGAGGCCCAGCGCAACGGCGCGAGCACCGGTTGCAGCGCGGCGGCGAGCGCGGCGCCCCCGAGGGCGGCGACCAGGGCGTACAGCCCGTCGGCGGTCGCGACGCCCAGCGCGGCGCACCCGCCGGTTCTCAGGGACGTACGCGCGGTGAGGGAGACGAGATAGGTCGCGACCGCTCCGACGGGGATGGCGATGCCATAGCCCGCGAGAAGCCCCGCGACGAGCGCGGCGGTCACGACCGGGGAAGCGAGGGCCTCCGCGGACGGCCGGGCTGCTGCTGGACCCGCACCGGACGAGCGGCGGCGGAGGTCGGCGGCAGGAGGGCTTCGATCGTGGGCATGGGCAGATCCTGGGGCCGTCGAGCCGCCCGTGCAAGCGAATTACGCGAGGACGTCACCGAGCCACCGAAAGCGGGTGTGTACCGTGGAGGTAGCGGTTGGATCGAGCCACACACGCACCGTACGGACGGCACCTGGGCGGCGACCGAGGCCCGTGGGAGCCCGGCGACCGCCCCGACCGGCGACGGTGATCGGCCAGATGGTCCGTCCGGGGCATCTGGCCGAACTTTGCGTGGCTCCTATAGGTGCCTGGGGCATCTAATGAAGATCGGCAAGAGGGAACCATCGCTTGCGAGGTCACTCATGACAGAACCCGTTGCCTTCCCCCAGGACCGTACGTGTCCCTACCACCCGCCCACCGCCTACGACGCCCTGCGCGAGGCGCACCCCCTGTCGCGCGTCTCCCTGTTCGACGGGCGCAACGTGTGGGTCGTCACCGGGCACGGCACCGCCCGTGAACTGCTCACCGATCCCCGGCTCTCCTCCGACCGCACCCGCCCCGCGTTCCCGATGCCCACGGAACGGTTCGCCCAGTCCCGCAACCGGCGGGTCGCGCTGCTCGGGCTCGACGATCCGGCCCACCACACCCAGCGCCGCATGCTCGTGCCGAGCTTCACCCTGAAACGGACCGCGGCCCTGCGCCCGCGCATCCAGGAAACCGTCGACCGGCTGCTGGACGCCGTGGAGCGGCAGGGCCCGCCCACCGAACTGGTCAGCGCCTTCGCGCTGCCGGTGCCCTCGATGGTGATCTGCGCGCTGCTCGGCGTCCCGTACGCCGACCACGACTTCTTCGAGGAGCAGTCCCGCAGGCTGCTGCGCGGCCCGACCGCCGCGGACACCCAGGACGCGCGCGACCAGCTGGAGGCCTACTTCGGGGCACTGATCGACCGCAAGGGGAAGGACCCGGGGGACGGGCTCCTCGACGAACTCATCCACGAACAGCTGCGCGAGGGGAAGGTGGACCGCGAGGAGCTGATCAGCCTGGCGACGATCCTGCTGGTCGCCGGGCACGAGACGACCGCGAACATGATCTCGCTCGGTACGTTCACCCTGTTGCACCACCCCGAGCAGCTGGCGGAACTGCGGGCCGAGCCGACACTCATGCCCGCCGCCGTGGAGGAACTGCTGCGCTTCCTGTCCATCGCCGACGGGCTGCTGCGGGTGGCCACCGAGGACATCGAGGTGGCCGGGGCGACGATCCGCGCCGACGAGGGCGTGGTCTTCTCGACCTCCGTCATCAACCGTGACGCGGGCACCTTCCCCGAGCCGGACGCCCTGGACTGGCATCGTTCGGCCCGTCATCACGTCGCGTTCGGCTTCGGCATCCACCAGTGCCTCGGCCAGAACCTCGCCCGCGCCGAGATGGAGATCGCCCTGCTGTCGCTCTTCGACCGGTTGCCCGGACTGCGTCTGGCCGTGCCGGCGGACGAGATCCCCTTCAAAGCGGGAGACACGATCCAGGGGATGCTGGAACTCCCCGTGACCTGGTAAGAGGCTGGCGGCCATGAGCATCGAGATCGCCATCGACAAGGACGTCTGCATCGGCGCGGGACAGTGCGCGCTGACCGCGCCGAACGTCTTCACCCAGGACGACGACGGCTTCAGCGCGCTGTTGCCCGGCCGAGAGGACGGCGGCGGCGACCCGCTGGTCCGGGAGGCCGCGCGGGCCTGCCCGGTGGGCGCCATCACCGTCTCCGAGAGCTGAGGAGCACACGACGAGACCCGAGAACGACTCGACGAACGCCGAGGACCACTCGACGAGCGCCGAGATCACTGGGCGGGGACGGCCGGCGCGAGCCCGCCGTCCCCGTCGGGCGTCGGCTCTATCGCCGCTGGGCCTCGACGAGTGCCCGTGCCGCGTCGGCCGCCTGCTCGGCCGGCGCCGTGCTTCGTGTGATGCCCGCGGTGACCATGGCGCCCTCGGCCAGCAGGAACAGCTGGTCGGTGAGGGCGCCGGGGAGTCCCGAGTCGGTCACCAGGCCGCCCAGGTAGTCCTTGAACGCTCCCTTGTGGCCGCGGACCTGGGCGACCACGCGGGGTGAGGTCGCGCCGAGTTCGCCGTAGGAGTTGATCCAGGCGCACCCGCGGAAGCCGGGCTCGGCGAACCATTGCCCCAGCCATTCGAACACCGCCAGGATCCGCCGCCCGGGCTCCTCGTACCCGTCGACGTGCTCGGCCAGCCGCTGCCGCCAGCGCACGTCGCGCCGCTCGAGATACGCCTCTACGAGGAATTCCTTCGCCGGGAACAGCTGATAGAGCCGCTTGAGGGAGACCCCCGAGGCGCCGCGGATGTCGTCCATGCCGACGGTCTGGATGCCACGGGCGTAGAAGAGCTCCTCAGCGGCGTCCAACGCCTGCTCCCGGGCGGCGGCGAGAGCCTGTTCGCGGGCGGCTGTGCTGTCCATGCGGGGCTGCTCCTTGACGTGAGAACCAACGTTCTCTACGTTAGCAGTCACGAGAGAGAACGCACGTTCTCCACTCATGTGATGCGCGTGGACCGGATGCGCGTGTACCTGAAAGGACAGCCCCATGAACGACCGCCCGCCCCTGCCGCCCTTCACCCGCGAGACCGCGGTCCAGAAGGTCCAGGCGGCCGAGGACGCCTGGAACACCCGTGACCCCCACAAGGTCGCCCTCGCCTACTCCGAGGACTCGGTCTGGCGCAACCGCGACACCTTCGTCACCGGCCGCGCCGAGATCGTCGAACTCCTCACCGCCAAGTGGGCGCGTGAACACGAGTACGCCCTGCGCAAGGACCTGTGGGCCTTCGACGGCAACCGCATCGCCGTCCGTTTCCAGTACGAGTCGCACGACGCCGACGGGCAGTGGTATCGGTCGTACGGCAACGAGCTGTGGGAGTTCGACGAGCACGGGCTGATGACCCGGCGCGAGGCCAGCATCAACGACGTACGCATCGAGGAGCACGAGCGCCGCGTCTTCGGCCCGCGCCCGGAAGCCGAACGCGGGGACACCTTCCCGGTCCACTAGGCACCTCGCGCGTCCACCGGCGATCCCGTGTGTTCACTAGGGTTCCCACGTGACCGAACATGCCGAAAAGCCCTTCCTGTACATCGTGGTGTGCGCGGCCGCTGTCGCGCGGGACGTCAGCAAACTGATCACCGCGGCACAGGAACGGAGTTGGGAGGTCGGGGTCATCGCCACCCCGCAGGGGCTGGGCTTCTTCGACGCGCCGGCCGTCGAGGCGCAGACCGGTCGCCCGATCAGGTCCGCCTGGCGGGCCCCGGGCGACCCGCGCCCCTTCCCGGCCCCCGACGCGGTGACCGTCGCCCCGGCCACCTTCAACACCGTCAACAAGTGGGCGGCCGGCATATCCGACACCCTCGCGCTCGGCACGCTGAACGAGGCGTACGGCCTCGACGTCCCGATCGCCGTGCTCCCCTGTGTGAGCGACGCGCTGGCGTCACACCCCGCGTACCGGGGGAGCGTCGAGCGGCTGCGCGGGATGGGTGTCCGGTTCGGCGACCGCTACTCCGGGGAGCCGGGGCAGGACGGTCTGCGCGCGGAGTTCCCCTGGGGAGCGGCCCTGGACCTGCTCGCTTCTCGCGCGTGACGCCCGGGGGTCACGCGCGGCGGTAGATCGTGATCGAGTGGCCGACGTCGTCGATGGGCGTGGCGCCGTGGAGCAGCGCCGCCAGACGGCCGTCGGCCTTCGCGACGGCGGTGTCCGACACGGCGAGCAGTCCGTGCACCTCGCTCGGCGGCACCTTGCGCGGATCGGCCGCCTCGATCCCGTAGTACGAGGGCACACCACTGCCCTTGTAGACCAGCCAGACCCGCTCGTGCGGATACCGCTCGGACAGACGGTCGGCCAGGCGGCCCAGGTCCTGCCCCCAGTCGACGTTCGAGTCGTGCAGCCGCAGACGGGTCTGCGAGGGTCCGCCGAACGCCTCGTTGGAGTACGGCAGGTAGTACGGGAACGCGCGCAGCGAACTGATCGCGACGAAGCCGACCAGTGCCGCCGTGACGAGGTGGGCCCAGCGCCGGCGCAGGGCGACGACCCCGGCCGCCGCCACCGCCAGGAACACCGGGACGAAGAGGGCGTATCTGACGCCGAGGTCCCGGGACCCGGTCATGGCCACGGCCAGCAGGACGGCCGGGGGGAGCAGGACGTAGGGGGCGGCGGGCCGCAGCCGGGGCACGGCGGCCATCACGCCGAGGCCCATGAGCCAGAGCGCGATCATGCCGAGCGGTGTCTTCACCAGCAGCGCGGCCGGCAGGTAGTACCAGAGCGAGCCGTGGTAGAGCCGTCCGAACAGGAAGCCGGTCCACACGTCGTTCTCGAAGCCGAACTGGATCCGCATCCCGTCGCGGTACGGCCGGGGCACCGGCAGCCAGTCGATGACGAGCCCGCGCAGACCGTGCACGGCCGGGAGGTTCGCGGGAGCCGTCCAACGCAGCTGCGGGTCGACGACGAGATAGGTCGCCCAGACGACGGCGAGCGCCACCAGTGCCGTACCGGCCGCCACCGCCACACCCAGGCCGACGAGCCGCGGTTGAGCGCGCAGGCCCAGGCCCGGCGTGCGGCGTGCCTGCCAGAAGGAGAGGAACACCAGGAGCAGCAGCACCGGCACCGCCGGCAGGGTGCTCATCTTGGTGGCGAGCGCCGCGCCGAGCGCCGCCCCCGCGAGAGCGAGGTGGAGCAGGAGCCGCCGACGTCGGGCCCGCCACACCAGCCACACCGCCGTCAGCGGGAAACCGGCCGCCGGTACGTCGAGTGTGGCGAGCGAGCCGTTGGTGATGACGTCGGGCGAGAACGCGTACAGCGCGAGCGCCACCAATCCGCCCACGGCGCCGACGAGTTCACGGGCGAACGCGAGGACGACCAGACCGAACAGCAGCGTCAGCAGGATCACCGGCAGCCGCGCCCACAGCATCACCCGCCAGGGATCGTTGCCCGACTCGTACAGCAGCCGCCGCCCGAGCGCGGTCTGATCACCCGTGAAGTGGGCATCCAGGTGCGGATGGGCGAACGCCAGTCCGGTCGCGATGATGAGCTTGCCCAGCGGCGGATGCTCGGGGTTGAAGTGCAGGGTGTGTTCCCGCACATAGGTCTCCGCCGTGCCCACGTACACCGGCTCGTCGATCGTCGGCGTCTGCTGCGCGGCCGCCGTGACCATCGCGACCGCCATCTGGGCCAGCAGGGCGACCACCGCCAGCGCGAGCAGCCACCGTCGGTGCCGCCGGAGCCGATCGAACCGGACCGGCGGTCTGGCGGTGCTCGTGGGCAGGTGGTCGCCCTGCCTGCTGGCCATGGATGTCGACATGCCCTTTGATACGTCCGCTCCGTGCGCACCCGCTCATCCGGAATCCACCCGGCTTCGGTGCGAGTATGCACGGTGACCCCTGACGGACGCCGCGGCGTCCGTCAGCGCGTCCGGCGGACGTACTCCGCACTGCCCGGCGTCGACACCTGCACATCACGGCGCACGATGCTCAGCCGCCCGCCGTAGCCGGCGAGGGCCTTGCGCAGACCGCTGTCGGTGTACTCGATGTCCACCACCCGGTCGTCGAACGCCTTTGCGTACGTGCCGCACTCGTCGTACTGGCCGCACTCCTCGGCCACCGCGAAGTCGAGCTTGGTCCTCGACCTGAGCCCGGCCAGTTCCGAGGTGTTCTTCTGTCCGATGGCCAGCCCCCGGGCGTGTGCGTGGGCCGAGAGGAGCGTGATGAACGCGGTGGCGTCGTTCGCCGTCAGCAGATGGCCGGAACGGGTGTAGCTGTCGTAGTTGTCGGGCTCGACGGCGTCGAATCCCTTGTCGGCGCATGCGTCGATCAGGCGGTTGACCCGCGCGGCCACCCGCGTGCGCCTGGCCGGCGTGCGGAGGTCGAGGAGCGCCTCGTTCCAGTCGCGGTCCATGACGACCTTGCCGTGGGCGTCCCGCAGCAGCAGATCGGCCGGCCACGCCTTCGACTCGTCCGGCTGCGCCTGGAAGGCGTTGACGTAACAGATGTTGTACACGCCGGGCGCGGGCGAGTCCGAACGATCGCGGGTGACGATACGGACGCCGGACGGTGGCGGATAAGCGCCGCCGATCTGGTAGTCGAAGCCCGCGTGGAGCGGGGGGAGTTGTACGGCCCCCGGGCTCGACGGGGAGGCCTTACCCTGCTGGGGTGGCGTCCCCTCGTCAGACCCGGTCGTACAGCTCACCAGCGTCGCGAGCGCCACCAGGGCGGTGGCCGCCCCCAGGCCGGTGACGCGGGAAACACGTTGGGCGGGAATGTCGGCTCCATCGATCGCGGGTACGACCCCGCCTCGGACGCTCCCGCGGTCCTGGCGACTTTGGCCGGACTCGAACGGTGTCCGCTACCGGCTGGGCGCACCTCTGCGTGCCCGGCGCGGCGCCTGGGCACCTCAGGATCAAATCGCCTGGACGACGCCCGCGTCAAGGCGGCCCCCGCGACACCCGCGCGGGTCGCGGACACGGCCCAGTCACATGACAGAAGCGCCGCTGTGACCTGCGGCGTGATGCTGACCGTCACCCTCTTGTCGTAGCCGCGGAACTCAAGGAGGAGGACACCTCATGCCCATCGGAATCATCGGTGCCGGAGCCATCGGCCAGGCCCTCGCCTATCGGTTCGTGGCGGCGGGCGAGCAGGTCGTCATCAGCAACAGCCGGGGCCCGCAGTCACTGCGGGACCTCGCCGCCTCGATCGGCCCGGCCCTGACGCCCGCCACCGTCGCGGAGTCGGCCAAGGAGGAGATCGTCGTCCTCGCCGTGCCGTGGCGACGGCTGAACGAGGCGGTGGCCGCCGCGGACGTCCTCGACTGGCAGGAGCGGATCGTCATCGACACCACCAACCCGCTCGGACCGCCCGACTTCAAGGTCGCCGACCTCGACGGCCGCACCTCCAGCGAGGTCGTAGCCGAACTCGTCCCCGGAGCACGCCTGGTGAAGGCGTTCAACACCCTGACACCGGCCGTGCTCGGCTCCGATCCGCGCACTTTTGTCGGACGGCGGGTGATCTTCCTCTCGGGAAACCACCCCGGGGCCAACGAGCGCGTCACGCGGCTGGCGGATCGGGTGGGGTGGGCGGTCATCAATCTGGGCCCGCTGGCGTCCGGCGGACGGCTGCAACAGTTCCCGGGCGGCCCCCTGCCGACGCTCAATCTGCTCCTGGAGCCCTGACCCACGCCGTATTGTCAGGACATGACCGGAGACCGCATCGAACTGGCCGTACACGACCACGGTGGTGACGGCCCACCCCTGCTTCTGCTGCACGGAGCCAGGCGCACGCTCGCCGACTGGGCCGCCGTGGCCCCCCTCCTCGTCCCCCGGCACCGGGTGCTCGCCGTGGACCTGCGCGGACACGGTCTCTCACCGTCGGGGACCTGGAGTCTTCCCCGGGTACTGGACGACATCGAGGCGGTGCTCGAACGGTACGGCCTGCCCGGCGCGCTGCCCGTCGGGCACTCGCTCGGCGGGATGATCGCCGTACGGTACGGGCTGGAGCATCCGGACGTCACGCCCGGCGCGGTGAACCTGGACGGATACGGCTGGGGCCGCCCCGACCAGTACGTGGGCCTTGACCCGGTGTACGTCGAGGAGCGCCTCACCCAGGTGCGGGAGTCGGCGACCGCGACGGTGTCGGGGGGACCGCTGCCGGCGGACGGGCTCAAGGACCTGCTCGCCGAGCAGCGCGCACTCTCCGACCAACTGGGCATTCCCTACGAGCTGTTGGAGGCCGGCCTGCTGCGCAGCGTACGGCCCGCGCCCGACGGACGGCTGGAGGTGCACCCCGAACGCGCGCTCGCGCTGGAGATGCTGGCCGCCGTCGACGCGCTCGACCTCTTCGACCTCTTCGACGCCTTCGCGCGGACGCGGCGGCCACTGCTGCTCGGCCGGGCCGCGCGACCCGTACCGCCCGCCCCCGGCCTGGCCTGGCTCGACGAACTGATGACGGCGTACGGGAAGGGGCTCGCCAGGGACCTCGCCGAACTGGCGGCACGGCGCACCACCGTGCGGGTCGTCGGGATCGACGGTACGCACGAGATGCTCCTGGAGAGCCCCGGCGCGGTCGCCCATGCCCTCCTCGCCTTCACCTCCGAGGTGTTCCCCGGGTCCGATTCATGACGCCGCTCGGTGACGAGTGGATCGTCGGCCGGGACCACGAACTGGCCCTGCTGTCACGGCTGGTGGACGCTCTCACGACGGGGCGGAGCAGGGCCCTGCTGATGACGGGAGGACCCGGCGCGGGCAAGAGCGCCCTCCTCGACGCCGCCGCCCGCATGGCCCGCCGGTCCGGGGTACGGGTGCTGCGCTGCCGGGGGAGTGAGGGCGAGTCGGGCCTCCCCTTCGCCGGACTGCACCAGCTGCTGCGACCCTTCCTCGACCTGGCCGAGGGGTTGCCCGCACGCCAGCGGGCCGCGCTGCTCGGCGTGTTCGGACTCGACGACGGCACGCCGACGGTCTCCGACCCCCTGCTGACCTCGCTCGGCGCCCTCACCCTGCTCTCCGACGTCGCGGAGCACGGCCCGCTCCTCCTGGTGATCGACGACACCCACTGGCTGGACCTGGGCACCCTCGACGTCCTGGCCTTCATGGCCCGACGCCTCGAAGACGAGCCGGTCGCCCTGCTCCTGGCGGCGCGCGACACCGCCGTACCCGCACAACTCGACCGTCAGGTCGATCGGTTGACGATCGAGCCGCTCGACCCGGCGGCGGCCGGACGGCTCCTCGACCATCAGCCCCGGCCACCCGCGGGACGGGCCCGCTCCCGCGTCCTCGAACAGGCGGCGGGTGTCCCCCTCGCCCTCGTCGAACTCGCCCGGGCCGTGGCGCGCGACCCGGCCGCCGCCCACGAGGACACGCTGCCCCTCACCGACCGGCTGGAAGCCATCTTCGCCGCGGACCTTCCCGAACTTCCCCCGGCCACCCGTGAGTTGCTGCTCTTCGCGGCGGCCGCGGAGAGTGCCGAGCTGCCCGTGATCCTCTCGGCCGTGGGAGACCGGGCGACCCCGGACGACTGGCTGCCCGCCGAACGCGCCGGACTCGTCCGCGTCGACGCCGACCGCGTCCGCTTCCGCCATCCGCTGATACGTTCCGCGGTCTACCGGGCCGCGACCTACACCGAACGCCACACAGCCCACCGGGCGCTCGCCGACGTCCTCGTCGGCGATCCCGACCGCCGTGCCTGGCACCACGCGGCCGCCGCCTCCGGCGTCGACGAGGAGGCCGCCCGGGAACTCGACGACAGCGCGGCCCGGGCACAGCGCCGCG
>LRTP01000267.1 GCA_001550305.1 Streptomyces diastatochromogenes
CCGTGCGCACCCTCGCGGACGCCGCGGACGCCCCGCTGGTGGCCTCCGCGGTCGCCGCCACGTTCGCGGGGGTGCTCGCCGACTGGCTGCACGGACTCCTTGAGGGCACGCCGGAGGAAGTCGCCGACCAGGTCTGGCAGTTGCTGGTCGCCCTGCACATGAGCCGCTGAGGTCTCACTTGCAGGCCACCCGTTCCTTCGTGGCGGGCCAGGCCTCCACCCCGTGGTTCGTGCGTACGTACGCCGTGGCCTTGTCGTCCGTCAGCCAGAGCGCCCAGTCGTGGAAGCGGTATCGGGTGTCGTGCGCGCCTGCGGGCATACGGACGTCCCCCTTGTACGCCGCGGTGAGCAGGTGGCTCCCGAGCACCCCGCGGGGATCGCGGGCGTA
The DNA here is from genome assembly GCA_001550305.1 of Streptomyces diastatochromogenes. Classification (GTDB taxonomy): domain Bacteria; phylum Actinomycetota; class Actinomycetes; order Streptomycetales; family Streptomycetaceae; genus Streptomyces; species Streptomyces mirabilis_D. Next base: position 388 of record LRTP01000267.1, read on the forward strand.
CTGCCTGACGTCCTTGCGCCCGCCCAACGCGAGGAAGTGGACGCTCTCCCAGTCGCAGTGCTCCGGCCCCGTCGAGCTGCTCACCGTCGTGGTGGGCAGGCGACGGCCGTCCCGGTCGGTCCAGATCTCGAACCTGTTGTCCGTGAAACTCGCGGGGAGTTCGGCCGGGTCGCAGGAGGCGTTGGTCTCCGGGCCCCAACCGGGGCGGTGCGGCTGGTCCTTGGCGACGACAACGGCGACCTTGGTCCTGCCGTCGACGTCGTACGAGAACAGGACGCGGCCCGCCGCCCTGCGCTCCACCCGGTAGCCGTGATCGGGCAGTTCGGGCTGGTCCATGTCGAAGTACGCGTGCAGGCCCTCCTCCGGCGTCGAGCCGCCGTCACGCTCGGCCCACCCGTCGCCCCCACCACCCGAGTGGATCGGGCCGTCGCACTCCAACGCCCGGCCTGCCGCACCTGAGCTCTCCTCGAATTCTCGGGCGCTGCCGTCCGTGCTCTCCCTGAACGGCAGGTCCAGCCGCCCCGCGTACGGCGTTGCCGGGGGCGTACCGGTGACGACAAGGTCCTCGCGCACCCCGTCGCCGTCGCACCCCGCCGCCGCCAGTCCCACCAGCGCCACCGCTGCCACGATCCCTCTGCGCATCCCGCCCCCTGTTCGACGCACACTCGCTGTCCCTCCTCCGACGCACGAGGGACGGTGATCGTTCGTACGAGGGACGGTGATCGTTCGCACGGGGGACGGTGAGCGATCGTACGGGGGGCGGTGAGGGATCGTACGGGGGGCGGTGAGCGATCGTACGGGGGGCGGTGAGCGATCGTGGCTCAGCGAGCCGCCTGGAACGTGCGCCGGTAGGCCCCCGGCGAGACGCCGATCGCCGCGTGCAGGTGCTGGCGCAGCGAGGTGCCCGTCGCGAAGCCGACCTCACCGGCGATCTGGTCCACCGAGAGGTCGCTGGACTCCAGCAGATGGCGGGCCCGGGCGACGCGCTGCTGGATGAGCCAGCGCCCGGGGCTCATGCCCACCTCGTCGTTGAAGCGGCGGGCGAAGGTGCGCAGGCTCATGCGGGCGTGTCCGGCGAGATCGGCCAGGGTCAGTGGGTCACCCAGTCGGGCGAGGGCCCACCCACGGGTCGCCGCCGTGCTGGTCGCCGCCGCGTCCGGCACGGGCTGCTCGATGTACTGGGCCTGACCGCCGTCCCGCCAGGGCGGCACCACACAGCGCCGGGCCACCTTGTTGGCCAGCTCACTGCCGTGGTCGTTGCGCAGGATGTGCAGACAGACGTCGACGCCGGAGGCGGCACCTGCGGAGGTGAGGATCGTGCCGTCGTCCACGAAGAGCACGTCCGCGTCCAGGAGCACCTCCGGGAACAGACGCCGGAAATCGTCGGCCAGCTGCCAGTGCGTGGTCGCCCGCCGCCCCTGCAGGAGACCGGCCGCCGCCAGCACGAACGCGCCCGTGCAGATGGAGACGATGCGGGTGCCCGGGCGGATGAGCGCGAGCGCCGCGGTGACCTCGGCGGGGAGCTCCGCGGTCACGGCGGCCGGGTCGATCGCGGGGATCACCACCGTGTCCGCCGTGCCCAGCACCTCGGGGCCGTGTTCGACGGTGACCGAGAAGTCCGCGTTGCAGCGCACCGGGCGGCCGTCGACGGTGCAGGTCAGCACCTCGTACCGGCCGTCCGCGGCGCCGAAGATCCGGCTGGGGATGCCCAGCTCGAAGGGGTAGACGCCGTCCAGTGCCAGGACGGCCACGCGCTCCACACGCTTCACTCGGCTCATGGCACGATCTTATCGAAGGTTGGCAATCTTGCCATTTCGCGGAGCGCGCCGGCCCGGCACGCTGGGTCCATGAGCACTGCGAACACGATGCGCGCGATCAGTCAGGACGTCCTCGGCGGGCCCGAGGTACTCAAGGAAGTGGAGATCGATCGGCCGACGCCCGGGCCGAGCGAGGTACTGGTACGGGTGCGGGCGGCCGGGGTCAACCCGACCGACTGGAAGCACCGGGCGACGGGCGGGTTCCTGGGACAGCCGCCCTTCGTGCTGGGCTGGGACGTCTCCGGAGTGGTGGAGGCGGTCGGGGTCGGCGTCACCCTGTACGAGCCCGGCGACGAGGTCTTCGGCATGCTGCCCTACCCGTTCGGGCACGGCTCGCACGCCGAGTACGTGACCGCGTCCGCCCGCTCCTTCGCGCCGAAGCCGGCCGGGATCGACCACACGGAGGCGGGCGCCCTGCCGCTGGTCTCGCTGACCGCCTGGCAGGCGTTGGTCGACACGGCCGATCTGCGGCCGGGACAGCGGGTGCTGATCCACGCCGCGGCCGGCGGCGTCGGGCATGTGGCCGTGCAGATCGCCAAGGCACGCGGCGCGTATGTGATCGGCACGGCGAGCGCGGGCAAGCACGAGTTCCTGCGCGACCTCGGTGCCGACGAGCTGATCGACTACCGGGAGACCGACTTCACCGAGGCGGTCCGGGACGTCGACGTCGTCCTGGACACGATCGGCGAGGAGAACACCTTCCGCTCGCTGCGTGTGCTGCGCGAGGGCGGGATCGTGGTGTCGATCCTGCCGATGGGCCGTGAGGAGCTCTACAAGGAAGCCGCGGCGCTCGGTGTGCGGGCGGCGCGGTTGCTGGTCGAGGCGGACCACGCGGGCATGCGGGCGGTCGCGGACCTCGTCGACGCGGGCAAGCTGCGCGCGACGATCGCCGGGACGTTCCCGCTGGCCGACGCCGCCGAGGCACACGCGCTCGGCGACACCGGCCGGACCACGGGGAAGCTCGTGCTCACGGTCGACTAGAGGGCAAGTACGGGTTGTCGACTAGAAGGTCAGTACGGGCTTGATCGCCTTGCCCGCCTTCATGTCCCGCACCGCCTGCTCGATGTCCGCGAACGGATAGTGGCTGATCAGGCGGTGCAGCGGGAGCCGTCCCTCCTTCACGAGCTGGACCAGCGCGGGGATGAAGGTCTGGGTCTCGCCGTCCCCCAGAGTGAGGCCGACGATCCGCCTGCCGGGGATCAACCCGTTGACGTCCAGGGCGACTTCGGTACCGAAGGGCGGCGCGCCGACCACGACCAGGGTGCCGCGCGCGGCGAGCGCGTCGGCGCCCTGGCGCAGTACGGCGACGCTGCCGGTGGTCTCGACGACACCGTCGGCACCGTGACCGTCCGTCAGCAGCGCGACGGCCTCGCCGAGGTCGGCCTCGCCCGCGTCGATCGTGTGCGTCGCACCCAACTCCTTGGCCAGGGTGAGGCGTTCGGCGACCCGGTCGACCGCGATGATCCTCGTGGCGGGGGTCAGGGCGGCGGCCATCACCGCGGACAGGCCGACCGCTCCGGCACCGAGCACGACGAGGGTGTCGCCGAGCCTGGGCTTCAGCACGTTCCAAACCGCACCGACCCCGGTCTGCACCCCGCACCCCAGGGGGGCGATGGACTCCAGCGGCACATCAGGGTCGACCTTTACCAGGCTGCGCGCGTCGACCAGCGCCCGCTCGGCGAAGGAGGACTGCCCGAAGAAGTGCCCGCCCAGCGGGACCCCGGCACGGCTGATGGTGCTGGTGCCGTCGGCGCGCCGGCCGCCGATGAGGTTCAGCGGCAGCCAGGTGGCGCAGTAGGCGGGGTGCCCGTCACGGCAGTTGTGGCAGCCGCCGCAGGAGGTGAAGGACAGGACGGCGTGGTCGCCGGGGGCCACGCCGGTGACGTCCGGTCCGACGGCCTCGACGACGCCCGCTCCCTCGTGGCCGAGGACGCCGGGCAGGGGGAAGGGCAGACCGCCGCTCGCCACACCGAGGTCGGTGTGGCACAGGCCGGTCGCCACCATGCGGACGAGGACTTCGCCGGAGCCGGGCTCGTCGAGTGCGACATCGGCGAGCGTGAACGGCGCGCCTGAGGACTCGACCACGGCCGCGCGGGTGGGGGTGGACATCGTATGAACTCCCTTTGGTGATGGTGCGCGGCTCAGTCGAGCGAGACGACGACGGACTTGACCTTGGTGTAGGAGGCGAGGGCCTCGGGCCCGTACTCCCGGCCGAAGCCGGAGTCCTTGACCCCGCCGAAGGGGACCGCGGGGTCGAGCATCGCCCAGTCGTTGATCCAGACGATGCCCGCCTGGAGCCGGTCGGCGACGCGGTGCGCGCGGGTGAGGTCGGTGGTCTGGATGCCCGAAGCCAGGCCGTACGGGGTGGAGTTGGCCAGTGCGACGGCCTCGTCCTCGGTGTCGAAGGGCTGGACGGTGAGGACCGGGCCGAAGATCTCCTCCTGGATCACGCGGGAGTCGTTCGGCAGGCCCGCGAGGACCGTGGGCTTGTAGTAGTAGCCGCCGTTCAGGTCGAGCCGCTCGCCGCCGCAGACGATGCGGGCGCCCTCCTTGCGGGCCAGTTCGACGTACTCCTCGACCTTCCGGAGGTGCCTCTCCCCCGCCATCGGTCCGACCACGGTCTCGGGGGCGCGGGGGTCGCCGACCGGGACGCCGGGGACGGCGTCGGCGAGGATGTTCAGCAGGGTGCTGTACACCGAGCGTGCCACCAGCAGCCGCGGGCCTCCCATGCAGAACTGCCCGGTGTTGAAGACGAACCCCTTGATGACCGCGCCGACCGCCTTCTCCAGGTCGGCGTCCTCGAAGACGACGTGGGCCGCGTTGCCGCCCAGTTCCATGGTGACCGGCTTGAGCGCCTCGCCCGCGACGCTCGCGGCGTGCCGGCCGACGGCCGTCGAACCGGTGAAGGCGAGCTTGTCGATGCCGGGGTTGCGCAGCAGCGCCTCGCCGGCGACCGGTCCGCTGCCGGTGACGACGTTCACCACACCGTCCGGGACCCCGGCCTCCTGCAGCAGGCGGGCCATGTACAGGGCGCTGAGCGGGGTCTCGTCGGCGGGCTTGTGCACCACGGTGTTGCCGGCCGCGAGAGCCGGGGCGAGCTTCGAACTGGAGAGGATCAGCGGGAAGTTGAAGGGCGTGATCGCGGCGACGACGCCGAGCGGTCCCCGGCGCGTGTAGGCGAAGGCGCGCAGCGGGGTGTCGCGGGTGGCGCCGTCCAGGGTCTGGGCGAGCGCGGCGCAGTACTCGTACTCGTCGGCCGCCGTGAGCACGTCGACGGGGCGGCACAGGGAGATGGGCTTGCCGACGTCGAGGCTCTCCAGGGCGGCGAGCTCGTCGGCGTTCTCGCGGATGAGCTCCGAGACGCGGTGCAGCACCCTGCCCCGCTCCCGTCCACTCAGGCCGGCCCAGGGGCCGTGGTCGAAGGCCTCCCGTGCGGCGCGTACGGCGGCGTCCACGTCCGCCGCACCCGCCTCGGCGACCGTCGTGACCACCTGGCCGGTGGACGGGTCGATCACGTCCGTACGCGCTCCGTCGGCCGCCTCGCGCCACTGTCCGCCGATGAACAGCCGCCCGGGCCCGCTCTCGAAGGTGGTCGTCATTGCCCACTCCTCAGCCTTGGTCGCCAAGATTTCAACCAACAGGATTCCTGTTGGTTCGCAGTCTCATTACGGACAGGATTCCTGTCAATGCCTTAGGCTGAACCCATGGTCGGCACCCAGGTAACGAAGGCACCTCCGTCCCTGCTCTACATGGTCAAGCAGGTGGAGCTCGTCGTGCGCTCCCACCTCGACGAACTGGTGAAGCCGGCGGGGATCACCGCACTGCAGTACACGTCACTCACCGTGCTGGAGCGACACGACGGCCTCTCGGCGGCACAGCTCGCGCGGGACTCCTTCGTGACCGCACAGTCGATGGCCGACCTGGTGCGCTCACTGGAGAACCGTGGACTGATCCGCCGCGAGCGCAATCCGCACAACCGGCGCGAGCTGCTGATCCTGCTCACCGACGAGGGGCGCGCGCTGCTGGCGCGGTACACCGACGCGGTACGTGAGCTGGAGGAACGCATGGTGCGCGAACTCAGCGCACACCAGACGGATCAGTTCCGTCAGGCCCTGTCCAAAGCGTGGCACGCTCTGTCGTGATCCGCGTGGCCGACCCGAGGGGCGACTCGCTCGCCAAATCGCAGACATATGTCAATCGAACATGCTGGAATTCACTCCAACGAGGGTAACTTGCAGAGCAGGGAACGGTTTTGCGGGCCCTGCCACCAGGAGTGGGCCAGCAGCCGGTTGGAGGCGATGTCGCCGTGACGTACGACCCCGCACCGCCCACGCGTCATCTACGCGTCCGCCTGGACCGGGGTCACACGGTGCTGGAGTTCCACGGGGAGATCGACATCGTCGCGGCGCTGGAGATCACGCCGTACCTGGACGTCGTGACAGGGCACCCGGAGCCGCAGATCGTGATCGACCTGCGGCCCGTGGAGTTCTTCGACTGCTCCGGGCTGCGTCTGCTGTACCGCGCCAGGAGCCGCGTTCTCGACCGGGGCGGCCGGCTGCACCTGGTCTGCACCCGGCCGCTGACATTACGCGTCCTCAAGGTGACCGGCCTGGCCCGGCTCCTGCCGCCCTCGGCGTCGCTGGACGCGGCGCTGGGGCAGCCGGAGGCCACGTCGGGCACGTTATGACCGCCGCCGACCGGACGGCCCGACCTCGGCCGACTCCCCCTCACTCACTGCAGGATCTTGGTGACCTGCCCCGCCCCCACCGTCCTGCCGCCCTCCCGGATGGCGAACTTCAGGCCCTCCTCCATGGCGATGGGCTGGATGAGCTGCACGTTCATGGTGGTGTTGTCGCCCGGCATGACCATTTCCGTGCCCCTGGGAAGGGTCACGACGCCGGTCACGTCCGTCGTGCGGAAGTAGAACTGCGGCCGGTAGTTGTCGAAGAAGGGCGTGTGCCGTCCGCCCTCGTCCTTCGACAGGATGTACGCCCGCGCCTCGAACTGCGTGTGCGGGGTGACCGAACCCGGCCTGATCACGACCTGCCCCCGCTCCACGTCGTCGCGCCTGACCCCGCGCAGCAGCAGGCCGACGTTCTCCCCCGCCCTGCCCTCGTCGAGGAGTTTGCGGAACATCTCGATGCCCGTGACGGTGGTCTTCGTCTTCTGCTCGTGGATGCCGATGATCTCGACCTCGTTGTGGACCTTCAGCACCCCGCGCTCGATCCGGCCGGTGACGACCGTGCCGCGACCCGTGATGGTGAAGACGTCCTCGATCGGCATCAGGAAGGGCCGGTCGACGTCCCGGACCGGCTCGGGCACGAACTCGTCGACGGCCGCGAGCAGTTCGAGAACGGAGGCACTCCACTTCGGGTCGCCCTCCAGCGCCTTGAGCGCGGAGACCTGGACGACCGGAACGTCGTCGCCGGGGAACTCGTACTCGGTGAGCAGCTCACGCACCTCGAGCTCGACGAGTTCCAGAATCTCCTCGTCGTCGACCATGTCCGTCTTGTTGAGGGCGACGACGATGTACGGGACTCCGACCTGCCGGGCGAGCAGCACATGCTCCTTGGTCTGGGGCATCGGCCCGTCCGTCGCCGCGACCACCAGGATCGCGCCGTCCATCTGCGCGGCTCCGGTGATCATGTTCTTGATGTAGTCGGCGTGCCCCGGGCAGTCGACGTGCGCGTAGTGCCGGTGCTCCGTCTGGTACTCGACATGGGCGATCGAGATGGTGATGCCGCGCTGGCGTTCCTCGGGCGCCTTGTCGATCTGGTCGAACGGCGTGAAGGGGTTCAGGTCGGGAAACCGGTCGTGCAGAACCTTCGTCACGGCCGCCGTGAGTGTCGTCTTCCCGTGGTCGATGTGCCCGATGGTGCCGATGTTGACATGCGGCTTGGTCCGCTCGAACTTCGCCTTCGCCACTGCGAGCCCTCCTGATCACCTGGGTGACGCCGAGCGTTGCTGCGCCGCTTCCTGGCTGGGGGCCGAGCGAGGTGCCGAGTACGGAACGAGGTCAGGAAGGGTCGCTCTTCCTGTTTATTCGCTCGGGGGCGCGTCGAACAGGGCGCTGACGGACTCACCGTTGTGAATGCGGCGCACGGCCTCGGCGAGCGCCGGGGCGATGGACAGGATCCGCAGCTTCTCGGTGTGCTCCTCGTCCGGCACCGGCACGGTGTTGGTGCACACGATCTCCAGGATGTCCTCCTGTTCGCTCAGCCGCTTGAGCGCGCCCGCCGCGAACAGCCCGTGGGTGCAGGCGACCCGGATGGATCGCGGCCCCAACTCGCGCAACCGCTCCAGGAGTTCGAGGACCGTACTGCCCTTGGCGATCTCGTCGTCGAGGACGATGACATCGCGCCCGGTGATCTCACCGATGACGGAGCTGATGCTCACCCGGTCGTCGGCGAACCGCTGCTTGGCACCGGCGGCCACCTGGGCGCCGATCAGCCGGGCGAAGGCCGCGGCCTCCTTGGCGTTGCCCAGGTCCGGCGACACGACCGTCGTACGCGACAGATCGTGACCGCGGAAGTGCGCGGCGAGCTCCCGCAGGGCGTGCAGATGGTCGACCGGCACCGAGAAGAAACCGTGGACCTGCGGGGAGTGCAGCGTCATCGCGAGGACGCGGCTGGCCCCGGCCGCCACCAGCAGGTCGGCGACCAGCCGCCCGCCCATGGAGATCCGCGGCATGTCCTTCTTGTCCGAACGCGCATACGAATAATGCGGCATGACCACGGTGATCCGCCCGGCGGAGGCACCACGCGCCGCGTCGCACATCATCAGCAGTTCGACGAGGTGCTCCTGCACGGGGGTGACCAGCGGTTGCACGAGGAACACATCGCGCTCACGACAGTTGGCCTGGAGCTGGACCTCCAGGCAGTCGTTGGCGAACCGGCTGACCCGGGTCGGGCTGAGGGGCACGCCGAGATGGGCGCAGACCTCTGCCGCCAGCTCGGGATGGGCACTACCGCTGAACACGGCGATGTCACGCACGACCGCTCCTCGCAAGATCGATCCGGGTGCGCCGCCGGTTGGCATGATCGACCCGGGATGCGTGCCTCATGCTACTGGGCTCCGCCCGGGTACTCCCACCGGGGGAAATTCGGTCGCGCACGGTCACGGGGCATACGCCAGGACGGTCCCGCCGGCGCCCCTGCCGCATGGGAGAACGACATGTGCCGATTCCTCGTGCTTCCGGGGTGGGGCAGGAGCCGTTGACGGGGCCCCGCGTCGCCGCAATTCCCACGCACGAGCGCGGAGGTTGCGGGAGCCGTTCCGGTCTGCGTGATCAACGAATCCGCAGTTCCGGCACGCGAACCAGGCCTGCGGGACCCGGTTCGCCCTGTCGATGTGCCCGCACTCGGCGCAGCCGCGAGAGGTGTACGCCGGATCGACGTACACCACCGCCCCCCGCCCGGCAGGCCTTGTACGCGACGCGATGAATGCCCCCAGCTGGGCGAAGGCCCAGGAGGGGTGGGTGGCCCTCCCCCACTGAGTTCTGTTGATCTTGAACGTGCAGGTCACGGGGGTGGCATGGGTGGGGGAGGTCATGCTCTCAGCGGCGGTGGGCGGGGGCATCTGGTGGTCCTCCGGCTCCGAAGGGCTGCCGCGGTGAAGCGCGTCATTTCTCGGCCGGGGTGGGGGCTCGGGGAAGGCGTAGCTCGAAGCATGCTCCGAGGGGCCGGGGGATGAGGGTGAGGGTGCCTCGGTGGCGGTGGGCCAGGTCGCGGGCGATGGCGAGGCCCAGGCCGGTGCCGCCGCGGTCGCGGGAGCGGGCGTCGTCGAGCCGGACGAAGCGTTCGAAGATGCGCTCGGCGTCCTCGGTGGGCACGCCCGGTCCGTCGTCGTGCACCGTGAGGACGACCCAGGCGTCCTGGTTTCGGATGGTGATCCGGATGCGGTGTGCGGCGTGGCGGGCGGCGTTGTCGACGAGGTTGCGCAGCAGCCGTTCGTATTCGTCGAGGTTTCCGTGTGCGTGTGCGGGGGCGGTGCTGTCGCAGGTGAGCGTCAACGGTCGTTCGGTGAGGGGGTATTGCTCGGTCAGCCGCAAGGCGAGGGCCGTCAGGTCGACGGTGTCGGGGCGGGTCATGGGGGTGCGGGTGTCGAGGCGGGCGAGGAGCAGCAGGTCTTCGGCGAGGGCGTGGAGGCGGCGGGTCTGGCGGGCGGCGGTGGTGACCGCGGCGGGCCAGTGGGTGCGTTCCGGGTAGGCGAGCGCGACTTCCAGACTGGCCAGCAGTGTGGTGAGGGGGCTGCGTAGTTCGTGGGCGGCGTCCGCGACGAAGCGGCGTTGCTGGGCGGCGGCGTCGTCGAGGCGCTGGAGGGTGCTGTTGATGGTGGTGGCCAGGGCGGTGATCTCGTGTCCCGTGGCGGGGACGGTGACGCGTTCGCGGGGGTCGCTCGCGGTGACCGAGGCGGTGAGGACGCGGATGGTTTCGACCGGCCGCAGCGCGATGCGGACGGCGAAGTAGGCGACGGCGGCGATCAGTGCGAGGCTGACGAGCCCGGCCCGCAGCAGCACGCGGTCGGTGATCTTGGTGTTTGCCTCGGCCGTGTACGGGAGCACCACTACATAGACCCGCAGCTTGACATCGGCGGCGACGCCCAGAGCGGCGGCTTTGTCGCTGCTGAGTTCATCGGGCCAGATATCGGCGGTCATGACCCGCTGGGTCCCGCCGGCCATATCTCTCGGCCAGCACCGGATCTTGACCGCGGCCAACCCCGAGGACACCCGTTTCCTGACGGATCTGGCCCTGGCACAGGACCCCGTTTCGTCGAACACACTTGCAGGTGTCGAGCTTCCCGCCCAGGACATTGCGGCACGCATGCTGGAATTCGACCGGATCGTCGCGGTCCGCACGGCGGGTGCGCACTCGCCGACCAACCCGCAGGAGGAAGCGAAGACAAACACCCTGCGGCGCCACTTCCACGAGTACGGAACAACCCATGTCAACGGGGCGCGAGTCACCGTCTATGTCCGAGACCACGACCCGTCTCCGAAGGCCGATCCTGAATCCAGTAGCCCGGGCGAGAACGGTGGGGTGATGAGGTGACCGCAGGTGGTGCCGACCCGGCCGGCACCACCGCCGTCACGCTGTCTCGACCCGGAGCCACAGGCCTTGACTTGCCGGTCGCTGCCGCCGCGGGAGGCTGCGGCTGTTCTGTGCCGCTGCCCAACTCATCGCGACCGCACGCCAACGGCGCCTGCGACTCGCCCGCCACGGGCCATGGACGGAAAAGATCACCGACACGAGCAGTCGGCTCGGCACCTTCCCGGACCCAGGCTGACCGACAACAGCCCGGGGAGATGCGCGATGTCGGGGATGTCGGCGATGTCGATCTCCTCGAACCCCGACGAGCAGCAGAGCCACCGACCGGACCGTGGCAACCGGCGCCCACCCGATGCGACGAGCGGGCCGCCTGCGTGCCCCGCACACGCATCGCGACGACGAATGGCGCGGCAACCGAGGCTGACGACCGAACATGAAAGGCCGAGAGCAGAGCGAAGGCCACGTAGCGATTTGGGGAGTGCCAGCCATGCTGGTGCTCTCGGGGATCGAGGCGCTCACGTCGATCTCCACTGCCGCGTCCAGGGCCAGGTCGGTGACGCCGACCGTGGCGTGGCTTGGCAATGGGCCACCACACCACGTCCGAGATGCCTCATTGAGACCTGTGCAGCCTGAATCCGTCCTGGTCAGCGGTACCGGCGTGGGTGGTCGATGGCGTGCTTGTGCTGGTCGAGGGCGGGAGGCTGGAGTGCAGATCGTCTGACACGTTCCGGATGGGGGTTCTTGGCAGTCGCACGGTGAAAATCCAGCCACGCCTCCAGCATGGCGCGCTCGTCAGCATGCGCAGGCGGGATAGGTCATCCATCCGGTGTCGTGTTCATGGACACACCCTCGCAGGAGCCGCTGTGACCTTACGACCGTCTTCGCTGGCGACGAACGGCCGATGGACAGCCCGGTCAACGTGGTCGGTGAGACCGCGGTGCTGCGCGCGACGTTGTGGCAGTACCTGCGCGAGCAGGCCGACGCGGACAGGGGTCACCCGAACGGCTTACACGCCCTCGCCTCGCGCATGCGGCCCTCACTCATTCAGCCCACACTGACATTGGACCTTCTGCCGTCGCGCCGTTCCCGTGATCACCGCTTCGTCGGGAGGCATCGTGGTCGTGCTGGCTCTGCTCGTGCCCGTAATGCTCATGCTCCTGATGCTGGCGCTGGACCTCTTCGAAGACCTCCTGTTCCCCTCACCACCACCGCCCCCTGCAGATGACAAGCCCACGAAGCAGGTCGACAGCCACGATCACGGACAGCAAGACACCTAGCGGTCAACGCTCCCGTCCCGGATTTCTGAACCTCGAATCCAGAGGTCACGGTGCGGATGGTCGACACTTTCGCACACCTACGGGACGCGCTGAGCGGCGGATGTGGACAGGGTCAAGCCGCCCGGGACTGTTGTTCGTGCTGTCGGCGTGCCGCATGGTGAGCAGTGTGCTCCCGGCCGCCGGGAATCAACCGCAAGCGGCGGCCGCCGGCATGACGCGGCTCTGGCGGCCTGGCGGTGAGACTGTCCTCGACGCGGTCCATGCCGTACAGCAAAAGCCCCAACAGGGGCAGCAGCAAAACAGCAACAACGATCACGACACACGTCCTTCCCGGCTGACTGCACCGCCCCGGGTACCCACCACGAGCACGGCCAGTCAGCGGGACACGCGCGGGCCTGGTAACCGCGGCGGCAGGGAGTCCAAGACCGGAGACAGGCCGAACGTGCCGAGGCCCGGTGACACCGCACGCCATCGGCAGGGAAGGACCCTTCGACCTCCCCAGGTGTCATGGCCCTTCCCCGTCCGGCTGAGGACGACTGCCCGCCCGCCCCGGGCTCATGCTCACGCGAACGCCACGTCTCCACGGCCGTCTGCAGATGGTTCTACAGGTCAGGCGGCATCGGCTCCGGCCCGGTCACCGCCGCGGTCATCACATCGGCCACCACACGCAGCTTGACGTTGCTGTTCTGGAAGACCTCCACCAAGTCTGGGAGACCTCCACCAAGATCTCCCACGCGTCCTCGGCCGGACAGCCGAAGGTGGGCATCAGCGCCCCGGGCCAAATCGATCACCGGCGGCTCTCGATCGCATGCCTGAGCTGCTCGTTCTCGTGCTCAAGCCGCTCTATCCGCTCAGACATGTCAGGGACGGCACGGGAGCCCACCGGTTCGTCGCAGGCCGGCCAGACGGTCGTCGGCACGCTATACGCACGCCAGGAGGTATGACGCTGGGGAAGTCGCATGAAGAGCGCCTGCCCCACTCCCCCACCAGCACACAGCGTTGTCACCCGGAGGCTGGTAACCGCCAGGTCTTCTCACCGAAGGTCGAGTGATCGTTTAGGGCTGACTGGCCGGCGCGTGAGTACGCCCTCGACGGTGCCGGTCAGAATCCGAACGGACCGTGGCCGCGCAGGTGAAACGAGGTGCCGCACCCGGGCCTATCGCCAGAGGCAATCGCGTTCAGAAGGCGTCACGCCGTGACGCCTTCATGTGACGCTATGGGGCTCAGAAACCGGCACTGCCCATCCCCCGTCGTGGTCCGGACCGCTCCACCGCAAGGTCGGTCGGCCGGCACGCCCCCGTGGCCTTGGTCACGAGGATGGGAGGATGGACAGCACTTGTACGCCAGTTTGGGAGGCACCTGGATGTCGCCGGTTTTTCGAACGGTGGGTGCCAGCCGAATCACCAGCCGAAGGCACCGCCCTCGATGAGGATGAGCAGGCCGATGGCGATCAGGACCAGGGGCAGCAGGATGTGGCCCCAGCGGGCGAGGGCCTTGGCGACGACCGGGCGGGTGGCGAAGAACCGGCCCGCGAAGCACCACACGGCCACCAGCACGAGGAACACCACGGCGTACACGCCCATCCCGCCGATGCCGGCGGTGGCGAAGACGGGCACGTAGACGCCGATGTTGTCGCCGCCGTTGGCGAAGGTGACCGCAGCGACCTCCAGCGGGCTCGGCCCGCCCTCCTTGGCCTGCTCCTCCTCGCCCCCACCACCCTCTCGATGGTCTTTCCACGCCTGCCAGGCGGCCTTGAGGCCCAGCGCGAGCGGCAGCAGACCGAGATAGGGGATGGCGGCCTCGGGCAGGAAGGTGGCGCCGAATGCGGCGGCCACCGCCACGGCGAGGATCGCGGCGAAACCCAGGTACTGGCCGAGCACGATGCGGCGGGTGGAGCCACGGTGCCCGGCTCCCTGGGCGAAGAACAGCGCCAGGATCAGGATGTCGTCGATGTTGGTCACGGCGAACAGCCCGGCTGCCTGCCCGATGATCCCCAGGTTCACGAGTGGGTGCTCTCCTCCGAGGTGCGTGTCCCGGTGACGCTACCGGGATCCCGTACCGAGCCTCTGGCGGGGCCGAGGTCCCGTGCTACTCCTTGCGGACGTCGTTTCACAAGAGATCGCGTACTGGGACCGAACCTGATGCGCGACGACTGAGGACCTGACTTCCGCTGCCCGGTCCAGGGCGTGTCCGATGAATCGTGTGACAGACGGTCGTTCGGGTCGTTCTGTTCGGCGTGGGGCGGGGTGATACCTCTGACGCGGAGTGGGTGCTGCTCAAACCGCATCTGCCGAAGAGCACGGGCCGGGGCAGACGATGGAAGAGCCATCGCGTGGTAATCAATGGGATCTTGTTCCGGCTGCGCACAGGCATTCCCTGGAGAGACCTTCCTGAGCGGTTCGGGAAATGGAAGACCGTGCACGACAGGCACCGCCTATGGTCGGCGGACGGCACGTGGGAGAGGATCTTGCAGGCTGTGCAGGCCGGTGCGGGTGCCAAAGGGCGAATCGACTGGAGCATGGCCAGCGTGGACTCGACGATGTGCCGCGCTCACCAGCATGCAGGCGGCGCCCGCCGCCGGGCCGCGCGCGTCCCGGGCAGACGCACGCGAGCGCGCGGGCACTGTGATGACGAGGCTCTGGGGCGTTCCCGGGGTGGACTCACCACGAAGATTCACTTGGTTGGTAAGGGCGGTCTGCGGCCCCTTGCCTTCTTGATCACGCCGGGGCAGTGGGGTGACACGCCGCAGATGATCCCGGTCCTGGAGCGCGTTCGAGTACCGCGAGTGGGCGGTGGGCATCCGCGCACGCGGCCGGACCATCCGAGCGCGGACAAAGCGTATTCCTCACGCAGCAACCGCCGTTACCTCCGTCGGCGCCAGATCAGCCACACGATCCCGGAGCCTCAGAACCAGCAGGCCAACCGGCGCCGCCGCGGAAGTGCGGGCGGCAGGCCCACCGGCTTTGACCAGGAGCGGTATGCCCGTCGGAACGAAGTCGAGCGACTGATCGGCAAGCTGAAGATCTACAGAGCTGGTGCAACACGCTTCGACAAGCGGGCGTTTGTCTTTCAAGACACGGTCACCCTTGCAGCAATCCGGCTCTGGCTCCGTTCGTGAAGCTCAGCGCGGGAGTCGAGTCACGGTGCCGGAGCCAGCGGCACGACCGCGCTGACGGAATGCGAAAGGCTGGGCTTCCTCCAGGGCAACGGGTTCTTCGAGGGTGACTGTCACTTCGGCCCCGTGAAGGGGCCGCACCACATCCACCCCGTGAAGCGTGACACTGCCCCACACTGCGGCGCTGCGGGTGTGGAAGCGAAGACGATCGCCGGACACTACACCCGCACCGCCCTGTTCCTCCGACAGCAGGGTGATGTCCGCAGCGAAGCAGGCGTGGGCGCTGATCGAACCCGGAGTCGCAAGCACGTGGCCCCGCTCCACCGCATCCGCTGCAATGCCACGCAGCAGCACCCCCACGTTCATGTCCGCACCGGCCTCGTCGATACGTACGTGACTCGCGTCGATGTCCGCCACACGGGCGGTCGCGCCGACCCTCAGGCCGACGATCTCCACCTCGTCACCCTTGCGTACCCGCCCACGCTCGATCCGGCCCGTCAGCATGACCATCCTGCCCTGTTGCAGGCAGAAGACATCCTCGACAGACATCAAGAAGGGCTTCTCCACCGCATTCACCACTGACCGACCTATGGATCCACCCACGGTTCCCCGTGGCCCCTACGTGACCACACACGCAGCGACTACCACGGGCTGAGGCTAACAACGCGTACTACCCGTACAGCCGAGGGGCTGCGGCGCAGTCCAGACTGCGATCTACCGGACACGCTCTAGCCATCTCACCCGGCGGGCCGCAGCAGATCCGGGGCATGTGCGGCCAGGTGCGTTTGATGCAGGCTCCGTCACCGCGACGGAGCACTCCGCGGGGCCGTGACCGCGGGCAAATAGAGGGGCTGCCACGTGTGTCTCCCTCAGCAGGTGTCACGCGAGCGGCCTGCGGCGCGGAGACCCTGCCGACGCGCCGCGACCTGCGGCCGCCCGGATCCGCCGAGGCAGCGCGCCCTGTCCCCGCCCCTCCCTTCTTCTCTCACTTGCGTGTGTGCGGTGGGCGCAGGGGGTTGCTGAGGGGGAAGTCAGGCCCCCGACCACGGAAGAATCGTGGGATGACCAGCGGTGATGCGAGCCGTGAATTCTGGTGAGGGCAGCCGAAGTCGAAAGGGCTGTAGCAAGAGATGGCGCATCCGATGGTGCAGGAGACGTGTGCCGGCTCATCAGCAAGCAGACGTCGCTTCGTCGGGCACAGACGGATGACTGACCGGCCGGGAGTTGGGTGGCGCCAAGGCGGCTCACGCCACGGCCCAAGCGAAGGTCGCCAAAGCGGAGGGGCACGCTCTGTCCATTGCCGGAGGGCGCCGACTTCACCGCGGCCATGGCCTTCGAGATCGCCTCCACCAACATATCGCCTCCACCAACATAGGGATCACCTGGAACTACACGACTTGGCTCAACATCGCGTTCCTGCTGCTGGCCGCGGGTCTGGTCGCACGGTTCTGACGCACCGGCGGCCCAGCGATGCTGCAGATGATGGACGACTCACCCGATCACGCTGAACACGAGCACGGCGGCGACCGTATGTACAACGGACACCATCACTGAACCGATGTCTCACGCCTATCTGGGATGAGCCCGATGACGAGCCCGCAGCAGCACCCTCCGCGACCGCCTGTCGGGCGGTGGCGGGCGCTGCTCGTGCTCGGACTGTTGGCAGGGCTGCTCGGCATGCACGCCCTGGCTCCCGGCGGTGGCCTCCACAAACACGAACGCGCCGAGCGACAGCACATGGCGGCGGCGGTCAGCGCCCCTCATGACTGCCCCGGAGACGGCCACTGCGGCGGAGGCCACCTCCAGCACGCCGACTCGACCTGCCTGTCAGGTGCAGTGACCGACGGGCCGGCATTGCCTGCCCTCGTTCCCGACCCAGTAGCCGTACCGGTACGTGCCGACACCGTGTGCTCGTACGCGGCTCCGGCCCCGGACGGCGCCCGCGCCCCACCGTCCCTGGCGGAACTCCAACTCCTGCGGATCTAGACACCGCGCGCCACCGCGCCCACTGCTCAGCGACGCGGTGCGCCTCGGCACATCCAGATCCCTTTCCCACAGCAGGAGTTCCCGCATGCGCAACACCCGTACCCTCACCCGCCGCGCCACTCTCGCGGCTACGGCCGTCACCGCCACGCTCGTCCTCGCCGCCTGCGGCAACGGCAGCGACAGCGCGAGCAGCGGGCACGAGGGCCACAGCTCCGCGTCCTCGTCCGCGAGCGCCGACGCCACCACCGCAGCGCACAACGCCCAGGACGTCTCCTTCGCGCAGGGCATGATCCCGCACCACCAGCAGGCCCTGGAAATGGCGAAGCTCGCCGACGACCGAGCCTCCTCCGCCGAGGTGAAGGACCTCGCCGCGCGCATCGAGAAGGCCCAGGACCCGGAGATCCAGACCATGAGCGGCTGGCTCAAGTCCTGGGGCAAGGACGTAACGACGTCTGACAGCTCGATGGAGTCGATGCCCGGCATGGACCACTCAGCGCACTCCGACATGCCCGGAATGATGGACAGCAAGGACATGGCCAAGCTGGAGAAGGCGTCCGGCGCGGACTTCGACACCATGTTCCTGACCATGATGATCGAGCACCACAAGGGTGCCATAGAGATGGCCACCACCGAGAAGGACAAGGGCGAATACGGTCCCGCCACGTCCATGTCCGACGGCATCAGCACCGCGCAGACCGCCGAGATCGCCGAGATGAACAAGCTCCTCGGCAAGAACTGACACTCCCCGGGGAGGGTGCCGGTGCGGGCACCGGCACCCTCCCCCACTGCACCGACGAGGCGAACATGGGCGATCAGAAGAACCCGAACGACAAGCGCGTGGCCGATGCCCAGCGCGCCCACTGGCAGGCGACCTACACCCAGCACCCGCAGATGTACGGCACGGAGCCATCCGAACCCGCACGTCATGCCGCCGAGGTCTTCCGTGCCGCCGGCGCAAGCACGGTGCTCGAACTCGGCGCGGGGCACGGCCGGGACGCCCTGTTCTTTGTCCGCAAGGGTTTCACCGTGCACGCCACCGACTTCAGTGCCACCGCCCTGGAACAACTCACCGCAGCCGCCTGGGGGATCCGGCCTCGCCGACCGGATCACGACCACCGTCCACGACGTACGCGACCCGCTGCCGGTTCCTCGCTGGCGCGGGCCGGTTGCAGGGCTGGCACGGTACCGACTTGAGCACCTCGTTCACGGATATCGCCGAGGCTTCGCGCGCGGGACTGTCTGCGGTCAACGACCTCGTGCGGCTCCGCGCCGCTTTTGTGCGGGCGGGGGCGGGGAGAAGGTGTCTTCCTCCTCGTCCAGCGGCGGCAGGTCGACGGTGTAGCGCGGCTGGAGAAAGAGATCGTTGTGCTGCGGCGCAGGTCGCGAGTCTGCCGTGTCCTGTGCCGGCTGGGCAGGATCGAGATGAGGGGAGACAGAAGGGCCGTGCCGTCTGCTTGAAGCCGGGCGGGTACGGGCCCAACGGCCGCTCATGCCAGCCGGGCTGGTCCGCGTCGGCTGGCCCGTCCTCGGTGTGGGTGCGCAGGCTCGGAGTGACCTGGTCGGCGAGCTGGACCATCAGCCGCTCGCGGGCGATGAGGTCGGCCGAGGCCGAGCGGGTGTCCTGGGTCTGGAGCAGGCCGGCGGCGGCCTGGACGAGGGAGGTGTGCAGGGCGGCGAGGCGCTGCAAGTAGCAGCAGGCGCCGTCGCCTTCGACACTGCGGACGTGTTCTCGGGCCCGGGCATCTAACCAGCGCGGCAGGGTGCTCGGCGAGCAGCGGAGCGAGCACCATTCCCGGCAGCGCGGCCTCGACGGGAACGCCGTTGCCCATCGCAAACAGGCCTGCGAGCAGGCTGATGAGGGCAACAGCAGCAGCGGAGAACCGCAGGGACCCGGGGATGGCAGGGGCCCCGGTGTGGTCGCGGACGTGGCCCGTCCGCAGGGCGCGTGAGTGTTCCGCCTCCCACCGACCCGGGTCAAGGGTGAAGAGGCGCCGGTGCTGAGCGGCCGCGGTCGGCGTTGGTGGTGGTGTGCGGAGCGTGTCCGTCACGGGCTTCTTCCTTTCTTCCAGTGGGTCGGTCAGGCGGAGGCGCAGGTCCTGCAGCGGCCGTCGCCGTCGGGGTGGGCCCGCCGGGAGTCGGGCCCGGGCAGGTGCGGCACAGCGGCCAGCCCAGGCAGGCCGGGCAGAGGTCTTCGCCGGGGGCGGTTGCGGGCACCCCACAGCCGGCGCATTCGACGAGGGCCCGGTAGGTCAGGGCCTCGGTCACGGTGCGGGCGGCGGCCCCTGTCGATGACCGCTCTGTTGTCGCCGACGCGTACGGCTCGTCCAACGGGGGCGC
>LRTP01000268.1 GCA_001550305.1 Streptomyces diastatochromogenes
CCCACGGCGGCCCGCCCCGCCTGGCGCCGTGCTCCGCGGCCAAGGCCGCTCTCGCCGGCCTGACGCGCGAACGCCGCCCCCGCCCACCACTGGGACCGGATCGTCTTCGGCGGTCAGGACCGAGCCGCCCTCGGGCAGAAGGAGCACGCATCTCATGCGCATAGGAATCATGGGGCTGGGCCGCATCGGCTCCTTCCATGCGGAAACCCTCGCCGGGCTGGACGGGGTGGACTCCCTGGTGGTCACCGACCCGGTGGCCGCGGCCGTCGCCACGGCCACCGAGCGCTTCGGGGCCACCGCCACCGACTCCCCCGAGGCCCTGCTCGCCGCCGGCGTCGACGGCGTCGTGATCGCCGCCGCGACCGACGCGCACCCCGACCTCATCCTCGCCACCGTGCGGGCGGGCATCCCCGTCTTCTGCGAGAAGCCCGTGGCCCGCGGGGTCGAGGAGAGCCTGGAGGTGCTGCGTGCGGTGGAGGGCAGCGGCGTCGAGGTGCACATCGGCTACAACAGACGCTTCGACGCGGGCTTTGCGGCCGCGCGCCGGGCCGTGCTGAGCGGTGAGCTCGGCGACCTGCACACCGTACGGTCCACCACCCTCGACCCCGCCCCGCCGCCACCCGCCTACGTGGCCGTCTCCGGCGGCATCTTCCGCGACTGCGGCGTGCACGACTTCGACATCGTGCGCTGGGTGACCGGCCGCGAGGTGGTCGAGGTCTACGCGACCGGTGGCAACCGCGGCGCGGAGTACATCCGTGAGGCGGGCGACGTCGACACGGCGTCCGCCCTGCTCACCCTGGACGACGGCACCATCGCCGTCATCTCCGACTCCCGCCACAACGCCCGCGGTCACGACGTGCGCCTGGAGCTGCACGGTATGAAGGACAGCATCGCGGTGGGCCTGGAGGACAGGCTGCCGCTGCGCTCCGTGGAACCGGGCACCGCCTTCCCGGCCGGAACGCCGCACACCTTCTTCATGGACCGGTTCGCCGACGCCTACCGCGCCGAACTCACCGCGTTCACCGAAGTCGTCGCCGGCACCCGTACCTCCCCCTGCACGGTCGCGGACGCCATCGAGGCGAGCTTGACCGCCGAGGCGTGCACCCTGTCCCTGCGTGAACACCGGCCCGTACGACTCGACGAGGTGCGCAAGTGATGACGGACGAACCCCTGCGGATCGGAGTCCTGGGCGCGGCCCGGATCGCCGAGCTGTCGATCGTGGGACCGGCCCGGGCGACCGGCCACCGCCTGGTCGCGGTAGCCGCCCGCGGCCGCGACCGGGCCGAGGCCTTCGCCGCCAGGCACGGCGTGGAGCGGGTGGCGGACTCCTACGCCTCGCTCGTCACCGACCCTGAGATCGAGGTCGTCTACAACCCGTTGGCCAACAGTCTGCACGGGCCGTGGAACCTGGCCGCCCTCCAGGCGGGCAAGCACGTCCTCACCGAGAAGCCGTCCGCGAGCAACGCGGCGGAGGCGGCCGAGGTCCACGAGGCCGTCGCCAAGGCGGGCACGGTGTTCATGGAGGGCTTCCACTACCTGTTCCACCCAGTCACCCGGCGCCTGCACGAGCTGCTGGACAGCGGGGAGTTGGGCGACCTCCGGCACGTCGAGACGACGGTCGCCATGCCCGCGCCACCTGACGACGACGTACGGTGGCAACTCCCGTTGGCGGGCGGCGCGTTGATGGATCTCGGGTGCTACAGCCTGCACGCTCAACGCATGCTCGCGCCGTGGGCAGGTGGGGCGCCGCGGCTGGTCGCCGCGCGCGGCGGTGAGAAGGCTCGGGCGGCGGGAGTCGACGAGTGGCTGGACGTCGATCTGGAGTTCCCGGGCGGCGCCACGGGCAGCGCCCGCTGCCACATGGCCCACCACACATGGCAGATGAGCTGCCGTGTCGTGGGTTCGCGCGGCGAAGCCACGGCGGTGAACTTCGTGCAGCCGCATCTGGACGACCGGGTCGCCGTCCGTACGGCCGCCGGTGAGCGCACCGAGGAACTCGGCCGCCGGTCCTCGTACACCTACCAACTCGAGGCCTTCGCCGCCCATCTGCGGCGCGGGACGCCGCTGACGCTCGACGCCGCCGACGCGCTGACCACGATGCGGCTCATCGACGACTGCTACCGGGCGGCCGGGTTCCCGGTACGGCCACGTACGGTCCTGCCGGCCACGGCATGACGAGGAACGAACGGGAGAGGGCGGTACCGGTCCGGTACCGCCCTCTCCCGTTCCCTGTGCGGCCTACCGGTAGAAGGCGGGCCGCTCGATCAACTCGACCTCCACGCGTCGCCGCCTCGGCAGGCCGCGGAGTGACAGGGAGAGGCAGGGGCAGGCCGCGGCTCGCTCAGCCGTCGGCGCTCGGTCCGCTGCCGCTCCCCCGGCAGGCGCCGGCCGCGCAAGTGTCGAGCCAGGCGGCGAAGTCCGCGTCGTAACGGGTGCCGATGCCGGTGCTGTAGACCGCATAGGCTCCGGTGTAGTCGCCGGTGCGGAACTTGGTGAGCATGGCCTGCACGTCGTCCGGGTGGTTCTCCATCATGTAGCGGACGGCCAGGTAGCCCCACGGGTAGGTGCGGGTCAGGTCGGAGTTGGCGTACGTGCTCTGCCACAGGGTGCTCAGGGCGTAGGTGTGCTTCCCGGCATCGGAGAGCGCCTCGGTGTCGGGCACGCCCCGGTAGCTGTACGAGACGTACTCGGCGAAGCCCTCGATCCACCAGATGTCCGGGACCGTCTGGCCCGCGGAGAAGTCGCCGTACATGTCGTAGCGGCCGTCGAGGTAGTGGGTGTACTCGTGGTTCAGGTTCCAGATGTCCGCCGGGAAGCCGTCGCCCACGCTCTTCACATAGGCGACGAAGCGGGCCTGGTTGTCGGGGTCGGCGGGGTTGCCCTCCAGGTATTCGCCGCCGTTGTCGGTGCTGTTGCCGAAGATCCAGCCTGAGTAGGTCCGGTACTCCCTGGGGCTCGCGAAGACGACGATCTGGATGGTGGTGTTGCGGTCGTCGGCGACCGGCCCGCTGTCCCTGACCATGCCGTGGAAGTAGGCGTCCTGTCCCTGCACGCTCTTGCAGGCCTCGGCGAGCGCCGAGTCGGTCAGGGACTGGGCCAGGAAAGTGTGCCCGTCATCGCACTTGTAGGTGATGGGGAGTGCCGCCGCGGTGAGCTTGGACGTCAGGTCGCAGGTGTCGTAGTACGAGCATTGGGCCGCGTCGTGCGCGGAAGTCATCTCGGCGGCGCCGACCCACAGCGGAGCGGTCGGGCCGGTGATCGAGGAGGCGCCGAGCAGACCCTTCACCATCGGCCGCACCTTGTCGTCCAGCCCGGCCGTGTCGAGGAAGCGCGCCGTCTCGGTTCCGGCGTTGGCGGCCATGAAGTACCAGGTCCCGCTCAGCATCGAGATGTGGTTCAGGGTGAATGAGTTCAGCGTGTCGATGATGCTCGGGTCGGCGGTGACCGCGCTGATGAACGCGGGATTGAAGTGGCCGCGGAAGAGCGGGGTGAAGACGTCGTTGACGGCCGTGTCCATGCTCCAGTAGGCGTCGTAGGAGCTGTCGTAGGCGTTCAGCACTCGCTGGTACGTGTCCAGGTAGCGGGCCTGCTCGTTGGCGCTGTCCGTCAGGATGATGACGTCGCCCAGGACGTTGCCGTGTTCCGAACTGACATCCATGAAGTGGGAGTTGGCGATGAACGCGTCCAGTCCGCAGGCGATGGCCGCGGCCAGGGTCGGGCCGTAGTCGCCGACGTCGGCCACGTCGTTGTACTGCACGTAGTAGCCGGCGCGCAGGAACAGCACGAGCTGCCACACCTGGGTGGAGTTGTCGCCGGGATACGTCTGCGACGCGTCCTGGAAGGCGTCTGCGACGGTCACCATCTGCGCCTCGCGGAACACGTTGCGGGCGTCCGTGCCGGTGATGCCGAACAGCGTGTTGATGCAGTCGGTGGTCGAGTCCTGGATGTACGCGACCAGTTCGGATCCGGTACGGGTGCCGAAATCGGCCGGGGTGCACGACGCGGCTGCCGCGTGTTGCGGGGCTTTGGGAGGTCGCACGGCCTTCGAGGTCGAGGAGGGCTGCGGCAACTGCGGGCTGAGCGGCCGGACATGGGCGGCTGCCAGTCGCCCGCTCTGGACGTCTGCTTGGTCGGACGCAGCGGTGTTCGCGCCGAGCGGCGACAGCGCGCGCGGCTTGGGCTCGGTCACCGCGGTGGTCGTGGGAGCAGCCGTTGCGACGGCCTTCGGTCCGGCTGCCGCGAGGGCCGGTACGGCCGGCAGGCCTGCTATCAGGGCGCTGACCGCCAGGCTGACGGCCAGGAATCTGGACGCGAACCTGGACGGACTTCCGGGACGGAATCCGGGCAGGGCAGGTCGACGACGCATCAATGCTCCTTCGTGAGTGGGGGTCGCTTCGAGCACGAGCGGCGAGCGTGGGGGGAACGTCCCACTCACAGTGGCCAGTGACAACGGACTGAGGGATACGACAATGGAGGGGCGGGCCATAACATCCGTGTCCGCAGACGCAGTTGACGATCCGTGCCCACAGAGGCAGTTGACGGTCAGGGCGGGGCGCCGAGTAGGTCTCCACCTCGTGTTATGCGTGCGGCGGAAAAACGGTATGGGGCGGGCCGGCCCCTTGCTCCCTACGATCCCGGTATGACGACGAAGAAGCCGCCGCACACGGGTTCGCACGACCTTCCGGTCTCCTCCGCGCTCGCCGAGTTCCTCATGGGGAACTGGGAGTCCTCGCCGCGAGCCGATCCGGCCCCGCAGTCGATCGCGCCGTGGGCGGCCAAGCGGCGCGACCGGCTGTCCGCGCGCTTCCCCGGCGAACGGCTCGTCGTTCCCTCAGGCGTCCTCAAGGTGCGCAGCAACGACTGCGACTACCGGTTCCGGCCGCACACCGCGTTCTCGTACCTGACGGGTGGGACCGAGCCGGGCAGCGTCCTGATCCTCGAACCGACCGCCTCGGGTCACGAGGCGGTGCTGCACGTCCGCCCGCGATCCCCGCGCGACACCGGGGAGTTCTACCGCGACCGCCGCTACGGCGAGATCTGGGTCGGCCGCCGCGCCACCCTCGACGAGGCCTCCTCACTGCTCGGCGTGGCGACCCAGGGCCTCGACGACGTGCCCGCCCGGCTGAACGGCGGGCGGCCGACCCGCTTGCTGCGCGGCGTCGACCCGGAGATCGACGGGCTCGTCGACAGCACCGGCCGTGAAGAGGCCGACCTCGAATTCGCCTCGTTCCTGTCCGAGATGCGCCTGGTCAAGGACGAGTGGGAGGTCGAGCAGCTGCAGATCGCGGTGGACGCCACGGCGGCCGGGTTCACCGACGTCGTGCGCGCACTGCCCGAGGCCGTCCGCCATCCGCGCGGCGAACGCTGGGTCGAGGGCGTCTTCGGTCTGCGCGCCCGCCTCGAGGGCAACGGCCTCGGCTACGAGACAATCGCCGCCGCCGGAGCGCACGCGTGCGTACTGCACTGGATCGCCAACGACGGTCCGGTCCGTCCCGGTGACCTGCTGCTGCTCGACGCCGGCGTCGAGTCGGACACGCTCTACACCGCCGACATCACGCGCACCCTTCCGGTGAGCGGCACCTTCACCGCCGCGCAGCGCGACCTCTACGACCTCGTGCTCGCCGCGCAGGACGCCGGTATCGCGGCGGTCCGGCCGGGCGCGCGCTTTCGTGACTTCCACCTCGCCGCGATGCGGGTCATCGCCGAGGGGCTGCACTCCTGGGGCCTGCTCCCGGTGACGCCGGACGAGGCCCTTGAGCCCGAGAGCGGTCTGTTCCGCCGCTACACGTGGTGCAGCAGCGGCCACATGCTGGGCATGGACGTCCACGACTGCGCCGCGGCCCGTGCCGAGCAGTACCTGGACGGCGTCCTGGATGCGGGCCACGTCCTGACTGTCGAGCCGGGCCTGTATCTCCAGCCGGACGACCTGACGCTGCCGCCGGAGCTGCGCGGCGTCGGCATACGCATCGAGGACGATCTGGTCGTCACGCAGGACGGCGCCCGCCTCATGTCGTCGGCGCTGCCGCGCACCGCGTCGGCGATCGAGACGTGGATGGGCGAGCTTCTGGCCTGACCTGCGTCCCAGGGCTCGGGCGCCACCGTAACTGGCCCTAGGAACACGGCAGATGGAATGTCTGCGCCGCCCACGCCTGGAAGTGCGCCGACCGCGTGATGAGGTCGCGGTAGGACGCGTGCGCGGAGCTGAACAGTGTCTCCGTGATGTCCTCCGTGACCTGGTCGCGGCGCCATGCGAGCAGATAGCGGGTCCACAGCGGTGTGCCGGTCAGGGGTTTGACGATCACGCCCTGGCTCGGCCGGGTCGTAGCCTGCACGATGGAGACGCCGAGTCCCTCGGCGATCATGTCCTGGAGCTGGAGCCGGTCACCGAGGTACTCATGGACGGCCGCGGGCGTGAACCCGGCCGCGGCGCAGGCCGCGTAGAACACGCCCGGCCAGCCGGCACCGTCGTCCGGGGTCAGGAACCAGGCCTCGTCGGCGAGTTCGGCGAGGGGGACCTCCATGCGGTGCTTGAGGCGGTGACCGGCGGGCAGGGCTACGAACGCGGGTTCGTTGACGATCTCGCGATGCGCCACGGCCGCGGAGTGCCGCAGCTCCATTCCGGGGTAGTCCGCGGCGATCGCGGCGTCCAGCTCGCCCTTCTCCAAGTGCTCGACTATCTCCGACGACGGGTAGACGCTGCTCACCGTCAGCGTGAGATCAGGCCTCCGGCTGCGTATGCGGACGACCATGCCGGACAGGACGGGCGAGTTGGTGGCCGCCAGGCGCAGGACCCGGGGTGCTTTGACGCCGTCCCCCGCCGGACGGCGCCTGATGGCATCCGCACGGGCCAGAATGTCGCGCGCCTGAGTCAGGACCTCAAGGCCGTACTGGGTCGGCTCGACGCCCGACGCGGTACGCACGAACAGGTCCTCACCGAAGAGCCGCTCGATCCGGCGCAGTTGGGTGCTCATCGCCGGCTGCGAGTACTTCAGGAGTGCCGCGGCCCGCCCCAGACTCCCGGCGTCGGCGATCGCACACAAGGTCCGTAGATGCCGAAGCTCCAGGTCCATCGTCCGGGCTCCTCGTCTCGACGCCCCTGCCGTCCGCAGTCATCGGGCGACTCTAGCGGTGGTTCATCACGGGGTCAGTAAGCGGAGGATGGAGTGAATATGTCGTGGAGCACCTCGGAGACCGGGATGCGGTCCCGCTCGTGGACGACACCGGCTTTCCGAAGAAGGGGGTCCGCTCGGCGGGAGTGCGGCGGCAGCACTCGGGCACCGCGGAGCGCACGGGGAACCGCCGGATCGGTGTCTTCCTCGCCCATGCGGTCCCCCGCGGGCGGACGTTGATCGACCGCCGCCTGTATCTGCCCACCTGATGGACGGACGACCGTGAACGGTGCCCGGGCTCCCGCGCCAGAAGTGGAAGCACCACTCGTGCGGCGAGGGAGCCCACGGCTTGCGGATCTTCGACTGGGCCCGGGTCGAGGTACGGCCCTTGCACCGGCCGGATCGCCTCACTGGATGATCGCCCGCCGAAGCGTCAGCCGTCCGCGGGAGATCTCCTACCGCGTCACCCACTGCCTCGCCGAGACCCCTGGGCGAACTGATCCGTGTCGCGGGGCAGCAGATGGGCTGCTGAGGAAGGCTTACCGTCAGGCGCGTCAGCCGATGGGCTCCGGCATGGGACGGACGTCGTAGGCGAGGCTGATGACGTCCCCGTCCGCCGGGTCGCCCAGTTCGACGCGCCAGCCGTCGGCGAACTGGTCGACACCGGCAGCCATGGGAATGGTGCCGGAGATCAGGACGGTCCCGGGCGTCAGCTCGCCGCGGGAACGCAGGACGTCGACCCAGTAGGCCGGGGTGAGGAGTTCGGCGAGCGTCCCGGCCTGGATCTCGGTCTCGGTGCCGCCGTGGTTGACCCAGGCACGCAGGGTGAGCTCGTCGATGCGGGACTCCACGTCGGCCAGGCGCCAGGCGCGGCGGGCGAGGACGTCCGGGCCGGCGTTCTTGCTCCACGCCACCCCGTGCACCTCCAGATCGCGGTCGGTGTGGTCGCAGGCGGCGGTCAGCAGCAGTTCCCCGCCCTCCGCGACGACCAGCGCCCACTCGGCCTCGCCGGAGGTGCGGCCGTGCTGGACCGCGACGCGTTCGGTCTGCTGGGCGAGGTACGGGGAGACGGGGTAGAGCGCCGGCGTCACGGACGGGCCCGGTACGCCCAGCTCGGCGAGCTCCGCGACGTGCGCGGCGACGTCGTCCTGGCTGCGCCCGGCGTACCCGGCGTTGAGGACCTGGACGACATCGACCTCGCGCGTCGATCCGTCGGGCAGTTCGAAGGTCAGCACGGCCATGAGGGCACTCCCAGGGATGGGGGGACGGTCCGCGGATCCTGATTTCTCCACGGTTAACTTCTGGCGCAGGGCTTGCGCATACGACCTGTATACAAGAAGTATGCCGGAAGGTCGATGTCCCCGGAGCAAGGATGGAAACCATGCACGACACCCCGAAGAGCGACGCCGGAGCGGCGGAGAGGCGCTCCGGCGTCCGCCGCGCCTTCGTCGCGAGCCTCACCGGCACGGCCCTGGAGTGGTACGACTTCGCCGTCTACTCCGCCGCCGCCGCGCTGGTCTTCGGTGACCTGTTCTTCCCGTCGGAGGACCCCCTCACCGGCACTCTCCTGGCCTTCTCCACCTACGCGGTCGGCTACGTCTCCCGGCCCATCGGCGGATTCGTCTTCGGCCGGCTCGGGGACGTGATCGGCCGCAAGAAGGTGCTGATCGCCACACTCGTCCTGATCGGAGTGGCCACCTTCCTGATCGGCCTGCTGCCCGCATACGGAACGATCGGCGTGGCCGCGCCGATCGCCCTGGTCGTGCTGCGCTTCGCCCAGGGCGTCGGCGTCGGCGGCGAGTGGGGCGGTGCCGTCCTGCTGTCCAGCGAGTTCGGCGACCCGCGCCGCCGGGGCTTCTACGCCTCCGCCGCACAGGTGGGCCCGCCCGCGGGCAACCTGCTCGCCAACGGTGTACTCGCCGCCCTCGGCGCGCTGCTGACCGAGGCGCAGTTCGAGTCGTGGGGCTGGCGGGTGGCGTTCATGCTGTCCGGCGTGCTGGTCGGCTTCGGGCTGTGGATCCGGGCCAAGCTGGAGGAGACCCCGGTCTTCAAGGCGATGGAGGCCGAGCAGACGCGACCCCAGGCCCCGATCCGCGAGGTCTTCACCACCCAGCCCCGCGCCCTGACCGCCGCGATCCTGTGCCGGGTCGGCCCCGACGTGCTGTACGCCATGTTCACCGTCTTCGTACTGACCTACGCCACCCAGGAACTCGGCATGTCGCGCGGCTCCGCCCTCGCGGCCGTCCTCATCGGCTCCTCGGTCCAGGTCTTCCTGATGCCACTGGCCGGCGCGCTCTCCGACCGCGTCAACCGCCGCCTGCTGTACGGCATCTCGGCGGTCGCGGCCGCCGTATGGCCGTTCGTGTTCTTCCCGATGGCCGCCGGCGGTTCCTGGCTGCCGCTCGCCGCCGGGGTCCTCGTCGCCCTGGTGATCCACTGTTGTCTCTACGGACCGCAGGCCGCCTTCATCGCCGAGCAGTTCTCGCCCCGGCTGCGCTACACCGGCTCGTCCCTGGCCTACACCCTGGCCGGGATCATCGGCGGCGCCATCGCCCCGCTGCTGTTCACCACCCTGCTCAGCGCCTACGGCAGCTGGGTGCCGCTGGCCCTGTACATCGCGCTCGCCTCGGCGGTCTCCCTGGTGGGCGTCCTCCTGGGCCGCGGTCCCGATGCCGCCGTCGACGAGGACGTGCGGCTCGCCGCGCCGAAGACCCGGGCCGCGGCGGACGTCCCCCTTTCCCGCTGAGAACGGCCACAGAGCCCCGACCCAGAGAAGGAGGCGCCGCACCGTGCGGATCGCCCTGAGCCAACTCACCACCGGCCCGGACCCCGGGAAGAACCTCCGTCTCGTCGAGGAGTGGACGCGTCGCTCCGCGGACGCCGGAGCCCGTGTCATCGTCTTCCCGGAGGCGTCGATGGCCTGTTTCGGCACGCCGCTGGCCCCCCTCGCCCAGCCCCTCGACGGACCGTGGGCCGACGGGGTCCGCGAGATCGCCGAGGCGACCGGAACGGTCGTCGTGGCCGGCATGTTCACCCCGGCCGACGGGGGACGGGTGGCCAACACCCTGCTGGCCACCGGACCCGGCGTCGAGGAGTCGTACGACAAGATCCACCTCTACGACGCCTTCGGCTTCCGCGAGTCCGAGACCGTCGCCCCGGGCTCCCGCCCCTCCGTGATCGACGTGGACGGCATCCGGCTGGGCCTGGCCACCTGCTACGACGTCCGCTTCCCCGAGCTGTTCCGGGCGCACGCCGACGCCGGGGCGATGGGAACACTGCTGGCGGCCTCCTGGGGGGCCGGCCCCGGCAAGCTCGACCAGTGGGAGCTGCTGGTGCGGGCCCGCGCGCTGGACGCCACCGTCTGGGTCGCCGCCGTCGGCCAGGCCGATCCCGGCACCGGTCCGGGCGCCGTGCCGACCGGCATCGGGCACAGCCTGGTGGTCGGCCCCGACGGGACGGTACGGGCCTCCCTCGGCGCCGAGCCGGAGCTGCTGGTGACGGACCTGGACGTGGAGGAGGTCGGCGCGGTCCGCGAGAAGACGTCCGTGCTGGCGAACCGGCGGCCGGAGGTGTGGCGATGAGCGGGCCCGAGCTGGAGTTCCACCGCCCCGACGGGCCCTGGCGCGCCCCGGCCGGCGCCGGACCCGGCGTCGAGGAGTGCGTCCTGGCCGAGGACCCCGCGAGCGGTCGGCGCACCGCGCTCGTTCGCTGGGCGCCGGGCACCGACACCTCGGCCGCGGGCGTGACCCGGCACGACGTGTGGGAGGAGGTCTACCTGGTCGAGGGAGCGCTGTACGACCGGACGCTGGACCGGACCTTCACCGCGGGCATGTACGCCTGCCGTCCCCCGGGCATGCCGCACGGACCCTGGACCTCGCCGGACGGCGTGACCATGCTCGTGATCACCTACCCCTGATCCCGGCGGGCACGGGAGCGTCCCTCGGCAGCGGGGACGCTCCCGGGCCCGCTAGCCCGCGAGCAGCACCGTGAGGGTCGACTCCAGGTGATGGTCGATGGCCGCGCACACGGCCTGCGCGTCACCGCCGGCGAGGGCGTCCAGGATGGCCTCGTGCTCGTCGAGCACCGCCTCCTGCCGTCCCTGCTGGTTGTAGACGGCGACCACCCCGGCACGGACCTGGCGACTGCGCAGGCTGTCATAGTGCCGGTCCAGAAGGGCGTTGCCGACGGCCGACACCAGGGATGCGTGGAACCGGTGGTCCACGGCGATGAACTCCCGGGTGTCCTCCGCACCGGTGAGCGCGCGCTGTCGTTCCAGAAGAGAGCGCAGTTCCTCCAGGGGCACCCGCTCCGCCGCGACGAGCTGCTGGGCCGCGTACCGCTCGACGACGCCACGCAGCTCCATCAGCTCCCGGACCTCCCGCCCCGTCAGGGGTGTCACCCGGGCACCGCGCTTGGGCACGAGTTCGACCAGGTCCTCGGCCGCGAGCAGCAGCAACGCCTCCCGGATGGGGGTGCGGGAGACACCGATACGATCGGCGAGCTCCTGCTCCGACAGGAAGGCCCCCTGCATCTCGGGGTCCGTCAGCACCGTGTCCTTGAGATACGCGTAGGCCTTCTCCCGACCGGACGCCACGGCAACCCCCAGACATCGCATACAGTTTGTATACCGACGCTACCACGCACTTTCCCACGGAGGGACGGGTCGCGCACCGTGTTGGGGGACGCTCGGGCCCAGAGCATGTCGGCATCGGGCCCCGGCACGAAACCGATGCCGGTCCCGGCCCGGATGATCTCGGCCGCGTCGATCACAGACGGCCTCCGTCGGTGAACTCGACACGCCAGGGCACGATCCCGCCCTTGGCCATTGGGTTCGCCGTCCCCGTTCGCACCCTGCCCATGCGGGGAATCAAACGCGGCCTCCGGACGCTTTGACCTCGAGTGAAGAAGATAGGTTTCCTCTCGTTCGGCCACTGGTCGCCGAGTGCCCACTCCAAGACCCGGTCCGCGGCCGACTTCCTGCTCCAGTCCATCGACCTGGCGGTCGCTGCGGAGGAGCTCGGCGTGGACGGTGCGTACTTCAGGGTGCACCACTTCGCGCGGCAGGCGGCCAGCCCGTTCCCGCTGCTCGCGGCCATCGGTGCACGGACCTCGAAGATCGAGATCGGCACCGGCGTGATCGACATGCGCTACGAGAACCCGCTGTACATGGCCGAGGATGCCGGCGCTGCCGACCTCATCTCCGGCGGCCGGCTGCAACTCGGCATCAGCCGCGGATCACCGGAACAGGTGATCGACGGCTGGCGATACTTCGGCAACACCCCCGCGGAGGGCGAGACCGGCACGGACATGGCCCGCCGACACACCGAGACCTTCCTCAAGGTGCTCGACGGCGAGGGCTTCGCGAAGCCGAACCCGCGGCCGATGTTCCCCAACCCGCCGGGTCTGCTGCGCATCGAGCCGCACTCCGAGGGGCTGCGCGAGCGGATCTGGTGGGGCTCCGGCTCGAACGCGACCGCCGTCTGGGCCGCGAAGCTGGGGATGAACCTGCAGAGTTCCACGCTGAAGGACGACGAGACGGGCGAGCCGTTGCACGTCCAGCAGCGCAAGCAGATCGAGGCGTACCGCGAGGCGTACAAGGCGGCAGGCCACACACGAGAACCGCGTGTGTCGGTCAGCCGCAGCGTCTTCGCCCTGACCAACGACCTGGACCGGGCCTACTTCGGCCAAGACCGCAACTCGCGGGACCAGCTCGGCATGATCGACGACACGACCCGGGCGATCTTCGGACGCTCGTACGCCGCCGAGCCGGACGTACTGGTGAAGCAACTCCAGGAGGACGAGGCCATCCAAGCCGCGGACACCCTGTTGCTGACCATCCCGAACCAGCTCGGTGTCGACTACAACGCCCATGTACTGGAGAGCATCCTCACCCACGTAGCACCGGAGCTCGGCTGGCGCTGAGTGTTCTACCGCCCTGCGTGGGAGGCGACACGGCACCGTGGTGGTCGGGCTCATGGCTGGGCCGAGCCCCGGGCTCGGACTCGGCCCTGGTCGGGCACACCGACCGTCCGGACGGCAGTCGCGGTGCCGGCTTCACGGCAACGCTGGATACAGGAAGCCCGGCTACGGGCTGCCGCAGATGAAGCCCGACTGGCCGAAGACTCTTGCCTGTACTGCGAGGGCCGCCGTGAGGTGGCAGATACCCGTTCAGCACCACGAAGGAAGCGGCCAAGAACGCGAACGGCAACCACTCGGCCCGGGCCCCGGACAGCGCGGACAACCAGAAGGCGGGATCACGGCTCGCCTCCTGGTACAACGACGACCGCATCCTCGACGGCGGCACCTTCTATGTGCAGGTGAAGTAGCCCCCGCTCGGCGCCTCACGGCGACAGCTGGATCACGAAGCGTTCGAAGAACCGGTAGGCCTCCAGTTCCTCCTGCGCGTCCTCTTCCTGTGGGCCCGCCCAGACACGCACCCGACAGGGTCCAGGCGAGGTGAGGGCGTACTCGTCCCCGGCCGGTTCCCGCATCAGGTTGGCCAGCTGGATCCGCCCGGATTCGAAGGACACGGAGGCCACTTCCCCGATCGCCGGGAATCCGTCCCCGGCCGGCCCGTCGGGCGCCGCGTCCCAGATCTCCACCCGGACCCTGGCCAGTTGGTCTGCGAGATCCGACGCGACCACCACGGAGTCTTCATGGACCAAGAACGCGGAGTAGCCAGGAATCCGGGCGAACGGCTCCTCGTTGGCGGGCATCGGATCAACGTTCAGGATGGCCTGCGGCGTCGTATCCCTGGGGAGCGGTCAGGCAGGTCGAGTTCGTCGCGCAGGACGGGGTCCGGGGACAGCAGCGGCTCGTCGACGAACGCGGACAGCTCGCCCCGGTAGGTATGTCCGTCGCAGGTCCGGTCGTGCAGGGCGTGGAGCGGCGGTTCACGGACGCCGGGGAACGCGGCGACGGCCCGCTCGGCGCCTTCCCAGACTTTCCCACCCGGCCGCCCGGCAGGGACGGCGAGTGGCGTGGCCTCCGTACGTGAAGGTCTTGTCGAGCCCTCCCCGATCAACTCCCTCTGGGAGCTAGGTTGTTTGCCCTTGAGTGACGCGGCTCTCCGGGGAGAAGCTTGATGTTCGGTGATGCTTTGGGCCAGGACGCCTCCGTGCTGAGATGGCGGGTCGACATCACCAAGGCGCACCCGGCGCGCGTCTACGACCTGTTTCTCGGGGGCACGG
Organism: Streptomyces diastatochromogenes; assembly: GCA_001550305.1. Classification (GTDB taxonomy): domain Bacteria; phylum Actinomycetota; class Actinomycetes; order Streptomycetales; family Streptomycetaceae; genus Streptomyces; species Streptomyces mirabilis_D. The sequence goes on from LRTP01000268.1 coordinate 14,300, forward strand.
ACAACTACCCGGTCGACCGGGCCGCGGCCGCCGCGGCGCTCGCCGCCAACCCGCGGGGTTACCTCGACATCCGGCACAACCGTGACTTCTTGCGTCGGGCGGTGACCACGCTGACGGCGCAGGACGGCATCCGGCAGTTCCTGGACATCGGCACGGGGTTGCCGACGCAGGAGAACGTCCATCAGATCGCCCAGCGGATCAGCCCGGACTCGCGGGTCGTGTACGTCGACAACGACCCGGTGGTCCTGGCCCAGGTGTACACCCTGCTCACCAGCCGGTCCGAGGGCCGTACGGACTACATCGACGCGGACCTCAAGCAGCCTGCTCGGATCCTCGAACAGGCTGCCAAGACCCTCGACTTCGACCAGCCGGTCGCGCTCGTGCTTGCGGCCGTCCTGCACTTCGTCGAGGACGAGGAGGCCTACCGGGCCGTGCGTGAGCTGGTGGACGCGTTGCCGTCGGGCAGTCGGCTCGTCCTCAGCCATCTCACCGAGGACGTCAACCCCGAGGCCATCCGCGCGGTGCGACGGACGTACACCGAGCGCGGTTTCACCTTCGTCCTGCGCTCGAATCGGGACGTCGAGCGGTTCTTCACGGAGGCCGGGCTCGTACTGGAGGAGCCGGGTGTCGTCCCGGTCCACCGCTGGCGCCCCGACGGCGCGGCCCCCTCCCCCGAACAGGCCGACCCCGCCCACCTCGCCACCTTCGACGCCATCGAGATGATCCGCTTCCATGACATCAACGACGTCACGGACGCGGACATCAACATCTACGCGGCGACGGGCCGCAAGGTCTGATCAAGGTTTGATCAGGCCTTGACCAGGGATCGGTCAGAGGCGCTCGGGCGTCCTTGATGCCCAGCAGGGCCATGCCCTGGTGCAGGGTGCGGGCCGTGAGCTCGCACAGGAACAGGCGGTTCTCGACCTGGTCAGTGATCCGGACCGGCGCCGGTGCATGCGCGTGCGGGTAGCGGCCGAGCGGCGGCACGTACAGCTCCCGCGCCTTCGCACGCCGGGCACGCGCGACGGGCCGCTCGCTGTACGACGTCCGAGGCTCGGCGGGCACCGCCGGCTCGCTGCCCCCCGACCAACGTCGGGCCGTCGGGACGACTTGCCACCAGCGCGAACACGCCGACTGCCTGCCCTTGGCGGGAAGCCCCGGGATCCGCTCGCGTTCGGCCTGCCCGGCACCCCCGAGTTGTGCCGACGCGCCGACGACCGGCTCGCGACGTCGGTCGCGGAAGACGGCGGCCTAGCGTGATCCGCTGAACTGCCGCCCCGCCCGAAGCACTTGACGATTACGTGTACACGACGAAGAATGATCGCGCTCCACGCTTTGACAACGTTGTCCAGGCTTTGAGGAGGCGTTCCCGCCCATGGGATGGACTCAACGGCTACGCGATGCGGGGATGGTGGTGGCGACCACCATGCTCCTCGGCGGCTCCCTCGCGATTCCGGCGGCCCGGGCGGCCGTCCCGCCGAGCGCCCCGCTCACCGATCTGGTCAACCCGTTCATCGGAACGGAGAACGAGGGCAACACCTACCCCGGCGCCGCCGTGCCCTTCGGCATGGTGCAGTTCTCGCCGGACACCGGCCACAACACCGGCTACGACTACTCCCAGAATCACATCCGCGGCTTCTCCCTCGTCCATCTCTCGGGCGTCGGCTGCGGCTTGGGCGGCGACCTGCCCGTGCTGCCGACCACGGGTGACGTCACCGAGACGGACTACGCCAAGTACGAGGCGGAGTTCAGCCACGACAGCGAGCGGGCGAGCCCCGGCTCGTACCGGGTCGACCTGAAGACCGGCATCAAGGCCGAGCTGACCGCGACCGCCCGGACCGGGGTGCAGCGCTACACCTTCCCGGCCACCGACAAGGCCAACGTCCTGCTCAACGCGGGGCAGTCGCTGCACAGGACGATCTCCACCAAGGTCGAGATCCTCGACAACCGCACGGTGCGGACCGCCATCACCGGCAGCGGCTTCTGCCAGGACACCAAGCCGTACACCGTCTACACGGTCACCCGCTTCAACCGCCCGTTCACCACGTCGGGCACCTGGAACGGCGATGCCGTCACCGAGGGTTCCAAGGAATCCGTCAGCGCGGGACGCAACGGCGCCTTCGTCCGCTTCGACACCACCAAGGACCGGACGGTCGAAGCGACCACCGCGCTCTCGTACGTGGACGCCCGCGGCGCCGCCCTCAACCTCCGCTCCGAAGGGGGCCGTTCGTTCGACGCCGTCCGGAGCCAGGCACACCGCACGTGGGAAGACCGGCTCGACGACGTACGCGCCCAGGGCGGCGGTGACACCCTGCGCCGCACGTTCTACTCATCGCTCTACCGGTCCTTCCTCGCGCCCAACATCGGCAGCGACGCCGACGGTCGCTACACCGGCTGGGACCAGCGGGTCCACCGCGCACAGGGCTTCACCTACTACCAGAACTGGTCACTGTGGGACACCTACCGCACCCAGTCGCAGCTCCTCTCCCTGCTCGCGCCGCGTGAGGCCAGGGACATGGCGATCTCCGTCATCAAGATCGACGAAGACAGCGGCTGGCTGCCCAAGTGGGGCTACGGCACGGTCGAGACGAACATCATGACCGGCGACCCGGTCACCCCGTTCCTGACCAACGCCTACCAGCAGGGCCTGCTCAAGGGATACGAGGAACGGGCCTATCGAGCCCTCAAGAAGAATGCCGACGGAGTGCCGCCCGCCGATTCGCCCGCGGTGGGTCGCGAAGCCAACAAGGAGTACATCGCGAACGGCTTCGCGCCGTACATCAAGGACCGCCCGCACACGAAGCCCGGCGACTCGGACTACGACCACGGAGCCTCCGCGACCCTGGAGTACGCACTGTCGGACGCCATGCTCGGCGCGATGGCACGGGATCTGGGCCACGACGCGGACGCCGCACGCTACGCCGCACGGTCCCAGAACTACCGGAAGATCTACGACGGTTCGACCGGCTTCTTCCGCGCGAGGGATGCCTCCGGCGCCTTCACCGGACCGGCGGACCCGGCCCTGAGTGAGGGTTTCCACGAGGGCACGTCCTGGCAGTACCAGTGGCTCGTGCCGCAGGACCTGCCGGGCATGGTCGACCTGATCGGCGGCAAGCAGACGGCCAACGACCGGCTCGACTCGTTCTTCGCGTACGAGCAGCTTCTGAAGGACCCGGCGAAGACCGCACGAGAGGTGTGGGTCAACGGCCCGTACGACTACTACAACGCGGACAAGTACAACCCGCAGAACGAGCCCGACCTGATCGCCCCGTACACGTATCTGTCGACCGGTCAGCCGTGGAAGACGACCGATGTGGTGCACGCCGCGCTGACCTTGTTCACGGACGCGCCGACCGGCATGACCGGCAACGACGACCTCGGCACGATGTCCGCCTGGAACGTGCTCTCGTCCATCGGGATCTTCCCGGTGCAGCCCGGCTACGACACCTGGGGCCTGTCGACGCCCGTCTTCGAGCGGGTCGATCTGACGCTCGACCGGCGCTACTACCCGCGCGGCGCCCTGACCATCACGGCCACCGGCACCTCCGACCGTGACCGGTACATCCAGTCGGCGAGGGTCGACGGTTCCTCCTACGGCCGTACGTATCTGACGACCGAGTCGCTCCGAGGCCTGCGGGCGCTCTCCTTCACCGTCGGCGCCGAACCGTCCGACTGGGGGACGTCCGCCGACGCCGCCCCACCCGCCCTGGGACCTGCACGGTGAGGCGGTCGTTGGGCAGTGCGTCGAACGGCGTACGTGGGTCCGACCGCAGCACTTCGACACACACCACACCCCTGACGTGATGTGACGCGGTCGCGGCAATCGCCCATGCGCTGATCAACGGATGCGTAGGGCGGGCGCCGCGGCCGTGAGTCGACGGCCTCCGCCGCCTCGGACCGGGAGGATTCCGGCAGCAGGCTGAGCCGTGGCCCTCACACCCGCCGCCGAGCGAGGGAAGGCCGTGGGGGAACTGCTCGGCAGGAAATGCCGGGTGGTGACGTGCCGACCGCTTGCTCATCTTCTCCATGCCGAGAGCGCGAGCGTGATGGCAGCAGCGACGGCGACGGCGGTCAGCGGCGGGTGCCATCGCGTTGCCCCGGGTCTTGAGGTTGGCGTAGTCCCCCCGCCGCGTGCAGGTGGCGGGTGAGGTTTTCCTTGTCCCGCCGCAGGCGGGCGATGGTGGCGCGAGACCGCCACCGCGAACTTCCCTGGCCAGATCACCCGCCTGCAAACACAGCAGCCCCTGGACTCCGTAGCCCGCCACGCCAGCGCGACACCACCACCGACCGGCCCGCGGTCCGTCCTCGGCTTCGCGCAGCAGGCGCGCAGCAGACCGAGGCGTGACGGCGCAACAGCACGCCTGGCGAGCAGGCCGCGCACTTGTTTGTTCGGTGGCGTCCTGGATCGGCCGGACGGCCTCGACGCCCTACCGTGAGGCGATCTTTCTGCCCTGGACACTGCCGGGGCGGACGCGCGCCCGGGTCGACGGACTCTGTGACCTCGCAGTCCGGCCTTCGCCGTCAGGCGGCCTGGTGCTGGAAGGTGCGGCGATAGGCCGTGGGGGTATTGCCGACGGTGTCACGGAATCGGGCGCGCATGTTGGCGCCGCTGCCGAGGCCGCACCGCATGGCGATCTGTTCCACCTGGAGGTCGGTGGTCTCCAGGAGTTCTCGCGCGCGGTTGATGCGGGCGGTCAGGAGCCATTGGTGGGGGCTGACGCCGGTTTCCTGGCGCCATAGGCGGGTCAGGGTGCGTGGGGAGACGCCGGCGTGGTCGGCGAGGTGGGGGATGGTGAGGCCTTCTTCGAGGTGGAGCAGGGCCCATTCACGGGTGTCGGCGAGCGTGGTGGCCTGGGGGGTGGGGAGGCTCCTGTTGATGTATTGCGCCTGTCCGCCGTCGCGGTGCGGGGCGGCGACGATGTCCCTGGCGATGTCGTTCGCGACGGCTGCGCCGAGGTCTTTGCGGACCAGGTGCAGACACAGGTCGATGCCGGCCGTGAATCCCGCGGAGGTCAGGATGGTGTCGTTGTCGATGTACAGGACGTTGCGGTCGACGCGCAGCCGGGGGTAGAGCTCCTCGAGGTCATCCGCCTTGGCCCAGTGGGTGGTGACGGTGCGGCCGTCGAGCAGCCCGGCCGAGGCGACGGCGAAGGCTCCGGTGCAGATGGAGGCGATGCGTATCCCGGCGCGGCCGGCGAGCTTGAGAGCGGTCCTCACCCGTGGGTGCGGAGGGCGCCGGAAGTCCTCGAAGCCCGGGACGATGATCGTGTCCGCTTCGGCGAGCGCCTCGAGACCCGCGGTCAGCCCGAGGGTGAAACCGGCGCTCGTGGTCACGGCCGCCTCGGTGTCGCCGCACACGGTGAGCTCGTAGGGAGTGTTCGGACGGGCGTTGAAGATCTGCGTGGGGATCCCCAGATCCATGGGCAGCACGCCGTCGACCGCCAGAACCATGACCCGGTGCTTGTTCATGGCCGCAATATTACGTCCGCCTCCCATTTCGCAGGGTGGGCCAGGGAGCCGTCGTACCCTGGCCCAGGGATGCTCATGGGATGAATCACCTGGTCAGGCGGCTGATCGTGTGACCGGAAAGCAAGGGTCCACCCGCACGGTTCTGGCCCAAAAGATGCGCATGCTGGCAGATGAGCCGTGGTCTGGAAGGGAGGTTCCGGAGCAGGATCGAGGAGCGAGCGCGGGGCAGCCGACTCCACACACCGGTGGAGCGGTCCGAGAGCCCCGGCCGTGGACGAGGAGCCGGCAATGACTTCGCAGAATGTGGTGGGCCGTTTCTTCGACGTGCGGGGCGGCCAGGTGTACGCCCACGTCCGCGAGGGGGACGGCCCGGCGCTGATCTTCCTGCACTACTGGGGAGGCTCACGGCGCACCTGGATCCCGGTGCTGCAGCGTCTGGATCCCGGGCAGGGCTTCGTGGCCTACGACCAGCGTGGATGGGGCGACTCCACGAGCGTGCCGGGCCCCTACGACCTTGAGCAGCTCGCCGACGACGCGCAGCGGGTCGTCGACGCGCTCGGACACCCCAGCTACGTGCTCGTCGGGCATTCCATGGGTGGCAAGGTGGCTCAGATGCTGGCCGCACGCAAGCCCGCCGGTCTGAGGGGAGTCGTCCTCGTGGCGCCCGCGCCGCCCGCGCCCATCGGGGTGACCGAGCAGGTGCAGGAGACGGTTTCCCACGTCTACGACAACGAGAAGGCCGTTCTTCAGAGCATCGACCTGATGCTGACCCGCGGCGGGCTGACTCCCGAGCTGCGCCGGCAGGTGGTCGAGGACAGTCTGCGCGGCGGCGACGAGGCCCGTCTCGAGTGGCCGCGCCAGGGCCTGGTCCAGGACGTGTCGGTCGGCCTCTCGGCCATCGAGGTGCCGGTGCTGGTTCTCGCGGGCAGCCACGACAAGGTCGACCCGCCGACCGTGCTCGCCGACCACCTGCTGCCGCTGATCCCGACCGCCACCCTGACCGTCCTGAAGGACACCGGCCACCTCTCGCCCCTTGAGGTGCCCGACCAGGTGGCCGCGCACATCGGCGCGTTCGTCGCCCAGCTGTAAGCACAGCACTCCAGCCGCACATCCCCCCGTGGGGCGATCGGCTGTCACTCCACGTGCCGTGCGCAGCCGCACCCCCCATACCCGGCACGCGTGAGCGTGCCGCCCGGCCATTGTGCCGATCAGCCCCGGACCGGGCCCCAACAGAAGGAGACACATCATGACCACCGACGCACACCTGTCCGTCTTCGAGCAGCTCGACCTCCCCGACACGAGCCTCACCCGGGACACATTCGCCTTTGCGGCGCAGGCCACGCCTGCCTTCATTCACGATCACTGCGTCCGCAGTTACGTCTTCGCCCGCGCCCATGCCCAGAACCAGGGTCTGCGCGCCGGTACCGACTACGACGACGAGTTGCTGTTCGTCGCTTGCGTCCTGCACGACTTGGGACTGAGCGAGGAGGGCAGCAACAGCGACCAGCGTTTCGAGGTCGACGGCGCCGACCTCGCAGCGGCATTCCTCCGCGAGCGCGGTGTCGAGGAAGAGCGTATCGCCGTCGCCTGGGACGCCATCGCTCTGCACACCTCGGACGGCATCGCCTCGCGCAAGGGCACGGAGGTGGCGCTGGCCCAGGCGGGTATCGCCACCGACATCCTCGGAATCCAGCGTGAGAGCCTTCCGCCCGGCCTCGCCGACGAAGTGCACGCCCTGCTGCCGCGGCGGGACCTGGCCCACGGGTTCAGCGACCTCATCATCACGCAGGCCGTGGCCAAGCCCCACAAGGCGTCCCCGACGACCTTCATCGGCGACCTGCTCCGTCGCCACCTGCCCTACGGCGCCTATCCCAACTGGTACGACCTGATCGACGCGGCCGGCTGGGGCGACAAGCCGGTTGGCGTCACCGCCCGGCGCCGTGCCGAGACGCCCCAGCAGGTGGGGACCTTGTACATGGAGTACCTGGAGGCCGGTGACGTCGAGGGTCTGGTGTCGCTCTACGAGCCGAACGCCCACTTCGTCCCCACTCCCGGAACCCACTTGGTGGGCACGGACGCCATCCGCGAGGCCATGCGGCAGATGGTCGACAGCGGTGCCCGCCTCAAGCTCGAACCGCGTGAAATCCGACAGGTCGACGATGTCGCCCTGGTGTCGAACAACGCCATCCTCACCGGGGTCGGACCGGAGCCGGTGCTCTCCACCACCACCGAGATCCTCCGACGCCAGCCCGACGGCGGCTGGGTGCACGTCGTGGACGACCCGTTCTTCAGCTGACCGCGTCGGGCGGCCTGGGCACGGAAGCACAGGCCGCCCGCCCCTCCCAGGGCTTGGCGGGCATCTGATCAATGTGCAGGACGCTGTGAGGCATGTTCGTTGCGGGCCAGCCGCGTCCCGCCTCATCGCCGCGCGGCCCAACCCCCGATCGAGTACGAACTACTCTCCGAACAAGACACCATCCCCGCCGCCAGTTAGCCAACGCAGCTGGAACCCAAACCGTGGGGCAGGTCAAGCCCCTGTGTCTGGACCCGCCTCCGGTTCGCCTCGTTCGTCCTCGTCACACCCCGTTCGTGCCCCGTAAGACCATCACCCAGCACTGGGCCGGGGCTTGCGCCGCCGGTCCTCCGTAACGCCGCGGGTCCGCTGACGCCGTGGCGCCCGCGGACCCGGGTGGTGGAGCAGCGAATCGGATCAGTAGGAGAACTGCTGGATCTGGCTGCCGTCGGCCGCGTACGTCCAGCCGGTCCGTGTTGCCGGGTCGAGCTGGATGGCACGCTCGTGATGGCTCGGCAGCCGGCCGTTGAAGGCGCCGGCAGGGAGGTACTCGACGCCGGTCACGGTGCCCACCGTCCCGCCCGTCTTCAGGTCGACGACGGCGATGCGGCCGGTGGCGTTGTTGTCGCCGAAGCCGTACTGCTGAAAGCCGCCCGTCGGCTTCAGGTCCGGGTACCGGAAGGCGAACAGGCCCAGTTGGTGCACGCCGTCGATGGCGAGCGCTTCAGCCGCTTGGTTCGTTCCGAGGTTCACCGGGTCCCCGCTGGGCAACTGCGCGTAGTACCCGGTGCCGGCGAAGTTGACGCTGGCCGAGTGGTACCACGTCTCGTAGAGGTTGCCCTTCTGGTCGGAGGCGAGGTTCCCGGCGCAAGGGACTCCTGCGCCGCTGTGGGTGACCGTTGCGCTGTCCAGGTTGATCGTGGCCATGGTGCCGGACCCGGTCGAGGCCAAGCAGTTGATGGTGCTTCCGGTCTTCTGCGCGGAGAAGACGCCGGTCGACTCGTCTACGTCCAGCAGACCGTACGTGGCAAAGCCGTCCGGGGTGGGCTCGAGCTCGAGCGGCGTCCCTTGAGCGCCCGTCGCCGTGTTCACGGGGAGCACGAAGCCCGCACGGTCGCTTGAACGGGAGGCGAGCACCGCTGCACGGTGGCGCTTGGCGTCCACCCGCCCGCCGGTCACGACGTACTGGTCGTCGACCCGGACGGGGCTGCCGACCGCGTTGCCGGTGTTCGTGTCGTAGGTCTCGAGCCACTGCTCGCCGGTGGTGGTCTGCTTGTGCAGGACCAGCGTGTGGTGGGCGGAGTCGACGCCGAACACCTCGTAGATGGAGCCGTACGCGGGGTCGCTCGTCAACTTGCGCCCATAGGTTCCGGTGGCGGCGTTGTAGTCGTACACCGAGCCTTCACCGGTGGGGCTTTCGACTGCCGCGACGGACGTGCCGCCGGGGACGATCGCGAAGTTGGTCAGGTTGGTGTCGTCGGGGGCCAGTCCGTCGTCGTATCCCAGCAGGGACGTCGGCGAAGCCTGGCCGACTGTCCTGCCGTGCTGGTCGACGGCAAACACCCGCAGGTCGTAGGCGATCGACGAGGGAAGCTTGAGCGCGAGGGCATCGAGTGCCGCCGTGCCCCGCGTGCCCTTCAGCGAGCGGTCGAGCGTGGCCGGGCTGTCCACTCCGTCGTGGTCGCGGGTGGTGCCGTTCTGATTGCTGACCAGGTTGTACGAGTGGTACAAGTTCGGCCCGGGCGCGGAGAACTCCAGCAGCGTGCCGGTGGCGCCCTTGACCCCCGATACGTCGTAGTGCACCGAGAACCGCGGTGCGGCCCGGTTGATCTCCAGCAGGTGACCGAACTCTCCGGATGTCTTCGCGGCGAGGGTCGGCGCTGCCGGGCGGTGCGAGGGGTCACCGCCGTCGACCCGGATCGAGGCGAACTCGCCGTACAGCGGGCCACCCTTGCGGTTGCCTGTGGGGTTCTGGAGGATACCGATCCCGTAGATGCCGCCGCCGGCGGAGAAGGCGCCGGCCGGGACGGTGACGGTGCCGTGAAGGCCCGTCAGCGGGGCGGTGTAGGAGGCGGAGAAGATGGGCGCCGACGCGGGGTTCCAGTGGCCGACTCCCGACACGACCAACTGGGGCGAGCCAAGGTTCCGCACCCCGGTGAGGTCGTAGCTCACCTGCACGGAGTGTCCCGCCTTGACGACGGGCTGGACCACCGGGGCGAGCGACTCGACGTAGCCGCCGTCGGTGGGGCCGAAGGTCAGCTCGTGGGTGGCTGAGGCCAGTACCTGGTGGCCGTGGCGCACCTCGAAGGTGAGCGAGACCTGACGGTCCGTCGCGGAGACGACCGGCAGTCCGGCCGCGATCAGCATCAGCCTGGGGGTCAGTCGGATCGCCGGCACGTCGGAGGTGAACTCGTGATGCCCGATGCGCAGCGCGTAGCTGACGCCTTGCTGGTCGGGCAGGCCGGTCACGTCGGCGCCGATGGTCACCGGTCCCACCAGGCCCTCCCCGGTGGCGCCGGCGCCCGAGCCCGGTCCGGCCAGGTCGATGCGTCCGGGGTCGGTGGCCTCCAGGTACGAGCTCCCGAGTCCGCCCGTGGTCTGGCGATGCGCCACGGAGAGCCGGACGATGCGGGGCGTGCCTGTGTGGGCGTGGCCGCCGTGCGCCTTGGCCAGGACCGCTTGCAGCGCGGCGGTGACGTCGAGTTGCGGGCCCACGTGCAGCGGCTGGTCGATCTGCGGCGGCGTGGGCACGGCCCGGCCGGTGCGCTCCAGCAGCGAACGGACGTCATCGGGCGACGGGTGCTGCCCGGTCAGCCGGGAGGCCTGCAGCACGACCGCGGCAGCGGCCGCGATCTCGGGCGCCGACGCCGAAGTGCCTCCGCTGAGGACCTCCGTCACCGACTGCGCGGTCTGGCCCTGGTGCTCGAAGGCGGGAATGCCGTCACTGGGCGCCGAGACGTCCACGCGCGTGCCGAATCCTGAGGAGAAGACCCCGGAACCGTTGAGCCTGGTGGTCGCCCAGGTCCCGTTGGCCGACGCGGCTCCGCCGTTCTGCGGCGGCACGGACAGCGTGTCGTCGGTCGTGGTACCGCCCGCGGTGATCGCGCCGGAGTCCAGCACCTCGCTGGGCGTGGTCGACAGCTGGTCGTCGTCGATCCGGGTGGTGTCGACGGCCTTGCGGGTCACGTTGGTCGCGGTGCTGCCGCCGTCGGGCCCGACGGCCGCGTTGGTGTACAGCCTGGTCCCGTCGTTCGACGAGACCACCATGGTGATGCCGTACTGCTGCACGATGGACGCGATCACGGCCTGCTGGACCGGGTCGTCCTCCAGGTAGCGGCCGGGGAGCCCCGCAGCGTCGGTGCCGTAACCGAGGCTGGCGGTGATCACGGCGGGTCGCGGCTGCTGCCGGGCCGCGGCCAGCAGCGCCACCGCGATCTGGCTGAACGTCGGCTGCTGCGGGACGACGAGCCGGTAGGTGGCACCCGGGGCGATGCCCAGGAGATCGGAGGACCCACTGCCCTGCATGCCCGGGCGCTGCAGTTCGTGCGGAAGCGGCGCCATCACCGAGAAGTCCAGAAGGACCTCACCCAGCGCGGGGTCCTGCCCCTGGGCCGAGCCCGTCGGGTCGAGTGCGCCGGTCGCGTCCGCGGTGTAGGTGGGTATCAAGGGCATCGTGGGGATGTCCAGGTACCGCTGGCCGTTCTGGACGACGGTCGTCGGCCCCGCTGCGCCCAGGTTCGGCGTCGACGTGTCGGTGAGGTCGCCGATCGAGACGTTGGTGATGGTCTCACCGGTGCCGGGCAGCTGGTCGAACTTCTGCTTCAGCAAGCTGTACGCGCCCGTCGCGTTGACACCGCCGGCGTTGAGGAAGCTCTGCAGCGAGGTGCCGAGAGCCGCGTTGCCGGGCACACCGTCGGAGCCGGTCGCCGCGCTGTTGTGCCCTTTCGCCGACGAGCCGGCCTTCCCCGCCGTGGCGGTCACCGAGGAGGGCAGCGGCACGGAGCCGGTGTTCATGGGGGAGACGGTCTGGTCGGGCTCGGCGTAGACGACGCCGGGCGTGGCGGCCAGCGCCCGGGCAGCCGCCGATGCGTCGCCGCCGGCGAGCTGGACGACCTGGACCTTGGACAGGTCGATCGCCCCGGAGCCCAGCTTCGGCTGGGCGGCTGAGCGCAACTGCTGGGCCTCGGCGGCCCCGAGACCCGGCATCAGGGGTCGCATGGAAACCGCGTGGGCCCGCTGGAGCGCGGTGTTGACCGCGGTGTCCGAGGTCAGCGGGGTGCGGACCCGCAGATTGCGCTGCGTGCCCAGCGACTTGCCCGTCACGTGGGTGGCCGAGCCGAGTACCACAAGGATCTGGTGAGGGCTGTTCTTCGCCGACTGTGCGGGCGTGGGCTTCAGGAACGAGCGCCACGGACCGAGCGCTGAGGATCCGGGTGTGGAGGGCAGCGCAGCCCCCGCGGACGTACCTTTCACGCCGGAATCGGCCGCCGGGGTCTGTGCTCCGGCGGCCGCCGCGTACTGCACGGGTGTGCCGAGCAGTACGGCCGCGCTGGCTATGGTGGCGACACCGCGAGCGATCGCTCTTCTCCGCCGTTTCATGGGCACTCCACTTCTCACAAAAGAACTCAGGAGGAAGCACAGAGAAGGCGCCACCCCCGGACAGCGCCCACGCTTCGGGGAATCTGTCAACCTGGCGAAGCCGGCACAAGATCGCGAGGGCGGCGGACTTACGCCAACTGGCAAGAAGTCGCCACCGAGACGGCTTGATTGCGCGGCATTCAACGTGCTGGGCAAGACGGACGAAACAGAGTGTTGCTGCGACGCGCCTGCAGCCTGCCGCGGTAAGTAGCCCGGGAGTTGGCGGGCGGAAGCGGGACGACCCGTGCCGCGGAATCGGCCGCCAGCGTCACCGTGTGGCGCAGGCTCCCCTACCGCGGCCCCCTCGCGGTGACGCTCAGACTCGCCGCTGAATCAACGATGCCGCGTCGGCGCCTATGCCAGGCAACGTCGTCGTCGCCGGGCCGCTGGGGCTCCAGGTACGGCTCAGAAACTGTTGCCGTTATCAACGGCTGTTGACACTTGGCCGCCCGGAGCCCCGCGACGACTCGACCGCTGATGGGGATACGCGGCTTGATCGCTTCGTAGGGCGCCGCCGGACCAGGCGGCGGGACGTGACGGTGAGGCACGCCCCCGGGATGTGCGCTTCGGCTGCCTGGCGCTCGGCGCGGGGACGCCGGCCCGCGGCGAGGGGGGCGGACACCGGAAGGGAAGATGTCGACCACGACACGAGCCACACAAGGCGACAGAGGTGGCCGTCTTCCGCCAGCTGACGGAGGCCGCCATGGAAACGGTGAGAACGCATGGCATTCAACGTGCTGGGTCTGACGGACGAGACGGAGCGCGCGTACGCCGTGCTGGTCGGCCTGCCGCGGGCCACGGCCAGAGAACTGGCGGACGCCTGCGGCTTGTCCACGCCGGCCGTGGCACGGCTCTTGACCGCGCTGGTCAACAACGGCCTGGCGATGCGAGCGACCGGGCGGCCGCCCCGGTTCACCGCGGTGGCACCCGATGTCGCGGTCACCGCCCTCATCCGCCGACGCGAAGAGCAACTGGGCGAGGCCCGGTTGCTCGTGCACCAGTTGATGGACGCTCACCGCGAGGCATCCCGGATCAGCCACCCCGACATGCCGGTCGAACTGCTCACCGACCGCACCGACGTCATCGCTGCGGTACGGCGGCTGACCGCCGAGGCACGCCGCGAAGTACGGGTCTTCGACCGGCCCCCGTATGTCGACCGCCCGGGCAGCAACTTCGAGGGACAGATCCAGCGGCAACGCGCGGGCGTGGCGCACCGAGTGCTCTACGACCGTGCGGCGGTGGCCTGGCCGGGCCGCCTGAGCGACGACATCCTGCCCAGCGTCCGGGCCGGCGAACAGGCCCGGGTCCGAGCCGAATTGCCGCTCAAGCTCGTGATCTGTGACAGCCGGGACGCTGTTGTCCACTTCAGTCTCGCGCCGGGCGGACAGTCCGCCGCCTACCTGGTGCACAGCTCGCCGATGCTGGTGGCCCTGGAATCACTCTTCGAAGCGGAGTGGGAGCGAGCCGTTCCGGTGTCCGTGACGGGCCAGACGCAGTCCGCCGGTACCGCGGAGGAACCTGCGGCCGACGGACCCGACGTGGAGACCCGCCACCTGCTCACGCTGCTCGCCGCCGGGCTCACCGACGCCGCCATCGCCCGGGTCCAGGGCTGGAGCGAGCGCACCACGCAAAGGCGCATTCAGCGTGTGATGGCCCAGTTGGGTGCCCCCACACGCTTCCAGGCCGGCCTCCTCGCGGCTCGCCGCGGCTGGCTGTGACCATGACCGCCGTACCCGAGTGCGGGGCGGTCTCGGCGGGAACTCACGTCGTTGCGAACCGCTGACGAAGACACCAGGTTCCGTTCTCGCGAACCTTGTCCATGGCAACACGTTGCCCACCAGCATAAATAATGCCTGGACGAAATGAGGAAACAAGTTCCATTTCCCTCTGCCTCCTTTGGCTTATTTCAACTCCTTGGTGCAGTTGACTTGCATCAGGAAATCTCAATAGCGTGCACATGACCAAACTTTCGACAGGGGGAACTGACCCGTGCACAGAAAAGCGATCAGCCTGTTCTTTGGAGCCGCGACCATCGCGGGCACCGTCGCCATGGGTGGCGCAGCTGAGGCAGCGACGCCCAACTCGGCAACAGCGGACGTGACGCACCACGTCGTCTGGCAGTCGGGCAAAGTAAGCCCCATGCATGTCCCGAACCACGGCTTCAACACGTACTCCTTTGACGGGGTGTCCTGGCGTGCAACGGTCACCGTCGATTACGGCCGCACTGGGGCGTGGACTCACTGCAGTGATGGCACGGACATCCATGGCCCGCTGCAGGGGCCCGGTTTCTGGGACTTCGGGGGCAGCTGCAGTGGTCACGGCACCATCACTCAGTACGGTTGGTATGACGGCTGATGATTCTTCCGGAGGCGCAGAGGAAGACTAACTGCACCGAATAGACGGCAATGGCGGTGTACCGGAATCCGATTCGTTGTCCGGTACACCGTCACCCGTGCGGAGCCACACCGAATTTCGCGTTTCCCTTTCGTATGAGCGCTGGGCGGGTTGCCTCCCCGGCGGTCGATTGCCGGCGGCCGAGAGCCGCCCGCTCGCACATTCTGTGCACGCGCGTGCGGAGCGACGGCGTAAAAAGCCGTCCGGCTGGGCGGAACACGCTGGACTCTGGAGACGGCACACCCGGCGGGGTGCCTGCGCGAGGCCGTTGACCAGGTCGAGCAGCGTCAGCCACCACACGAGTGTTGGATTTCGGAACGAATCAGCCGAGCAGACAGTCTTGTTGGCACGTGCGTACGACTGATCAGCCTGACGCTGCCCACCAGCAGAGCCACCCCTATTCCACAGCGATCCGGCCGCATCCACTGGTGGGGTGGGACAGGTCAGCGAACAGCACGACATCCCTCGCGCCCTCGGCCAGCGCGGCCCCGCTCACCTCCGCCGTCACGGCACCCGCGTAGCCGCGGCCGCGCAGGCGGGGCGGGGTGTAGACGATGTCCACCTGGATCTGGCCGCCGATCATCGGGTTCAGGCCCGCGATGGGGGCGGGAGTGCCGTCCGGGGTCTCCCAGAGCGTGTAGCGCTTCTCCGCGAAACGAGTGTCGGCCCGCGTGTCGGCGTCGATGGACACGTCCTCTCCGACGGCCTTGGCGAACTCGGCGCACCAGTACATGACTTGTTCAAGGTCCTGCTCACTCAGGACGCGGCCTCGGCCCACCGGCAACGGCTCCGGTGGGGTGAGCGCGTCGAGGCGGTACAGACGCAGCCGCGTGTCGCGGAGCTTCGGCGTCGCGCCGGTGTGCCGCTGCCAGGCCTCGGCGAAAGCGGTCGCCGAGCCGTGGTCCGCGCTGACGGAGGGAAGGGAGTGCCCGAGGGCGGCCAAGCGGGCGGCGAGGCAGTCGGCCTGCTCGGGTGTGAGCGGGGAGAGGGCGAACGCGTCGGCCCCACGCGTTCGCCCTCTCTCGGCCCAGGTGAGCTGCATGATGTGCGGGCCGGGCCGCGAGCGCAGGAAGTCTCCGGCTCGGGCAAGAAGGCCGTCGACGTCCTCGGTGAGGTACCAGTCATCCGGTCGCATGCCTCATGATCCCAGCGCTGCGGGTGCGCCCCGTATTTTTCCGCCAGGACGAGCACTATGAGGTCAGGACTTCTCGTCGTCCGGACCTTCCTGCGTGTCCGGCCGTCGACGGGTGAAGAGAATCCGGGTGCCACCGTAGCCCTCCGTCTTCGGCCTCGACTCGTCACCGACGTGGAAACCGAGTAGCAGCGGGCGCCGCCGCGGTGGTCACCAGGCCGGCGAAAGCTCCAGGACCGCTCGTTCATAGGGCGATTCATCCAGGAGATGGCGCACCTGGTCCGCATAGCTGGCGGCGACAGCGTCGTAGGGCGCCTGGGTGTCTGCCATCCAGTCTTCAGAGTTCATACCTAAGGTTGTCCCGCAATGATCGCGGAACCGAGCGCGAAGCCGTCTGGAGGACTGGCGACGTGCTCAGCCGGCGGCTCGTGGCGTGTCCACGGAGCGGGCGAAGTCGGCGAGTGTGCGGAAGTCGTCCTCGCGCAGACCGATTCGTGGGTTGACGTGGTGCAGAAGCCCAGGTCCGTGGTGGTGGGCGGTCACGTATGCCTGGTCCAGATCGCTCTGTTCGTCGTCCACCCAGGCGAAGGGACGGCCGTTGGCGTAGTCCACCAGAGGACCGGTCTTCCAGTGGACCCCGTCAGGGCGGTCCTGGAGCAGTACGTCGCCGAAGTCCACGAAGGGGAGTTCGGGAAGGCCGAGCACCGGAGCGATCCACCGGTTGGCGGCGTCCATCCATGTGGTGGCCCAGCACAGCTCGTAGCCAAGCTGCAGCAGGGATCGCCCGTGCTCTGGGTTGAGCCAGACCCGCAGGGGGCGCCGCCGGGCCGAGAGGCCTCTGTGTTCGTCTGAAGTTCCGCTGTCCTGGGGCACTCTGAGTGTGGTGTAGCCGTCGGGGCGCCTCTCCGGCTGGGCCGCATAGGGGTTGAGAGGCCCGTCCACGTCGAGGAACAACAGCGGTCGGTTCACGTTTTCCCCCGGTCTTGCGGAGCATCGGCTGTGCCGTGGAAGCGTAGCTGCAGCGATCGTCTCGGCGTGGGGCTGGTCTGATGTGATGATCCCGGCGTGGTGGGTGTGATCACGGCATCGGAGCCGTCCTGGACAGCCCCGCTCACCGGGCTGAGTCCACGCTGTTGGCGGCGAGTTGGTGACCACGCCGCAGTTCGACGGAGCAGACGCGGTCCGCCGGCGCCGACCGTGGAGCCTGTCGCCGCAAGACCGGCTGCTGCTTGGTCACGGCGTACTGGCGCCCGAACTTGACGCTGCGCCGGCTTGCCCCGCTGTTCGGCGTCTCGAAGTTCGCAGCCGACCGCATCATCGGCCACCTCGGCCCTCTTCTCGCGCACCGGCCCCGCGGACGGTTCGGTAGGGACACCGTGCTCATTGTGGACGGCACCTTGGTCCCCACCCGCCCGACCGGAGCCGCAAAGGCGAAGAACTCTCCAGCTGGAAGCAGGAACACAACGAGTTGCACGAACGAGTCCGCGCCCGTGTCGAGCACGCCTTCGCCCGCACGAAGTCCTGGAGGATCCTGCGCGACTGCCGCCCGCCGCAGGGGCGACGGCGTTCACACGCCATGAGCGGCAACACCCGCCAGCACAACCTCGCCCGTGCTGGATGAACGACTGGGCCGGACACCGACAGACCGCATCGGCACCGACTCGAAGATCCTGGGCACCGACGGTCAGACCGGGATCACCGACGGCACGGAGATCCGTGTGCGAGGCCCAGCCGTAGGCCGCAAGGACCGGGACACGTTCGTCTCCGGCAAGACCAAGCAGGACGCCGTGCCACGGCCAACCGTGCACGAGGTCGTCAGGCGTGCGGGTCAGCCGCCCTGACCGGCGCTTCCGACCGGGCCGACCTTCACCGGGGAGCCGGAGCCGTCCGTGACGGGCAGCGTGGCGGCGCCCGGCCAGTTGAGGGTGACCGACTTCGTCTCGTCCGGCGGGGTCACCACCAGCCCAGTGATGCGAACGCCGGAGCCGCCCGACTTGTTGAACGGGTAGTTGACGGGGAAGTACGTCGACTTCCCGTTCTTGAGGATGGCCGAGCCGGCCTGCTGGCCGGTGCGCTTCGCGGAAAGCGATCCCGCGTTGGTCTTCAGGTCGACGCCCGCATACCCGGAGATCGTGCAGTCCCGGCCGCTGTGGTTCGTCAGGGTGACCACGACGGTGCCGTCGGGGTCGCCGTCGATGGTGTTGTCCTTCGCCGTGATCTCCAACTCGTCGGTGCGGCACTTGCCGACCTTGGCGTTCGCGTTGGAGCCGGTCCCGGCAGCCGTACCCGTCCCGCCGGAGCTCGTTGTGCCGGAGTTCGTTGCGGAGCTGGTCCCGGCGGAGTTCTTCGCGCCGCCCTGATCCGAACTGCCCGAGTCCGAACCGCCGCCCGAGGACGACACGGTGGACGGAGATGACGGGTCGCTCTGTCCCGTGCCGGCGTTGTCGTTCTGGCAGGCCGTGAGCGAGAGACCGGCGGCGACGGCCAGGGCGGCGAAGGTGAGCGTGTGAACGCGCATCGTTTCTTCCTCAGTATCGGTTGGCAGTGTCGGCCGCTCGACACGGATCGGTACGAGCGAGCGTTTACGACCAACAGGACCGGCCCGGCCCGGTGGGCCGTTCCATACAGTCACCTCATAAGACATCCCTGTTACACGCACAGCCAGGCACAACGCGCGCCATCACCGGGCAGACCGCGCCGGGACCCGCCACCGGCCAGCCCGGACGGCGGTTCCCGCCACCGTCGCGCACCCTTTCGCAGCCGCCGCCCGTTGGGACAGACCCGTAACCCGACGGACCACAACCGATCGCGTGCCCTCCTCATCCCGCTCCGCTCGCTCACGGGAGCAACCGCCCGGCCACACCGCCCGATCCGCGAGGCCAGGTTTCCAGCACATCGAAGGCACGCATCGCCTCGCCTCGCCTCGTCTGCCACGATTTCCGCGGTCTCGGGGCTGGCCCGCCCACCGGGGGTGAGGTCCTGGACCGGCCGGAACAACACCCGGTGCACGGCCGCGACGAGCGCCGCCGCCATACGCGGGGTGACGCCGCCCGCCGCACTCACCGCAACATCACAGCCCATCAGGGAGTGGCGCGGCCCTGAGTGATGAATGCCATCAGTGGCCACGCGAAAGGGCTCATTGAGTTCCTCTCGGTTCGCCGACCGGCTGCGCCATCGCCGGACCCCACGCTTCGACGTGAGGCCGCGGCCATCCCTTTCGTGCTGGGACAGCGCGAGAACGTGGAGGAAAGAGCAGAGCCATGCGAGCACATCGCACCAAGCGGGCCTTCGCCTGCGTCGCGGCCGGCTTCCTGCTGGCAGGCGGCACCGCAATCGGAGTGGCGGGCACGGCCGCAGCAGCGGCCCCCGCCACGACGACCGTCTCGGTTACGGGCTGCTCGTGGCACAGCGGCTGGTACGACCGTTACCACCACTGGCACCAGGGCTATGGGGACTGCACCTCGAACGGGAACAACCGCTGACCTGCCCGCCGTCCGGGTGCTTGACGGACATGCGCTCCCTCTACGTTCGTTTGGTGCGGCCGGAACGTCGGATTTCGGGGGCTGCAGTCCGGTCTGGAATCAGGCCCGCCGGGCGACGGCGACGCGGCCGGAGCGCAGCGACGTACGGCCCCGCATGCTGGACTCCAGGCGATTCGCGATGGCCAGCAGGTCTTCGTCGGAGACGACTCGCAGCCCGTATTCGGCGAGCAGGACCGCCATCTTCTGCGGCTTCCACAGGGAGCGCCACGGCTCGCTCGCCGTGACAGAGCTGTTCAGGACACGCGCGATCAGCCGGCCTGCGGAGGCCTTTACCGACGGGCCCTGGTAGTTGAGGACCAGCGCGCTCCCCGGCGCCGAACGGTCGGCGACCGCACGTACCGTGGCGCGCACCTCGTCGTGTGTCAGGTACGGGACGACCCCCTCCCACAGCCAGGTCGTAGGCACGGACGCGTCGTGACCGGTGGCCTCAAGTGCGCTGCCCAGGTCGTCGGTCGCAAAGTCGACGGGCGCGAAGCGTACGGAACGTGCCACGACGGGCGGTGCGCCCGCCTCAGCAAGGCGTTCCTGTTTGTCCTGCTGGGAGGCCGGGTGATCGACCTCCCACACGTCCGTGTCCGCGAGCTCCGGCAGCCGCCACGCACGCGAGTCCAACCCGGCGCCGAGTACCACCAGCTGGGGAGTCCTGTGGCTGCGCACCGCGTCGTCGATCGCGACCGTACGCGGCACAACGACCTCCGCACAGGCCCGCACGCCCTCGTACGTCGCACGCGCCTTCCAGCCCGTGGAGGGAGTGCCTGCGCGCACCTCGTCCACAGGGGCCCTCTCCGGGGGCCGCAGCAGCCTCACCGCCACCGCGTCCGCGAACCGGCCCGCCGCAAGCCTGCCGTCCGCTGCCGCCCGCCCCTGACACACCAGGACCGCCGTACGGCTCGCCGTGCGCTCGATGTCGCTCATGAGTGGTAGTTAATACCATCCTCGTGCGGTGTACGGGCTGGGTGATTGCTCAGCGTTTGATCTTGTGTAGGTGCTGGTCAGCTGAGTCCGAGGAGCTTCAGCGGCCGGTCGAAGGGCCGGAAGGACATCTCCCGTACCCCGGCGGCGATGTTGCGGTGTCCGGCGGCGCGGAGCTGGTTGACGGCCACGTTGCACAGGGCGGCATGTTCTCCGGCCCATGGCCGGTGCGGATGGTTGAGGCGTCCTCGCGGTGGGCGACGTCGCGGATGAAGTGCAGCCGGTTCTCGATACCCCACTGCGAACAGCCGAGCCCGGCCTGTACGAGCAGTTGCGCGCCGTGCCCTGGGAACAGGCCACGGCGAGGGTGGCGTCCCCGGCCGGATCGGCTCCGAGGAGGTCGGCCGGCCCGCCCGGGCACACCTGGCCCAGCACCCGGCGGATGGCCGCAGCCGAAGGCGCGATGCGCACCGCGAACGCGGTGACCCTGCGCGCTCCGAGGATCGCGAGGGTCCACTGGGGTGCCTCGGCGGCTTGATCAGACAGACGGTGGTGGCAGACTGACGGCACATCGAAGGTCCGGTGGTGTACGGCGACTTGCTATGGCCACCCATCCGCAACGGAGCTTCGTTGCGTCCGGCACGCCCCACCTGGCCACTGCGATCAAGCGTTCGGCGGCCGATGCCAAGGCCACCAACATCGTGGCCGACCTGGCCGCGGGCGCGGACAGCATCGACGACTGGCCGCGCACACCCCGCTGCTGCCCGGCTCCGGCGCGCAGGCGTGCATCGACGCCGGCTCCACCCACAAACGCGTCTGCGGCAGCAGGTGCGCCGCCGGCCGGCCGTTGCCCCTCGGTCAGACGGTGGTGACCACTTGCGCGTATGCCAGACGTGGGGAGCGCGTGAACCACGCGTTCTCGCCCGGCCTGCCGATGTTGACGACGACGAGAACCGAGTGCTCACCGTCGCTGAAGAACTCCTTGTCGATGCCCTCGGCGTCGAAGCCGGTCATCGGTCCTGCGGACAGGCCGGCGGCGCGGACGCCGATGATGAAGTAGCCGACCTGCAGGAGCGCGTTGAGCTTCGCGGACCGCTCGCGCACCGCACGCTCGGCGAAGAGACTCTTGGCCTGTGGGAAGTGCGGGAACTGGCTGGGCAGTTCCTCGTGGAACTCATTGTCCGCGGCGAGGACGGCGACGAGCGGGGCGGCCGCGGTCTTCTTGCGGTTGCCCTCGGACATGTGCTCGCCCAGGCGCTCGCGCGCCTCGGCGGAACGGACCAGCACGATACGCAGCGGCTGCTGGTTCATCGAGGTGGGGCCGTACTTGACCAGGTCGTAGATGGCCTCGATCTGGTCGTCCGTCACCGGATCGTCGGTGAAGGTGTTGGCGGTCCGTGCCTCCCGGAACAGGAGGTCCTGGGCGGCGGGGTCGAGGGCGAGGGACATGGTGAACCTCTTACGGTTGAGTGTCTGTGGCTTCTCGGTGATGGCGAACCGCGAAGCAGAGGAACTGGGCGCTGACACCCAGCAGGTACACGGCGGTCGTGGCCGTCCCGACGAGCCCCCACAGGAGGGGCCCTGAACAGCACCGGGTCAGCAACAGGCTGGCCAGCGCGGCGCAAGCCGCCATGGGCAGGTGGAAGGCCGCCCAGATCCGCGTGCCGGCCGGGGCGGACCGCTCCGGCGTCATGGGGGCACCGCCGTGTGCGACAGCGGCCAACGCGACGAAGGCGAGCGTCGCGCCGGCGAGGAGCGCCAGGACGTCGGCTGCCCCCGGGGCGCCGCGATCGGACGACGTCACCGCGGTGGCGGTCCACAGCGCCAGGGTGTACCCGTGCGGGGCCGCGCTGGCGGTCACAACGGCCCGGAGCCGGCCGCGGTATCCGCGCTGCGGCCCCGTACGGGCAGCGGGCCCGGCCGCCCTGGGCCGCGGTCGGCTATCCGTCCGCGACATGGATGACGGCCTTGCCACGCGGGTGCTCCTTCTCGGGCGGCGCGGCGGTACCGGCAAGGGCGCCGCCGGGGTGCAGAGGGCCCCAGGGCCGGGTGCGGGTGTCCCCGCCCGCCGTGTCGCGTACGACGTCCACCTCGGCCACTTCGAACCGGTGGTCTTGGGCGAGTTGTTCGGGGCCTTCGCGTCGGTGAGCGCGTACTGCGCGCATCGCGTTCATGAGGCGGTCACCTCCTGATGAATGGCGCTGCCGTGCCAAAGACCACGCCGTTGCGTCCAGCATCACGGTGGTGCCGGAGTCAGGCGTCACCCATTCAAGGGATCCTTGCCGCCGTGTTCTGCGGTCGGTGCGCCGCTCAGCCGGCCCCGTCGGCGCTGATTTCCCGCTCGATCGCCAGCCGGGTCAGCTCGACCCGCGAGTTGATGCCGAGCTTGGTGAAGATGTGCTTCATATGCGTGTTGACGGTGTGCACGGACACGTAGAGCCGGTCGGCGATGGCCCGGTTGGTGAGTCCCTCGACGACGAGCGGGATCAGTTTCCGCTCGGATTCGGTCAGGCTCCCCAGCCCCTGGGGGCCGGCCGTGTGGTTGCGCACGGGGCCGGTGCGCACGCCGAGCCGGCGCAGGCGCCGCCTGATCCGTTCTTGGTCGCGCCCGGCTCCCGAGGCCGATGCCAGCCGGCCGGCTTCTTCGAAGTACGGGATCGCCGGCGTCGTGTCGGCCGATGCCGCCATGAGCTCGCCGAGGTCCTCGCAGGCCGCTGCCAGGGCCAGCGGCCTGCCGGTGCTCCGGTAGCCGGTGATGGCGGACGCCAGTGCGCGGGGGTCGCGGTGGAGCAGGCCGTCCACGTGGGTGCGGACTGCCCCGATGATCTGCCGGCTCTCGTCCTGCGCGGTCAGGCTGCGCAGTGCGCCGGACACGGCCTGCGCGAGCGACGGGTCCTTGTCGCGGAGCGCGATGCGCACGATCCCGGGCCAGTGGGACGGAGGTACGGCGAGCAGCCGCGTCGGCTCACGGCTTTGGAAGCTTGCCGTGAGTGCCGCCGCCGCTTCGCCGTCTTCGCCCTCCGCGTCCGCCAGGCCGGCGCGCACGAGAGACACCCAAGGGCCGTAGCGCTGCGTCGTGTTCGTGCCGGAACCGGTTTCGGCGGCGCGGAGGTGGTCCTTGGCCTTGGCGAGGTCACCGCGTCTGATCTCCACCAATGCCAGTACGGAGCGGGCCTGCGGATTCGGCAGAGTGATCTCGAGTTCGCCCGCCACCATCAGGCTGGCCTCGGCTTCCACGGCCGCGTCGTCCAGCGCTCCCTGTTCGAGGAGTGCGCAGGCCCGGGCGGCATGCCAGTGGGGTAGTGACCAGCCCAGGCCCAGCGCTTCCGCTTCGCGCTGTCCCTCCCGCAGGACCCGCTCGGTGTCCGCGAGCCGGTCGGTGGCGGTCAGCACGGTGGCCAGCCACAGCGCCGGGATGCGCGGGGGCCGCAGGTAGAGTGCGGCGGACTGGGTGCCTGCGCGCCGGGTGGCTTCCTCCGCGAGTTCGAGGGCGCGGGCCAGGCGCCCACGGTAGAAGGACGTCTGCGACTGGAACACCATGGCGCTGACGACGACGGCCGGGTCATGGCTGCGATAGGAGGCCTCGACCAGCCAGGGGCCGGTCTGCTCGGCAGCGGTGATGTCTCCGAGGTACACGTGGCCCGTCGCCTTGGTCTTCAGCAGCCGCACGCGCAAGTCGGGCGGCAGCGCGGGAAGGTCCAGCGCCTGCTGGAGATGTGTCATCGCGGCGGCGTCGTCGCCGGCGGCCTGGTGGATCTCGGCGGCCACCAGGCGCAGGTGTGCCTCCTGCAGTGGCTCGAGGCCTTCCGGCAGGGTGGTGTCGACCAGGTCGAGCGCCTCGTGGATGCGGCGGGTCCGGCCGAGGTACTCGGCGGCGTCGGTCAGCAGGGTGATACGGCGCCCATCGTGTGGGGGCAGCAGTCCGGCGACCCGCTGGGCCAGGTCCGCGGCCGCGTCGGGGGCCGACGACGACAGTTCCCGTACGGCGGTGGTCAGCGTGGTCACGGCATCGTCGTCGACCGGGCCGCCCGACATGACGACGTGCCAGGCCACCTCGGCCGATCGTGCTCCGATGCCGCGCAGGCTGTCGGCCGCTTCCCGGTGCAGAGCGGTCCGTACGGCCAGGGGGAGGTTCTCGTGGACGGCCTGCCGGATGAGGTCGTGGCGGAAGGCGAGTCGCGGGCCGTCGGCCGAGAGCAGACCGGCGTTCAGGGCGGCCTCGACGCCCGACAGCAGGCTGCCGACCTGTCTGCCGAGCATGCGGGCGGCCGTGCCGAGGTCGAATTCGCGGCCGAGGACGGATCCGATCTGGAGCAGGCGTACGGCGTCGTCCGGGAGCCGGTCCAGGCGCGCGGCGATACTCCGCCGGAAACTGACGGGGATGCCGTCGTGCAGGAGGCCCGCCTCGCCCGCCTCCATTTTGGCGGCATCCGTGTCGGCGAACGCGCGCACCAGTTCAATCGCCAGGAAGGGATTGCCCGCGACGGCTCGCAGGAGCCTGGCCAGGCCGGGTGACGGCCTCGCTCCGAGAACGTCGGCCGCGATGTCCTGCAGTTCCTGCTGTGGCAGGGGGCCGAGGGTGAGCCATCGGGCTCCGAGGCGCTCGAGGTCCTCCCGCACTCTGGCCACGGTCGGACGCTCGGTGTCCGACCGTACGGCCAGCACCCACAGGATCCGTGAAGCGGCCAGTCGTCCAGGCAGGGTGCGGAGGACGAAGAGCGTGGCCGGGTCCGCCCATTGCGCGTCATCCACGAGGACGGCCACCGGGGCGTGCTGAGCCCGGTCCTCCAGAGCGTCCGTGATGCTGTCCAGCAGCCAGAGCCGCTGGTCGTCGGTGGCTGCGGCGGCTCGGTTGGAACCGTCGGAGGAGTGCAGGGCGGACTGCAGTGCGGCTCCTGCCGCGTACTGGTCGAGCTCGTCGGCCCGTACCGACACCACGTCGAACCCGGACCGTCGCGCCATCTCGTCCAGTTCCGCGAGCAGCCGGCTCTTGCCGACGCCAGGCGTGCCTTCCACGACGACGCAGGCGCCCCGTCCGCCACGTACCGTGTCCAGGGCTTCACGGACAGCCGTGATCTCGCGGTCCCGTCCCCGCAGGCGCAGGCCGGTCATGGCCTGGTTCCCACGCCCGCCTGCCTGGTCGTCGGCGGGGTCTGTGCTGCTCATGGGGCAAGCATGGCTCACAGCCGTATCCGCCCTCAACGCCGGTTTCCCGGTGATCGCCCCTTTCACCCGGGTGATTGCCGGCCGTGCGCCGTCCTGTCACCCCGTCGCGACGCATGCTCCGTGCCATCCGGATCTCTTGCCCCTGGAGAGGAGCACGACGTGCGTACAGGCAAGGAATACCTGGCAGCGCTGAACGACGGCCGCAAGGTGTGGGTGGGTGACGAACTCGTCGACAACGTGGCCACGCACCCGAAGACCAGGGCGTACGCCCAGAGCCTCGCGGCCTTCTACGACCTGCACCACCGCCCGGACCTCCAGGACGTCATGACGTTCGTGGACGAGGGTGGCGTCCGGCGGTCCATGACGTGGTTCCAGCACCGCTCCAAGGCGGACCTGCGGCGTAAGCGGCACTACCTGGAGACGGTGCAGCGGGAACTCGGCGGCGGGGCGATCCCGCGCACACCGGATGTCAACAACTACGTCCTGCTGACCTACATCGACGACCCGGAGCCCTGGAGCAGCCAGTCCGTCGGGACCGACGGGAGGGACCTCACCGAGGGGATCCTCGACTTCTGGAACGTGGTGCGGGACGGCGACCTCAACGCGACGCCGGCGTTCGTCGACCCGCAGGCGGACCGCTCGCGCGATTCCGCACAGGCCGAGTCGCCTGCCCTGCGGGTGGTCGCCACCTCGGACGAGGGCATCACCGTGCGGGGTGTGAAGGCGATCAGTACCGGCGCGGCCTTCGGGGACTGGATCCACATCGGCGTCTTCTACCGTCCCGGAATCGTCGCGGAACAGATCATCTACGGGGCGGTGAAGCCCGACACTCCCGGGGTCACCATCATCTGCCGGGAGAGCAACGTCCGCGACGGTGAGCAGGTGGAGCACCCGCTCGCCTCGCAGGGTGACGAGCTGGACAGTGTCATCGTGTTCGAGGACGTGCTCATCCCCTGGAACCGTGTCTTCCACATCGGTAACCCCCAGCACGCGTCGCTGTACCCGCAGCGTGTCTTCGACTGGCTGCACTACCACTCGCTGGTGCGTGCGACGGTGAAGGCCGAGCTGATGCTCGGCCTGGCCCTGCTGATCACCGAGCACATCGGCACGTACCAGCTGCCGCCGGTCCAGGCCCGGGTCGCCCGGTTCGCCGGCTTCCACCAGACGCTCAAGGCGCATACGGTCGGTTCGGAGGACGAGGGGTTCTTCACTCCCGGCGGCATCTTCAAGCCGAACGTCCTGATGTTCGACTTCGGGCGGGCGTACTACATCGAGCACATCACCGACATGGTCCACGAGCTCCTCGACCTGTCCGGTCGTGCCGCGCTCATCTACCCCACCGAGGGGCAGTGGCAGCAGCCCGAACTGCGGCCGTGGCTGGAGGCGCTGCAGACCGGACCGGTCGGCAGGCCCTACGACCGGCTGAAGATCAGCCGGGTGATCCGCGACATGTTCCTGTCCGACTGGGGCGACCGCATCAGCACCTTCGAGAACTTCAACGGCACGCCCCTGCTGGCCATCCGCAGCCTCACCATGAAGCGCGCCGAGATGTCCCCGAGCGGCAGCATGGCGGACCTCGCGCGCAAGGTCTGCGGCATCGAGAGCGTGAACGACGAGGAGGAGACCGTGTACAAGGCTCAGGCGAACTACGCCCGACGCCAGGACGCATCCCGCCAGGACGCCTCCTAGCAGGATGCCGGGGCCCGGGTCAGAGCACACCGCACTCCCGGGCCCTGGCGACCGCTCCGCCCCTGTCGTGCGCGTCGAGTTTGCGGAAGATCGCCCGTACCTGTGTCTTGACGGTGTTGTGGGACACATAGAGCTCGGAAGCGATCTCACGCAGCGTCAGCGGACCGCACAGGGCCCGGAGCACCCGCCGCTCCCCCACCGACAGGTCCTGGGGGCGGGGGGCGGCCGGTACCACCACCGTGTCCCCGCCCGCTCGGGCGAGCAGGTCCGACAGCACCCCGGGCGACTCGCACCGGGCCGCCGCCCGCCCGGCCGCCTCACGGGCCTTTCGCGCCGCGTCCGTGTTGCACCGCGCGCTCTCAAGCCGCGACCGCGTGAAGTGGCACAAGGCGCGCACGTGGGGTTCGCTTTCCGTCCGGGGCGAGCCCGCCAGCACCGCTTCCGCGCCGGCCAGAACCCGTTCGGCCTCCTCGGTCCGTCCCTCTTCGAGGAGCAGGCCGGCCCGGCCGATGTAGGCGGGCACAGAGACGAAGTGCCGGCCCAGGCCGACCGCCGCGACTGCCTCGAGGGCCTCGTCACTGAGAATGCGCGCCCGTTCGTGCCGTCCGGCCAGGAGCGCACACACCACCCGCAGCCCCAGCGCGCGGACGAGCGCCAGGCCGTGCCCGGCGGCATGCGCATCACGGGTCGCCTCGCCGAGCAGCGCCTCCGCCTCCTCGTACCGGCAGGTCCAGAGCAGCGCGGCACCGCGGGCCGTACAGGCCAGGGCACGCCAAGCAGTCAGCGGCAGGGTGCCGGCGACGGCGGCTTCGCCGAGACGGCCGGCGGTCAACACCTCCCCCTTCAGACAGCAGGCCACGACCTGAGCGACGGCTGCGGCGTCGGACACGGTGCTGCCTTCGCCGACCGTCTCCAGTCCCGTCTGCCTGAGCTGGGCCACATCCAGCCAGCGCCGGGCGGTTTCCGGGGCGCCTCCTGAGAGAGCCGCCATCGCCGCCACGACGCACAGCCTCGCGTCGGCGGCGACCGTGCGGGGCGGCAAGAGATCCAGCCAGTGCGAGACCTGCGCACCACGGCCCGCCGAGATCGCCTTCTCCCAGCCGTCGAGGACCGACGCGACGGCCGCGGGCTCATCGCCGCCCAGCGTCCAGTGCCGTACGGCCGCGGTCGTCTCCCCCTGCCGGGAGTACCACTGACCCGCCGACCGGTGCAGGGACACGACGGTGTTGGAACCTTCGGACTCAAGGACGTCGGACAGCAGCGAAGCCAGTGCCCGGTGATGCCGGTACGTCGACGGATCGGCGGCGGGCACGAGCAGTTGCACGGTCCGTGCGAGCTCGCGCAGCAGTACGCCCGCCCGGTCCCCGGCCAGGGCCTGGCACGGCCCGGCGCTCAACTCGTCGAGCACACTGGTACGCAGCAGGAACCGGCGCTGTTCGGTGGTGAGCCGATAGAGCACCTCGGTGGCCAGATACTCGGTGACCGCCTGCCGGCCGCGGGCCAGGTTGCCTTCCGAGTCTGCCTCGTTCGCCGAGCGGGCGAGGGCGCGCCCCATGATGCACAGCCCCGCCGCCCATCCCTCGGTGGCCTCGTACAGCGCGCTCGAAGCGTCCGCGGTCGGAGCGGACCCGAGAAGACCGGTGAGCACTGCCTGTGCTTCCTCAGGGGTGAAGGCCAGGTCGTGCTGGTCGAGTTCGGCGGTCAGACCCTGGGCGCGCAGGGTCGGAAGGGGGCTTCCGGGAACGTGCCGGGTCGACAGCACGACGCGGAACCCGTGGGGAAGCCTGGTCAGGAAGTCCGCCAGGCTGCGCACTGCGTCGGCGTCCGTGATGGATTCCAGCCCGTCGAGGATCAGTGTGAGCGGTCCCTCCCCGCCCAGTCCGGTCACAAGGCCCGGCAGGATCTCCTCGAGCCATGCGTCCACCGTCCACCCGTCGCTGTCGAGGCGGCCGGGCAGGTTCGGTCGTGCGTGGTGCACCGCTCGCAGGATGCAGGACCAGAGCCGGTCCGGGGCGTTGTCGTACGGGTCCAGGCTGAGCCAGGCGCACTCTCCGCGGGCCGCCAAGCCCTGCGACCACTCGGTCAGGAGCACCGTCTTCCCGGCACCGGCCGGCGCGGAGAGCACCACCACGGGCTCGGTCGCCGCCTCAAGCCGGCGCAGTAGACGCGGGCGTGTCAGCAGATGCGGGGGCTGGGCCGGAGGATGCAGCTTGAATGTCGCAACGGAGCTGGTCATGGCACTTTCCGTGGAGTCGTCGGGACGGACTGCGCCCCCGACGGCCATGGCTCACCTCGCGGGAGCCGGACATCGGGGGCGGTGGCGGCGGCGGAGGCGGCCGGTCACGGGCCTGGCGGCGGCCTCCTTCGAACCGCCGCCTCCAGGACTAGTGCGGAGCCCTGAGTGCGCCGAAGCCGCCCGCGAAGTGGACCAGCGGTCGGCAGTCCGCCTTGTGTGCCCAATGGCGGACGTCGCCCACGAAGATGGTGTGATCGCCGCCGGGGAGCGCCTCGGCGACGTCGCACACGACAGCCGCGATGGCGTCCTTCAACACCGGCACGCCGTGGTCGTCGAAGGTCTCGACGCCCGCGAACTTGTCCGCCTTGGAGGCGGCGAAGTTCCGCGCCAGGTGCTCGCTGTCCTCGCCGAGCACATTGACGGCGAAGCGGCCGTATGCCGCGATCGCGGTCCGCGTGTACAGGTGGTTGCCGATGCATACGAGCAGCTGGAGCGGGTCGAGGGAGAGGGCGGACACGGCACTCGCCGTCATGCCGATGGGTGTGCTTCCGGAGCACGTGGTGATCACGCTGACACCCGTGGCGAGCCGGCTCATCGTGGCTCGGAAATCGACTGTCATGTCAAGGGTTTCGGTCATCGGAGGACCTCCGTGAAAGTCGGGAAGAGCGTCGGCCTGTCGGACAGGTCACGGGGTGAACTCACCGCGCCACCGGGTGGGTTGGCGGGCATGTCGTTCGAGCGGGGCAGGAAGGCGGGCGACTGCCCCATGGCGTACGCGAGGTCATCGCGCGCGTGGTGGACGGATCGCGCTTCGCCGAGTTCGGGGCAAAGGTGCGGGCCGGTCCGGTACCGGGGGTTGTCACGGTCTGCCGGCTCATCGGCGCAGCCGGTCGGCCAGGCGTCCGAAGTCGGCGGGCGGCGGCGCTCCGGGCTCCTTCGCTCTCAGTCCGCGGGCAGGGGTTCGAGGACGAAGGTGTGGCGCAGCAGGGTGTAGGGCACGTCGGTCAGCCCGCGGCAGGGCCCGGCGTCGGCCGCGTATGTGTCGTAGGACTCGACCAGCGACTCCTTGACTCCGAACACCGGATCGCTGTCCAGGTACGGGTCGTCCGAAGGGAACAGCATGCTGGTCACGCGCTGGAATCCCGGAGCCTTGATCAGCAGGTGCACATGGGCGGGACGCATGGGCGACCTGCTGGTCGCGCTCAAGAGTTCGCCGACCGGTCCGTCAGCGGGTATCGGGTAGCTGGACGGGCGGATGGAGCGGAAGCTGAAGTGTCCTCTCTCGTCGGTCCGGAACAGCGCGCGCATGGCCGTGTCGACCTGGCCGGGCACATCCACGTCGTAATGGCCCTCGGAGTCGCTGTGCCAGACATCCACCGCGGCGCCGGTCACCGGCGCTCCCTCGCGGTTGACGACCCGTCCCTCGAAGAACAGCGGGGTGCCGGGCAGGCCCGCGGAGATGTCGGCGGCGTCGGCGTGCTGCGGCCTGTCTTCCCTGAAGAAGGGGCCCAGGACGCTGTTCTGTGTGGCTTCGGCGGGGCGTCGGTTGCCCAGGGCGTCGACCAGCATGGTGATGCCCAACACGTCGGACAGCAGGATGAATTCCTGGCGCGTCGGTGTGCACATCTGCCCGGTGCGTGTCAGGAAGTCCACTCCCCGGGCCCACTCCTCCTCCGTGGGTTCGACGTCACGGACGAAGGAGTGGAGGTGCCGCACCAGTGATTCCAGGATCTCCGCGAGGCGGGAGTCCTTGGTGTCCCGCATGGTCGCGATCACGGCCTCGGTGATGGTGTCGCTGGTCAGATCACGCATGGCGTGCTCCCGTGGTGGTCGAGGGTTCGATGACGGAGTCGGTCTGGGGATGTTCGTTGCCCGGTGGTGTCCGCGGCGTCTCCCCGGCCCAGGCGCGGGTCAGGAAAGCGCGGACAGGTGTCCGGTCGACGGGGCGCGGATTCCAGTAGCCGTCCCGCACGATGAGTTCGGCCGCCTGCTCGATCCCCGATTCGGGCATGCCGAGGTCTCGCAGTGCCCTGGGGGCACCGAGCCTCCCGGCGAAGTCGAAGAGACCACTCGCGGCGTCGTCCGCCGGCAGCGCCTGCGTGATGCGTGCCATGGCTTCGGGGGCCGCACGCCCGTTGTAGGCGACCACGTGCGGCAGGACGACGGTGTGGGTTTCGGCGTGCGGAAGGCCGAAGGTGCCGCCCAGCACGTGGCACACCTTGTGGTGCAGGGCCATGCCCACCGTGCCGAGGCACGTGCCCGCCAGCCACGCCCCGTACAGCGCATCCGCCCGTGCCTCGCCGTCGTCCGGACGTCGCGCGATGACCGGAAGGGATCGGGTGAGGGAGTCGAGCGCTTCACCGGCCATCAGGAAGGCGACCGGGTCCCGGTCCTGTGCGTAGAGGGCCTCCACGGCGTGCGCCATCGCGTTGATGCCGCTGACCACCGATATCGCCGCCGGCAACGTGAGCGTCAGGTCGACGTCGTAGACCACCGTCCTGAGCAGCGCTTCCGGCAGCCGCCGGGTCGTCTTCCTGCGGCCTTCGGTCTCTCCGAGGATCGGCGTCATCTCCGAGCCGGCATAGGTGGTGGGCAGCGCCAGCTGCGGAAGACCGGTCCGCACGGCGATCGCCTTGCCGAGGCCGATGGTCGATCCGCCGCCGATGGCGAGCACGGAGTCCGCTGCCACGGATCTGGCGTACGTGACCGCCTGGTGCGTGACCTCGACGGGGGTGTGCGGGGCAGCTTCGGCGAACGTTCCCACGGCTGCCGCACCCAGCAGGTCGCGCATCTCCGCTGCCTGGTCCACTTGACCAGGTGTGCACAGGATGAGCACCCGACGGCATCCGAGAGCATCGGCCTCTTCTGGAATACGGCTGCGTGTACCGCTGCCGAAGACCACTTTGGTGATCTGTCCCCGATGCACGAATGTCTTCATGAGAATTTCCTCGGTCCTGCCGATCCTGCGTTCATGGGGAAAGCGTCGGCACTCGGATGATGCGCGTCAACGGAATCCGTGAGTGATAACGGGAATCGGTGAGGGAATACCTTGTTCGCGCGACGCTCACCGACAGTGCGGCCTGGGGATCACGGGCGATATCACTCATCTGCGGGATGCCGGCGGATGCCAGGGCGCTGGACCGTGGGGGCAGGTGTCGGTCAGGTGAGATGCGAATGAGACGGACATGTCTGCGGCGGATCCGCTCCCGCAATTTCCGTGACGCCCGCGGAAATATTACAGAAGCCGGCCGAATTATTGACATTGCACGGAAACAGCGTCTGGTGGGTCCACATCGACGAGAGGCAGAGTGAAAAAGGATGGATAAAGTGGTCGCCACGGCCTTGGAGGCGGTGGCGGATGTGCCGGAGGGTGCGTCGTTGGCGGTGGGCGGGTTCGGGTTGAGCGGTGTGCCGAACGTATTGGTCCAGGCGCTGTTCGAGAGGGGGGTGTCGGGGCTGTCGGTCGTCTCGAACAACTGCGGGGCGATGGAGTCCGGACTTGCGGTGCTGCTGTCCGCCGGGCGGATCGCGCGGGTGACCGGCTCCTACATCGGGGCGAACAAGGAGTTCGCGCGGCAGTACCTGGCCGGGGAGCTGGAGGTGGAGATGATCCCCCAGGGCACGCTGGCCGAGCGGCTGCGGGCCGGTGGTGCGGGGATTCCCGCCTTCTACACCCCCGCCGGGGTCGGCACCCAGGTCGCGGACGGCGGGCTGCCCTGGCGCTACGACGGCTCCGGCGGAGTGGCGCTGGCCTCGCCCGCCAAGGAGGTGCGCGAGTTCGACGGCACCGAGTACGTGCTGGAGCGCGGCATCCGCACCGACTTCGCGCTGGTGAGGGCGGCGAAGGGCGACCGGCACGGCAACCTCGTCTTCAGCAGGTCCACCCGGAACTTCAACCCCCTCGCCGCGATGGCGGGCAGGGTGACGATCGCCGAGGTGGAGGAGCTGGTCGAGCCCGGCGGGATCGACCCGGACGCGGTGCATCTGCCGGGGATCTTCGTACAGCGGGTGGTGGCCCTCACGTCAAAGCAGGCGGCGGACAAGAAGATCGAGCAGCGAACGGTGTCCGTGCCTGCGCCACGAGGGCCGGTGAGCGGCTGATGGCGTGGACACGCGAGGAGATGGCGGCCCGTGCGGCACGCGAACTCCAGGACGGGCAGTACGTCAATCTCGGCATCGGGCTGCCGACGCTGATCCCCAACCACCTCCCGGCCGGCGTCGAGGTGATCCTCGAGTCCGAGAACGGGATCCTGGGCACCGGCCCCTACCCCACCGAGGACCAGGTCGACCCCGACCTCATCAACGCCGGCAAGGAGACCGTGACGGTCCTTCCGGGCGCCTCCTTCTTCGACTCGGCACTGTCCTTCTCGATGATCCGGGGCGGCCACATCGACGTGGCCGTGCTCGGCGCGATGCAGGTCTCCGCGCGCGGTGACCTGGCGAACTGGGCCATCCCCGGGAAAATGATCACCGGGATCGGCGGGGCGATGGACCTCGTCCACGGCGCCCGCACCGTCATCGTCGTCATGACCCACACCGCCAAGGACGGCACCGCGAAGATCCTTCAGGAGTGCGCGCTGCCGCTCACCGGCAAGGCGTGCGTCAACCGGATCATCACCGACCTCGGCGTCCTCGACGTCACCGACGACGGACTGATGCTCATCGAGACCGCACCCGGCGTCACGGCCGGAGAGATCGTGGCCAAGACCGCCGCGAAGGTCCGTGTCACAGCCGAACCCACCGAGGAGACCCAACCGTGAAGGACGTCTACATCGTCGATGCGGTCCGCACCCCCATCGGCAAGTACAACGGAGGCCTCGCGTCCGTCCGCCCGGACGACCTCGCCGCCCACGCCATCCGGGAACTCCTCGCCCGCACCCCGGACCTGGACCCCGCCCGGATCGAGGACGTCTACCTCGGCAACGCCAACGGCGCCGGCGAGGAGAACCGCAACGTCGCCCGCATGGCCGCCCTGCTCGCCGGCCTGCCCACCTCAGTACCGGGCGTGACGGTCAACCGGCTGTGCGCCTCCGGACTCGAAGCCGTCATCCAGGCCGCCCGCGCCATCGCCGCCGGCGACGCCCACATCACCCTGGCCGGCGGCGTGGAATCCATGACCCGCGCCCCCTACGTCCTGCCCAAGAACGACCGGCCCTTCCCCACCGGACACACCGACCTGTACTCCACCACCCTCGGCTGGCGCATGGTCAACCCGAGAATGGACCCCCAGTGGACCATCCCGCTCGGCGAGTCCGCCGAACTCATCGCCGACAAACACAACATCAGCCGCGAGCAGCAGGACGAATACGCCCTCGCCAGCCACCACAAAGCCGCGAAAGCCCAGCAGAAGGGCCTGTTCGAGCCCGAACTCACCCCGGTGCCGGTCCCCCAGCGCAAGGGCGACCCCGTCATCCTCGCCGCCGACGAATCCGTCCGCCCCGACACCTCCCCCACCGCCATGGCCAGGCTCAAGCCGTCCTTCCGCACCACCGACGGCACCGTCACCGCGGGCAACGCCTCCCCCCTCAACGACGGCGCCGCCGCCCTCCTCCTCACCGACGAGGAAGGCCTGAAGGCCACCGGCCGCGAACCCCTCGCCCGCATCCGAGCCACCGGCGTCT
>LRTP01000269.1 GCA_001550305.1 Streptomyces diastatochromogenes
CTGCGCGAGCCGGGCGGACGGCCGGACGCAGCTGCCGGCTCTGGAGGGGCGGCCGGTAGGAGGGGCGGTCCGTGCGAGGGGCGGCCGCTTCACGCTGTACGGCCACGACCCTCTGCCTACGGCGGCTCCCGCCCCCGGGCCGCGCCCCGGCCGGTGTAACAGGGCCGGATCGACCGGGGGCTGGCGGAGACGATTCCCCCCAGACGGCGGCGTTACGCGTGTTCGTCGGCCTCGCCGAACGGCTCCGGGCGTCCCCGACCGCAGCGGCCACGCAGAGGCCCGGGGGAGGGCAGGGCCCCGGGGGAGAGGGCGGAGGGGGCAGCGGGCGAGCCGGCCGGGACAACGCACGCGAGCCGTTCTTCCGACGGCGCACCCCGCCTCGCACCGCGGCGACGGAAGCCAAACGTGCGGCGAACAGAACGCGGCGTTCAGCTACCTGCCACCACATGGCCACGGCCGCTCAGGACTGTGCCTTGCGAACCCAACGTTCCTCATCTGGAGGGCACATGAGCACAGCAGGGCACCACAACCGGCTGGACAGACGCGCACTGCTGCAGGCCGCGGTCACCATACCCGCGGCCGGCGCGGTGGCGACCGTACTCGAGGCGACCCCGGCACACGCCGACACGGCAGCCCACAGCGGCGGCCGGTCCCACTTCGACACCGAGAGCCCCCGCTTCGCGCTGGCCGTCCTGCCCGACACGCAGTACCTCTTCGACGCCGACAGCTCCGACCCGGCACCCCTGCGCGCCACGTTCCGCTACCTCGCCGCCGAGCGGGAGGAGGCGAACATCGCCTTCATGACGCACCTCGGTGACGTCACGGAACACGGCACGGAGCAGGAGATCGCACTCGCCGCCGACACCTTCAGGACCATCCACGGCAAGGTGCCCTACAGCGTCCTGGCGGGGAACCACGACATCCGCTCCTCCACGGACGACCAGCGCGGCGACTCCGCCTACCTCGCGGCGTTCGGACCCCAGCGCTACGCCTCGATGCCGACCTTCCGCGGCGCCTCTCCCGACGGCTACAACAGCTACCACGTACTGCGTGCGGCGGGCCGGGAGTGGCTGGTCCTCGCCCTCGACTGGCGGGTGTCGGACAACGGACTGCGCTGGGCGCAGGGGGTGCTCGACGCGCACCCCACGCTGCCCGCCGTCCTCACCACGCACGACCTCGCCTGGTCGGACGACGACGGCGCGGCGCAGCTGTCGGACCACGGGAGGCGGCTGTGGGACGGTCTCATCCGCGGCAACGACCAGATCTTCCTCGCGCTGGGCGGCCACTACTGGCCGCCCGGGCGCACCGTGTTGACCAACGACGCCGACAACGATGTCCACGTCCACATCACCAACTACCAGGACCGCTACTACGGCGGCGGCGGGATGATCCGCCTGTACGGCTTCGACCTGGTCCGCAAGGTCATCGACGTCGAGACCCTCTCGCCGTGGTTCCTCGCCCGCGACCCGCACAAGCGATCGCCGTTGGAGGCGGAGACGATCGAACTGACCGGCCCCACCGACCGGTTCAGCCTGAGCGTCGACTTCGACGAGCGCTTCAAGGGCTTCGACCCGGCCACCCCGCCGAAGCCGCGTCCGGCATCCGCCGTGATGCCCCGCGGCACGGTCGCGTACTGGCGTTTCGACGCGTCCGGGACGGCTGCGGCCGGATCGCCGGGCGCCACCGTGGCCGACGGAGCGGTCGTGCGCGACCTCACGGGCAACGGCAACCATCTGACCGTGAGCCGTCTGCACTCCAGTGGGCCCGACGCGCTCACCTGGTCGGCGGACCACCACCCCGGCCAGCCGGCACACGCCAGCCTCCGCTTCGACGGCGGCAAGAGCCCGGACCGCGGTGCCGTGCTGACGACCGCCGCGGGCGCGGCCCTCAACAGCGAGAAGTTCACCGGCGGCTACACCATCGAGACGTACCTCATGCTGCCCGAGCCGTTCGAGGGCGACCACAGCTGGATGGGCATCCTCAGCTGGGAGGGACGCAACGGAGACGCGGGCAAGACCACGGGCTGGTCCCCGCTGGAGCCCACCTGCAGCCTCAACCTGTCGCCCGAGAGGTTCCTCCAGTTCGTCGTCTACCCCTACAAGCAGGACGCGGACCCCACGTCGTGGAGCCACGCCGTGCCCGTCGGCCGGTGGATGCACATCGCACTCGTCAACGACGGCCGCCGGACGGTGATGTACGTGGACGGCTCGAAGATCGCCCGCAATCCGTCGCAGTCGTCGACCGGCATCACCACGCTCGGCAAGCCCTTCGTCATCGGCGCCACGCAGTTCGACGAGCGGTTCGGGCAGGGCTTCTACGGATGGATCGGCGACACCCGCATCGTGAACAGGGCCCTGGCCACCCGGGACTTCCTGACCCCCTTCGAGTGAGCGGCACACTTCCGCACATGTGACGGCACCGCGGGCGCACGCGGGGACCTGAACAAGCGGCTGTGCACCCGGCGCCCGCGGGTCCACCGCGGCGCCGGACGGGCCCGCCGGGGTGACTGCCGCCGGGTGAGCGCAGATGCCACACATATGGGTCGGGGCATGGCCGCGGCCTTGGCTGCCGTCGCCACCCGAGTCGGGGCAACACGACCCGCACCAACGGCTGAACACCCGTGCGCGCGCCGCCCGTAACCGGCCGCCTGCGCTTCACCGGCGTCCGGCGTTTACGGTGGGTGGAGGGGCAGAGGAGAAGGAGATCAGGTGTCCTCCGACGAACAGCGCCACGAGCTCGCCCAGTTCATCCGTAGCAGGCGAGAGCGGCGTCGGCCCGAGGACGTGGGGCTTCCGTCCGTCGGCCACCGGCGCACTCCGGGCCTTCGGCGCGAGGAGGTGGCGACCATCGCCGGGGTGAGCATCACCTGGTACACCTGGCTGGAGCAGGCGCGCGAGATCCGTGTCTCGCGTCAGGTGCTCGGCAGCCTGGCAGGCGCTCTCGGTCTGGACGCCGTGGAGCGGAACCACCTCTTCCGGCTCGCGGGCGAGATGCCGCCGGGCGACACCGCCTCCCGGGACCGCGCCGAACTGCCCCGGCAACACGAACTGTTGCTGGTGCACGGCTGACCGCGCGGACGGCCCGCCCTGCGGGAGGGCGAGGTCAGGAAACGGTGAAGCCGCCGTCGACCGGCAGGATCGTTCCGGTCACGTACGTCGAACCGATGAGATACCGGATCGCATCCGCCACGTCATCGGGCCTGCCGATCCGCTTGGCAGGCAGTCCTTCCGCGGCCGCGGCGAACTGGGTCTCCTTCGCGTCATCAGACAGGAACGACCGCCACGGCGTGTCGATGGCACCTGGCGCCACGGCGTTGACGCGCACCGGGGACAGCTCGGCGGCCAGCGGCGGCACGATGCGTTGGATGGTGCCGTTGACCGCCGCGAACGTCACCGTGGCAGGGGCTGCCGCCCGTGCGGTGGCAGCGGACACCACCGTGACGGAGCCGGTGACCTGGGCCTTCTGAAGGGCGAACAGGTACGGGAAGAGCTTGCCGTCAAACGCCCCCTTGATATCAGCGAGGCGCACGCCCGCCAGCGGGCCCAGACCCAGGGCACCCGGGCTGAACGCGAGCACCAGGTGGTCGAACGAACCGATCCGCTCGAAGAACTCCGTGACGGCACTCTCGGAGGCACCTCGACCTGCTCTGCGCCGGCGACCCGGTCCTTGACCGCGGCCAGCTTCTCCGCGTCACGTCCGGTGACGATCACCTCGGCGTCGTCGGCGGTCAGCTTCTCCGCGGTGGCCAGGCCGATACCGGACGTCCCGCCCATGATCACCACACGCATATGTGCCTCCCCAAACACATGTCTTCCTTGCCCGACCGATGCTGTCCCCCCGGCCGCACACCAGCCAGATACGCGTTGTACTGGTGGGGTCGGTACCAGGAACGCAGTGCTCGGCGGCCTCACCCGCCGCCGAAGTCCTGCCGCTGGCACAGGGCAGCCGAGTGTTTCCTCCCAGACCACGCTTGATCAGCGCCCCTCCACGAACCAACTCGGAGCAGCATCCCTTCCAGCCGCGCGGGCGATTCTCTGGAATGGACCAGCATGGGGATACCGGTGGCTCCTGCGGACTCAGGCGCCCACTGTCCCGTCGACACCCTCACGCAGAAAGTCCGCGTGCCCGTTGTGACGGCCGTACTCCAGGAGCACATGCACCATCACCATCCGCAGCGATACCTCCTCGCCCCATCTCGGCTGATACCCGGCCCGGTCCAGGGACTCGGCCTCCCGCTCGATACGGCGCGAGTTCTCCACCTCGGCCTCCCAGGCCACGAACGCCTCGTCCCTGGTCGACGCGCTCGCGTCGTAGGCCGCCTGAAAGTCGATCTTGTCGGACCAGACCATGGGAGCGTCGTTGTCCTCGAACACGCGACGGAACCAAGCACGCTCCACCTCCGCCATGTGCCGCACCAGACCGAGCAGCGAAAGGGTGGACGGCGGCATCGACTGCTGCCGCAGCTCCTCGTCGGTAAGCCCTTCGCACTTCATGGCGAGGGTCGCGCGGTGGTAGTCGAGAAAAGCCCGCAGCATGTCGCGTTCGCTTCCAAAACTGGGCGGTCCTATGCGATTGTCGCTGGTCACTGGCTTTGCTCCTCATCCGCGCCTGTATTGAGGGCCAGAATCTACTCCCGTCGGCCGTCCCCATACGAGGCCCGTCCACCGGACCTGACTGTCACCACGAAGGGCGCCGGTCACAGAATCAGCAAGGCTCATCGGTCACCCGGGGCCGCAACTACCCCTTGGAATCGATCGTCTAGTCCGACCAGCTCGGTTCATCACCTTCGGCTACCTTCGACCACCGTCGCCGACAAGGGACACGGACGCCGATCGGGCACTCTCCTCAGACGACCGGCTCGCCGATGCCCAGCATGTTCCCCTCGCTGTCACGGAACCACGCGCCGCGTTCACCCCGTGCGCCCTTGCTCGGGTAGTTCCCGTCGATCTCCGCGATCCCCTCCCTCGTCCGGAAACCGGGCACGTCGACCTCCTCGAACACCACGCCGCGCCGCTTGAGCTCCGACACGACCGTCTCGATGCTGTCGACCTCGAAGGCCATCTGAGTGAAGGTGCCGGGCGAGGCTCCCGTCGACCGGAACACGACGAAGTCCGCGCCCTCGCACCGGTACAGCAGCCCGCCGGGCCGCTCATCGACGGGGTCCAGACCGAGCTGCTCGGAGTAGAAGCGCCGTGCTCGGTCCAGGTCCTGGGCGGGAAGCCTGGTCGCCACACGTGCCCCGGCCAGAGTGTTCCTGTCGTCTGCGTTCATGTCTCCAATATGGCGTGAGAGGTGGCCGCAGGGACGGAGGCGGCGGGCGTGTGGCGGCCTCACCGAAAGAGCGGTGCCCTGGAGCAGCAGGACCCTTGAACAGCCCTGAGCGGCACAGGGAATCTCCGCGCCCCAACGCGGGCTCCACCCGGTACGAGCCGCGTCTCAGCAGGTCAGCGGATTCCCTCGGTTCTTCGCCGCCGGGCCGGTGTGCGGCCCCGGCTGCGCCAGACCCTTCTGGGCGAGCTGCGCGGCGCGAAAGGGGACTGCAAGACGCCCATCCTGCGTACGCATCTGCCGGCGACGTCCGAGCTCACGCTGCCGAGTGGTCTTGGGCGTGTCTCTCGGTGCGTGCGGGCGGTTTGGCGGGGGGCCGTTTACGGCTGGGAGTACTCCGACATCAGGCGGCTGACCCATTCCGGCTGCTTGATGTTCACCGCGCGGAACTCCGCCATCGTCGGCTTCAGGTCGGTGACCGGGGTGCCGGAGACCGCGTCGAGGCCCACCACCGTCAGTTCGCGGCCGTGGCCGGATTCGATGGCGCAGCACGTTACCCCGATGCGGTTGGGGCCACGGGGGCCGCGGCCGGCGAAGACACCAACGGGCGGGGCACGTGGATGCGGGCCATGACGGTTTCGAAGGGCGGAGGGTCGCCGGTCTGGGCCGCTGTGACGGCGAAGGCAAGGGGGCGTGTGCCGTCGTCTGCGGCCAGGGGGACCTTGGTGCTCAGTCCGCCGTGGGAGCGTCCGGGCGCGTGAGGGTCCGGCTCGTCACGGCCTGCGGCCCCTTTTTGTGTGCTCCGGCGGCGTCTCGGCTTCCTGGGCGGCCATGACCTCATCGCCGTGCTCGAAGGCCCATGCTCCGACGGCGTCGATCGGGGCCAACAAGGTCTGTCCCAGGGCGGTGAGTTGGTACTCGACCCGCGGTGGTGCTCCGGGATGTGTCTGCCGGTCCACCAGTCCGTTGAACTGCAGGCGCCGCAGTGTCTCGGTGAGGACCTTGGAGCTGATGCCCCCGATTCGCTCCCGCAGTTCGACCGGGCGCCTGGGACCCTCGCGCAGTGCCCAAAGCACCACGGCGTTCCAGGTGTTGGAGAGGGGGTCGAAGGCGAGGCGGGCGCGGCAGTCGGCGAGGAAGGCGTCGGTGGTCACGTACCGAATGGTGCCCGACAGGCCGCCTAGCGTCGTCCCGGAAGGTCGAAGCAGGCACGGAGAGGAATCGCGTGATGAGGATCGGCGTGCTGGGAACGGGCGGCATGGCGGACGCACTCGCCACTCACTGGGTGCGGGCCGGGCACGAGGTGACCGTCGGGGGACGGGACGTGGACAAGGCGGAGCGGCTCGCGACGCGCATCGGGGGCGGCGCGAAGCCCGCGCGTCTGCGTGTGGCGGCCGAGTTCGGTCAGGTGGTGCTGGCCGCGCTGCCCTTCGATGCAGGGGTGAGCGTGGCACGGGAGTTGCGGGCGGCCGTGGACGGCAAGGTGCTGCTCGACTGTTCCAATCCGGTCGGGCCGGGTTTCCGACTGCTGACGGACGGCGGCCCTTCGGCCGCACGGCAGCTGGCCGCGGCGGCACCGGGCGCCCATGTGGTCAAGGCGTTCAATCTCTGCCACGAGGACGTGTGGCGCATGCGGCCGCCCGTTTTCGACGGGCGGCCACTGGCCGTTCCGGTCTGCGGGGACGACCGTGCGGCCCTCGCGCCCGTAGGTGAGTTGGTGCGGGACGTGGGCTGCGCGCCCGTGGCCGGCGGCGGTCTCGAACGGGTGGGGCTCCTGGAGGCGACCGCCGCGCTGTTCATCGCGCTGTGGGTCGCAGAGGAAGCGGATGTCCAGGCGATCGCTCCTCCGCTGGCCTACGCGGCCGGACCGGGCCGTGAGCGGGCAGAAGGCGGCAAGAGGGCTGATGGCTGATGGATGATGGCGGACGGCGTTGTCGTCCGGCAACTTGCCGACGCCCGTGTCGCGCAGATAGCGGTTGTACCCGGCGGCGTACCCCTCGACCATCCGGCGCAGCTCCGCCGTCGGCCCCAGCGGCGCCTTCCGGTCGAGCAGCCGCTGGACGGTGCCCGCGCGCCGTTGCCCCGTGTAGTACGTGTCGCTCGCGAGGTTGGCACCCTCGCCGGACTCCCCGCCGGGCCCGAGGAATTGGGACCGCTCGCCCCGCAAGGTCACCACCTGGTCGGCGAGTTCGCACACGTTGTCCTGCGCGAACGCGTAGCCGTAGCCGTATCCGAGGCCGTCGAAGTCCCGGGCCAGGATGTGCGGGATGCCGTACTCGGTCCGGCTGATGTGGGCCGTGTGCCCGCCCTCGGCCACCGTCTCGCCGCCCGGCCCCGTCGCGGCGGAGGAGGGCGCGGGCACCAGGGCCACGGTGGCCGAGGTGAGACAGAGGACGGCCGCGACAACCGCCAACCTGCCTTGCAGGAAACGCCCATGACGCTTCGTCAGTGTTCGTATTCACCCATGCTGCCACCCTTCAGGCTGAGCCGCCGGGCGGCATCGAGCCTCCGGCGGATTTCCGGGCGGCGTGTCAGTCCGGGGATGTACGCCTTTGGGCTCTGACGGCTCTGACGGCTCTGCAGGCTCTGTTCGGCTCCGTCCGGCCCACTGTCCGTCGCGCCCTTGGACCGGGCCCGCTCGTCGGGCGTCCAGTGCCAGGAACTGTCCGGCCGGTCATGTGCGGAGCCGGATGACGAGTGCTGCTGCGGTGACGGTG
Source organism: Streptomyces diastatochromogenes (assembly GCA_001550305.1). Classification (GTDB taxonomy): domain Bacteria; phylum Actinomycetota; class Actinomycetes; order Streptomycetales; family Streptomycetaceae; genus Streptomyces; species Streptomyces mirabilis_D. The sequence continues at coordinate 7,986 of LRTP01000269.1, forward strand.
CCTGGGAGGACGGAGCCGCGCTTGCCGTGACGGGTGGCGACAGCCCGGGAGTTCCTGCTGCTCCTGAGGGCCTGTCGCCTACCGTCGCGTCAGCCAGGCCGTGATCTCGTCCACCACCGTCGGCTCGACGTGTCCTGGCCGCGCATACTCGGCCGGGGTGGGGTGGCCGCTGCCGGAGAAGAAAAGGTGGTTGGCGTCCCGGTGGATCCGGATGGTCACCTCGGGCCGGTGCGCGAGAGCGTTCTGCCAGCGGACCAGGTCGTCGGTGACGGTCACTTGGTAGTCCCGGCCGCCCTGCAGGATCAGCATCGGGCAGGTCAGCCCTGCTGCCGTGGCCACTGGGTCGTAGGCGCGCAGGTCGAGCCAGTAGGAGGCGGAGAATCCCAGCGGCAGCAGCTTTGACGGTGTGTCAGGGGTAAGGCCGGGGGATGCCACCAGCGCGGCCTGCCGGACGAGTGTGGCAACCATCTCCTCCGCGCCGGGCCCGGGGGTGAGTGCCGCGAGATGGCGGGCCACCCGGACGGCGGCCTCGTGCATCGGTTGTGCGTCTGCCGCGAGCAGCACCAGGCCCGCGATCGAGGGGTCGGCGGCGGCGATCCGGGGTGCCGCCTTGCCGCCCATGCTGTGGCCGAGCAGGTGGATCCGGTCCGGCGCCACTTCGGGCTGCTGCCGGAGCAGGCGGACGGCGGCGAGCGCGGGCGGCAGGTACTCGTCGGCCATGGTGAAGTCCTGCGGCAGGCGGTCCGGGTGCGCGAAGGTCGCCTTGTCGAAGCGCAGCACGGCCACCTGCCGGGTGGCGAGCCCCCAGGCGAGGTCCTTGAGCGGCTTGTTCGGGCCGCTGCTCTCGTCTCGGTCGAACGCACCGCCGCCGCTGAGCAGCACTACGGCGGGCCACGGTCCGGGGCCGACAGGCAGGCTGAGCGTGCCGGGCACGGCGAGCGGACCGGTCCCGATCATGATGTCCCGCTCGGTGAACCGGGCCGTATCCGCATAGTGCGGTGGATGCCACTCGGCGCCGCCGTGCGGGTCGAGGCGCAGTCCGTGCAGCAGGCCGTCGCCTCCGACCGAAGTAATCACGGTGAAGCCGCCGTTCGCGCAGGTCACTGCGATGTGCACGCGCACGGGGTCGGCCTCGTCGGCCTGGCTTGCCGGCTCTTCGACCGCCCTGACCCCGCCATGTCCGGCTGCCTGGGCAGCCCATGCGAGCCTCAGCGCCTCGGCAGAGACCGCGGCGCGCAGGGGTGGCGCGAACAGCTCCACGATCTCGTCGAAACGCTCCGCCTGCAGAAGCGCGGCGAAGCCTCGCGCCACCTCCATTGCCCCACCCTTGTCAATTCTCATGATTGAGAAAGGTAGCAGTTGTGAGAAAGTCTGGGCATGGACTCCCTGGACCTGCTCGCCCACCCCATCCGACTGCGGATCGTCCATGCGATGGGCGGCGGAAGGCTGCTGACCACCACTCAGCTCTGCGCACGTATCCCCGAAGCCTCCAAGGCCACCGTCTACCGCCACATCGATCTGCTGGTGGACGGCGGGATTCTGGAGGTCGCCGAGGAACACAGGGTGCGCGGCGCAGTGCAACGGCACTACCGGCTGCGACAGGACCGTGCCGTGATCGGCTCCGAGACGGTCCGCACGCTCACGCCGACGGACCATCGCCAGACATTCGCCACCGCGATGACCGCCCTGCTGGCCGAGTTCAACGCCTATCTCGCCCGCGAAGGGGTCGACCCGGTGGCCGACCAAGTGGGCTACCGGCAACACGCACTCTGGCTCAGCCCAGCAGAACTGGAAGAACTGACCGGTGAACTCCGCGCGGCCATCGCACCGAGACTGGCCAACCGCCCGAGCCCTGAGCGGGCACAGTACCTGCTCAGCCCGATCCACTTCCCGGTGGAAAACCCGCAGCGGGAAACGGGGCAGCCGGTGGCTGCAACGGATCACGAAACGGACACATGACCGGCGGGACGGCTCCTGGGGCCGGAGCATGATCTCGCTGTGGGTGTACCGCCGTACCTTATCCGTAGGCTCGCGCCCCCATCCTGGCCGTGGCCCGCCGGCCGCTGATCGTGTCGATCCGCTCCGGCCGCACGCCCAACTCCACTGCCGGCTCCACGTAGCCGTCGCCGAACGTGTCGATGAGCGCGTCGAAGTTTCCCCGCGGAAGCCCGCTTGCCGGATCCGTTCGGCCGCGTCCTGCCCGTACCCGCCCGGAATGACATCAGGACTCACTCCCGTTCAGTCAGTCCTCAGGACCGGTTGCCCAACTCTGGCTCGATGCTGGCCATTTTGTGCACCCGGACTTGCCGACGCCTTGACGATCCGTTTCCTGCGCGTTCAGCCAGCCGCCTGTGTCTGCGTTGTGTGCCGTCCCTAAGGTCCCTGAGTGTTTCGGAAGAAGGGGCTCATGGACACACCTCTCGCAGTTCAGGCTCGCGGGATCACCAAGTGTTTCGGTGACGTCGTGGCACTCGACGGCGTCGATCTGGACGTGGCACAGGGCCAGATCCACGGCCTGGTCGGACCGAACGGCGCCGGCAAGACGACGCTGCTCGGTCTTCTGCTGGGCCTGGCCGTCGCCGACAGCGGCCACCTCGAGATCCTGGGCACACCGCTCAGGCGCGCGCTCGCCGCTCCCGACGGCGTCGCCGGCTTCGTGGACGGACCCGGCCTCTACCCCTCGCTCACCGCCCGGCAGAACCTCGCCGCGCTGGCCGCTCTGCGAGGCCACGACGCACGGACAGCGGGAGTCGACGACGTGCTCGACCAGGTCGGGCTCACCGATGTCGCCGACGACCAGGCCCGCGGCTTCTCCCTCGGCATGCGCCAGCGGCTCGGACTCGCCGCCGCCCTGCTCACCAAGCCCCGGCTGCTCGTACTCGACGAACCCTCCAACGGCCTCGACCCGGCCGGCAAAAGACACGTACACGGTGTCCTCACCCGGCTCGCCGCGGACGGAACCAGCGTCGTGCTCTCCAGCCACCGTATGGACGACCTCCAGGCACTGTGCTCCGAGGCCACCATCCTCGCCACCGGACGGGTCGTCTTCTCCGGCCCGCTGAGCAAGCTGGCCGCCGAGAGCCGCGAACTCGACTACCGGCTGCTCACCTCCGACCCGCAGGCCGCCCGCCGGCTGGCCCTCGATGTGGCCGCAATCCGCGTCGTCGACGACACCGGGACACGCCACGACGCCGAGGCGCTCGTCGTGCGCGCGCCGGTGCCCGCCCTCGACGAACTGGTGGTGCGGCTCGTACAGGCGGGCATCGCGCTGCGCGAGCTCGCCCCCCTGGTGTCGCCGCTCGAGGCGGCGTTCCTCGCCCTCACCGAGCAGAAGGAGACCGGCCGGTGACCGCGACCCTCACCCACGACAACGTTGCCGCGGCCCGCCGTGTCTCCGTTCCGCGCGCCTACCGCTTCGAGCTGGTCAAACTCGTCTCGCAATGGCGGATCCGGCTGCTGGTCCTCGCCTGCTGGATCGCGCCGGCGCTCTTCGTCGCCGCGGTGAGCCAGCAGAGCACACTCCCCTCCGACACCCTCTTCGGCCGCTGGATGCATGCCACCGGGTGGGCCGGCACGCTGGTGATGCTCGGCTTCGCGGGCACTTGGGCGCTCCCGCTGCTGACCTCGGTGGTCGCCGGCGACGTGTTCGCCTCCGAGGACCGGCTCGGCACCTGGCGCCACCTGCTCGTGGCGGTCCGCTCACCCAGGCGAATCTTCGCGGCGAAGGCACTGGCCAGCCTCACCGTCATCCTGCTGCTCGTGGCCGGACTGGCCGCATCCAGCACGGCCGGCGGGATCGTGGCGGTCGGCAACCAGCCGTTGGCAGGCCTCGACGGCCACCTGCTGAGCCCGGCGGACGCCGCCGGCAAGGTCCTGCTCGCCTGGATCTGCGTCCTCGCCCCGACCCTGGCCCTCGCCGCGATCGGACTGCTCGGGTCCGTCACGCTGGGGCGCTCCCCGATGGGACTGCTGCTGCCCGCGCTCGTCGCGCTCGCGATGCAGCTCGCCCAGATGATGCCGCTGCCCGTCGCCGTACGCCTCGCCCTGCCCAGCTACGCCTTCATCGCCTGGAACGGCCTGTTCACCAGCCCCATGCAGCTCGGCCCGCTCCTGATCGGCATCGGGGTCAGCCTGCTGTGGGCCGTGACCGCGACCGCGCTGGCCTACGTGCTCTTCCTGCGGCGCGACTTCACCAACCCGACCTACGACGGCTCGGGGCGCCGCGCCCTCACCGCCGCAGGCCTGCCGCTCGCCGCTCTGGTCGCCGTCACGGTCGCGGTGCTCGCCTCGGCGAGCGGGGCCTCGGGCTCCGGGATCGAGCAGGACAAAGTGCAGCGCTCGGTTGCCACGGCGTTCGCCCACCTCTATCGCCTGCAGACCGAGCAGCTCAACCGCCCCGCCGTCACAGAAGCGCAGTTGAAGGCCACGGCGACGTGCGACAAGGGCAGCGTCAAGGTCGCCGCCGAGGGGCCGGGCAACGACTGGCGCTGCGTCGTGTCCTGGCATCTGCCCGGCATCGACGTCGTGGGGACGGCGATCTACCAGCTCGACCTCACACCTGACGGTCGTTTCATGGCCGACGGCGACGGACCGAAGGAAGTCAACGGCTACTTCCAGGTCCGCACCCCGACCGGGGACGCACCCAACCCGCTGTGGCAGTTCGACGGCAACGTCGACCTGCTCGCCACCCCGAAGGGATAACTCCATGCAGGTAGCACGGCAGCGTCGGAGCAACGAGAAGGAACAGATCAACCTCTTTGGTAGACGCGTCGGCCGCCGTAGCACTCTGGTAGCGGCGGGCATCGCTGTGGCCCTCGCCGTCACGGGCACCGCTGTTGCCTCGACGAGCCAGTTCGCCACCCAGCAGGTCGGTCAGGTCACCGCCAACGGCCAGGTCATCTCGAGCGACCAGTACATCGCCCCGTACGGCAGCCGCACCGTCATCAACAACGGCAAGATCATGTCGTCCGCGGTCAGCCCGGACGGGAGCCATCTCGCGGCCTCGGTCACCGACGGCGATGCGTCGCTGGTCGTCATGGACCTCAAGACCGGGCAGGTGCAGCAGCGCGTCGGCACCGCCTCGACGGACGACCTGCGCATCACGAGCGGCGCCGTCGGCCAGGAGGGCCCGACGTACTCGCCCGACGGTACGCAGCTGTGGCTGGGCCAGAGCGACGGCTACACCAAGTTCACCGTGAACCCGGACGGCACCCTCTCCAGCCCGACGACCATCTCGATCCCGGCCGACGGCTCCAAGCACGCACTCGTGGGTGCCGCGGTGTTCTCGGCCGACGGCTCCACCGTGTACGGCGCGGTCAACGGCCAGAACCGGGTGGCCGCCATCGACGCGGCGACCGGGACCATCAAGCAGAGCTGGGCCGTTGGCAACGCACCCCGTGGCATCGCCATGGTCGGCAACAAGCTCTACGTCAGCAACGAGGGCGGGCGCCCGGCCAAGGCCGGCGACACCACGATCAACTCCTACGGCACCCAGGTTCCGGCCAACCCGCAGACCGGTGCCACCACCACCGGCACGGTCAGTGTCATCGACCTGGCGGACCCGACCGCAGCCGTCGGGAGCATCGACGTCGGTCTGCACCCGACGGCCGTGTACGCCAAGAACGGGGCGGTGTTCGTCACCAACACCGCCGACAACAACGTGTCGGTCATCGACACCCGCAAGAACAAGGTCGTGCAGACCATCGCCACCCAGCCGTGGCCGGAGGCGTCGGTGGGCTACGAGCCCAACGCGGTGACGCTCACCGACGACGGCCGTCTGCTGGTGACGCTCGGCCGCGCCAACGCCGTCGCCGTCTACCGCTACAAGTCCCCGCAGGAGCCCGCCAGTTACGTCGGCCTGCTCCCGACGGACTACTTCCCCGCGGAGATCGCCACCGTGGGCAAGAAGGTGATCGTCTCCAACACCCGCGGCATCGACGCCCGCCGCCCCACCAACAAGGCCGGGCACGGCACCCACGACACCACGTCGAGCCTGACGCAGTTCACGCTGCCGGACGACAGCGTCATCAGGTCCCAGACGGGCAAGGTCTTCAAGCAGAACGGCTGGACGCGCGGCTCGGTCTCGCTGGCCCATGGCAAGGGCAACCAGAAGCAGGTGCCGGTCCCGGCGCGGCTCGGCGCCCCCTCGACGATCAAGCACGTCTTCATGATCGTCAAGGAGAACCGGACCTACGACCAGGTCTTCGGTGACATGCCGCAGGGCAACGGCGACCCGTCGGTGACGCAGTTCGGCGAGAACGTGACGCCGAACCAGCACGCGCTGGCCTCGCAGTTCGGGCTGTACGACAACACCTACGACATCGGCACGAACTCCGCCGAGGGTCACAACTGGCTGATGCAGGCCGACGACCCGGAGTACACCGAGTCCTCGGCCGGTGAGTACACGCGCAGCTACGACACCGAGGACGACGCTCTGGGCCACCAGAAGTCCGGCTTCATCTGGACCGGTGCGCAGGCGGCCGGGAAGTCCGTCAAGGACTTCGGCGAGTTCCAGTCGTTCGAGAGCAAGCCGGCCGGCGCGTCCTGGCAGAACCTGTACTGCGACACCAAGAACATGGAGGCGACCGGGCAGAACACCGCCTACCCCATCCAAACGGGCTCGGCGATCCCGTCGCTCAACAAGGTGTCGGTGCCCGGCTTCCCGCTGTTCGACACCAGCGTCCCGGACGTCTACAAGGAGCAGATCTGGAAGCAGGACTTCGAGAAGAACGGTCCCGCGAACCTGAACATGTTCTGGCTCTCCAACGACCACACCGGTGGCCCGGCGAACGCGGCCGCCCAGGTCGCCGACAACGACCTCGCGGTCGGCCGGATGGTCGATGAGATCTCGCACAGCAAGTACTGGAAGGACTCGGCGATCTTCGTCGTCGAGGACGACTCCCAGGCCGGCCTGGACCACGTGGACGGCCACCGTGCCCCCATCCAGATCATCAGCCCCTGGGCCCAGCACGCCGCCGTCGACAGCCACTACTACTCGCAGATCACGATGATCCGGACCATCGAGCAGATCCTCGGGATCCACCCGATGAACCAGAAGGACAGCGCGGCCAGCCCGATGCGCGGGGCGTTCACCCGGCACCCCGACTTCACGCCGTTCAAGGCGCTGCCCAACCGGACCTCGCTGACCGACGGCCTGAAGACCCCGCCCTCCTGCGGCGTGGACACCCCGGCACCGCAGGACCCCAGCGCGGCGCCCGTGCCCTCGGCCAAGGTGCCGGCGGCCAAGCGGGCACTCGCGGCGACGTGGGAGGAGTGGAAGACGCACCAGCGGCTGACCGGGCCGGGCGCCATTCCCGACTTCGCGAACCCCGCACAGATGAACCACTTCACCTGGTACCAGACCCACGGATGGACCAAGCCCTACCCCGGCGAGAGCAAGATCTTCGCGCCCAAGGACGTCCCGGGCGCCTACATCCCCTCCTCGGAGTCCGACGGCTGACGCAGACTCACCGCGTCAAGGGGCCCTTGGCCGGCGTCACCGCCGGCCGGGGCCCTTTCCGTCCCCTGTACGGCACATACAGGAGCCCTGCCTCGGAACGCGAGCCGCCCTTCATGCCGCGGCCAGGAGAGCGACGTGGCGGATGCCGGATTCCGGACGACGACCCGCGGGCAACCCCAACGGCCCCTCGTCCAGGCCGCGTCGGTACGAGCCGTACACACCTCCTGCCCCCCACCGGCGGCCCGGGCACAGGCCCCGCCCACCGGGGCGCGGCGCCGACCGCGCCGAGGCAGCAACAGCAGCGAGGCAACAAGACATTGCCCTCCGCCGCCCGGTTCCAGGGCGTTGAAACCATCGTGAAACCGCGCTGAATGCGCGTTGCCGCAACCTCCTCGGCATGACGACAACGACCTCGCACTCACTCGCCATCGCGGCCAAGGGGCTGCGCAAGGCCTACGGCGACAAGACGGTCCTCGACGGCATCGACCTGGCGGTGCCGGCCGGTACGGTCTTCTCCCTGCTCGGCCCGAACGGCGCCGGCAAGACCACCGCCGTGAAGATCCTCTCCACCCTCATCACCGCCGACGCCGGCGAGCTGCGGGTCGGCGGCCACGACCTCGCCGCCGACCCCCAGGCCGTACGGGCCGCGATCGGCGTCACCGGACAGTTCTCCGCCGTCGACGGTCTGATCACCGGCGAGGAGAACATGCTCCTCATGGCGGACCTGCACCACCTCTCCCGCGGCGAGGGCCGCCGCACCGCCGCCGAGCTTCTTGAGCGCTTCGACCTCACCGAGGCCGCGAAGAAGCCCGCCTCCACCTACTCCGGCGGCATGAAGCGCCGCCTCGACCTCGCCATGACGCTGGTCGGCGACCCGCGGATCATCTTCCTCGACGAGCCGACCACCGGCCTCGACCCGCGCAGCCGCCACAACATGTGGCAGATCATCCGCGAGCTGGTCTCCGACGGCGTCACCGTCTTCCTCACCACCCAGTACCTGGACGAGGCCGACGAACTCGCCGACCGCGTCGCGGTGTTGAACGACGGCAAGATCGCCGCCGAAGGCAGCGCAGACGAGCTGAAGCGGCTCATTCCCGGCGGCCACGTCCGGCTCCGCTTCACCGACCCCGCCGCCTACCAGTCCGCCGCCGTCGCCCTGCGCGAGGTCACCCGCGACGACGAGGCACTGGCGCTGCAGATCCCCAGCGACGGCAGCCAGCGCGAACTGCGCGCCATCCTCGACTGGCTCGACTCCACCGGGATCGAGGCGGACGAGCTGACCGTGCACACCCCCGACCTCGACGACGTGTTCTTCGCCCTGACCGGCCCCACCACCATCCCCACCCAGCCGAACCAGCCCACCCAGCCGAACCAGTCCAAGGAGAACGTCCGATGAGCGCCCTCTCCCTCGCCGTCCGCGACTCGAACACCATGCTGCGCCGCAACCTCCTGCACGCGCGCCGCTACCCGTCCCTCACCCTGAACCTGCTGCTCACCCCGATCATGCTGCTGCTGCTCTTCGTCTACATCTTCGGCGACGTGATGAGCACGGGCATCGGCGGCGCCGACCGCTCCGACTACATTGCCTATATCGTCCCGGGCATCCTGATGATGACGATCGGCGGCACCGTCATCGGGACCGCGGTGTCCGTCGCCACCGACATGAACGAGGGCATCATCGCCCGCTTCCGCACGATGGCGATCCACCGCGGGTCCGTGCTCGTCGGGCACGTCGTCGGCAGCGTGCTGCAGTGCATCGCCAGCGTGGTCCTCGTCGGCGCCGTCGCCGTCGCCATCGGCTTCCGGTCCACCGGCGCAACCGCCCTGGAATGGCTGGCGGCGTTCGGCCTGCTCGCGCTGTTCGCCCTGGCACTCACCTGGATCGCCGTCGGGATGGGCATGGCCAGCCCGAACGCCGAGGCGGCCAGCAACAGCGCACAGCCGCTGATCCTCCTGCCGCTCATCTCCAGCGCCTTCATCCCGGCCGACACGATGCCGGGCTGGTTCCAGCCGATCGCCGAGTACCAGCCGTTCACCCCGGCCATCGAGACCTTGCGCGGTCTGCTGCTCGGCACCGAGATCGGCAACAACGGGTGGATCGCGATCGCCTGGTGCGTCGGCCTGACCGTGCTCGGCTACCGCTGGTCGACGGCGTCCTTCAACCGCGACCCGAAGTAGCCGCCATGACAGCGCGGGCCGCCTCCCGCAACTCGTCCCGCTCCAGGGCGGCGTACTCCGACACCGCGTCGGTGTACGCCGCCCTGTCGGCGTCTTCCGCCGCCTTCCGGGCGCGGTCCGCCGACATCGTCGGCTGGAACTCGCGCATCACCCCCAGCCGTTCGGCCAGCGCGACCATCCGTACGGCACTCGTGTCGCCGGACGCGAGCCCCGCCATGCCAAGGGCGTGCAACACCGTACCGAACAAGGGGAGTTCGGAGGGCGAGCCGACCGGATCGCACAGCAGCGTCCGTAGCCGCTGCCGCAACCGGTCGACCACCTGTACGACCAGCCCGAGCCGGCCGGCGTGCGCGTGCGCCGTCACCGCCACCGACTGGATCAGGAACGCCCACGGGTCGAGCCGGGAGTCGCCGCCGCGCAGCGAGCCGGCCGCGAGCATCCGCTCCACGGCACCGCGCCACAGGCCGAGCCCGACCTCCGTCAGCCCGCGGGCGAGCGCGATCTCGGCGCGCCCGCCGAGGTCGGGCCGGTAGAAGTCGTCCTCCTGCGGGGTGTTGTCGCTCTCCGCCTGCCGCAGCCAGTCCTCGGCCTCGTCGGTCTCGCCGCGCTGCAGACAGGCGAGAACCAGGAGCGAGCGGATGCTGATGTAGTCCTGCCCGTCCCCGAGCCGCGGCAGCACCTTGAGCGCCGCCTGGAGATGCTCGTACGCCTCCTCGCCCCGCGCCGTCCGCAGACACAGCTCGCTCAGCCGGGAGTGCACCATCAGCTGCACGGACGGATTGTCGACCGCAGCCAGTCCGGCGACCGCCCGCCGTGCGGAGACGAGCGCGCGGTCGATGTCGTGCTCGAACTCCCAGACGTAGCAGGCGACGCACTCGGCGATGCCGGAGAGCAACGGCTGCGCGCTGCCGCCCTCGCAGAGCCTCCGCAGCACGTCGTAGCCGGGAGGCCGTATCTCGGGGACCGCGCTCAGGACGATCGCGGTGGCCCGCATCAGCGTGTCCGGCGGGACCGGAGGCAGCCGCCGCAGGGTGACGAGCTGACGCACGGCGCGCGGGCCGGGGCCCATGAACACGGTCGCCGTCCCCAACACCGCGGCGGTGCGGGCGACTTCGACGTACTCGGGCTCGGGACGGTAGTGAGACAGCGGCGGCCCGGTGTCCGCGGCGAGGGCGGCGAGGCGCGGAAAGCTGGTGCCGGTGGACCACAGACTGGCGAGGACGGCGGTGACGGCGGCAATGGCGGGGTTGTCCGTACGGGCCAGGGCATGCCGCAGCGCCAGCACGAGGTTGTCCTGCTCGGCCTTGATCCGCTCCCAGGCGGCCTGCGCATCCGAGCCGAAGAGCGCGTCGTGGTACGCGACCCCGAAGTCCCGCGCCCACGCGAGGAACCCGCCCACAGCCTCCTCGTCCTCACCCGCCTCCGCCCGCCGGGCCGCGCTGAACTCCCGTACGGTCTCCAGCATCCGGAACCGCACCCCGGCTGGGGTCTCGGCGACGGTGAGCAGCGACTGACCGGCCAACTGCTCAAGAAGCAACAGCGCATCCTCGCCGAGGACCCGCTCCGCCGCTTCACCGCCGAAACCGCCGGGGAACACGGACAGCGTGCGCAGCGCCGCCCGGGCGTCCTGCGCAAGCAGGTTCCAGCTCCACTCCACGACCGCGTGCAGCGTGCGGTGACGCTCCGGCACACCCCGCACCCCGCCGCGCAGCAGCGCGAACCGGTCACCGAGGCGGCGGGCGATCTCCGGCACCGACAGCACCCGTACCCGAGCCGCGGCCAGCTCCACGGCGAGCGGCAGCCCGTCGAGGTGACGGCACAGCCCGGCCACCGCGTCCGGCGGCAGCTCCACGCCGGGCCGCGCCGCCCGGGCCCGCTGCGTGAACAGCTCGACGGAGATGTCGAGACCCAGCTCCGGCAGCGCGTACACCGCCTCCGACGTCAGGCCCAGCGGGGCCCGGCTGGTGGCCAGCACCCGCAGGTCCTTCGAGGACGAGACCAGCGCCTGTACGAGGCCGGCGGCACCGGCGATGACCTGCTCGCAGTTGTCGAGCACCAGCAGCGCGGACCCGGAGCCGAGCACACCGAGGATGCCGGACACCGGGTCGTGACCGCGCACGGCGCCGGGCCGCCCCTCGCCCGCGCCGAGCGCGGAAGCCACCTCCGCGGCCACGTCCTCGTCCGCCGTGACACCGGCGAGCGGCACGAAGTACACCACGCGCTGCTCGGCCCGGCGGCTGACGGCGTGCGCGAGCCGGGTCTTGCCGAGGCCGCCGGGGCCGACGACGGTCCGCCCGGCGGGTGTGAAGACGTACGCGGTCGCCCGGTCCGCGTGGGC
>LRTP01000027.1 GCA_001550305.1 Streptomyces diastatochromogenes
TCCGCTCGGTACGGCGGGCCGGGCCCGGGCGCCGGGGATCTCGACCGCGGCCGGGATCCCCTCCAGGTACCGGGTCCAGTACGCCGACCTGCGGGCCTCCTCGGCGGGGTCGGCGTACTCACGCTGCCAGCGGGCGTAGTCCGTGCACTGCGCCGCCGGTTCGGGCAGACCGTGCGGGCGGCCCGCGGCGGCGGCCGTGTAGAGCGCGGCGAGCTCGCTCAGGAGGAGGGAGAGGGACCAGCCGTCGACACAGATGTGGTGCACGACGAACATCAGCGTCCACCGGTCGGGGGCGAGGCGCAGCAGCCGCAGGACGGGCAGGACCGGCAGGGCACTGTCGGTCACCGTGATGGGCATCGCGGCGGCTTTCCGGCACAACTCCTCGGCGCGCGCGTGTCGTTCGGACTCCGTCGCGATGCCGGTGAGGTCCTCGACGGGAAGCGGCGGGGGCGGCACGTCGAGAACCTCCTGCCGCCAGCCGGTGCCGTCGTCCGTTCCGTACGACGGCACCGGCCGCCCGTCTGCGGGTACGAAGCGGCACCGCAGTCCGTGGTGCCGGTCGAGCAGCCCGGCCACCGCGGTGCGCAGGGCGGCCACGTCCAGGGGGCCGGTGAAACGGATCCGGGTCGGGATGTTCCACACCTCGGGGCGGGGCATGCTCAGGACGCCCGCGATCATGCGGGCCTGCTGGTCGCTGACGGGCGCCGTGTCCACCACGGTCGCGCCCCGGGGTGGCGCGAGCCGGGCGGTCATCGCCCCCAGCGTGGCGTCGGCGAAGAAGTCCGCCAAGGGGTATTCCACGCCGAAGCTGTCCCGGACCCGGTTCACCAGTCTGATCGCGCCGATCGAATTCCCCCCGAGTTCGAAGAAGTTGGCGTCCGGGGTGAGATCACCGACCGGGCCGAGCGTGTGCTGCCAGAGGGTACGGAGGCGGTGGGCGCCGTCGGGGGTGCCCGGGGTGACGGAACCCGGTGTCAGGTCGCCGACCGTCGCCGCGGCGCCCGCCGTCATGCCGGCCAGCACGTTCTCCAGACGGTCCAGGTACCCCCGTGCCGTCGCCTCGTCGAACAGGTCGGCGTCGTGGCGCAGGCGCAGGTCGAGGTCTCCGTCGGGGAGCCGGGTCGCCATGAGGGCGAGTTCGAGGGGTGCGGACTCGGTGCCGCCGTCGAGGGGGGTGGCGCGCAGGCCGGGCAGGGCGAGGGCGGTCAGGGGCGCGGTGTCGAGGTCGACGGAGACGGTGACGAGGGGGCGCGGGTTGCCCGGGTCGGGGTGGCGGGCCGCCGACAGGGCGTCCAGGTCGACGTGTTGGCGGGAGTCGGCGGCGAAGAGTGTGTCCCGGGTGGCGCGTACGGCGTCGGTGAGTGTCGTGCGGTCGGTCAGGGTCCCGCGCAGCGGCAGCAGGGACACATGGAAGCCGACGGTGTCCCGCGTCTCGGGGGTGCGGCGGCCGAAGGTGGACCCGATGACGAAGTCGTCCTGTCCGGCGTACTGGCGCAGCACGATCCGCCAGGCGGTGAGCAGCGTCGCGAACAGGGTGACCCCTTGCCGCCCGCTCCACTCCCGCAGCCGCCCCGCCCGCTCGGGGCCGAGCCGCAGCCCCACGG
>LRTP01000270.1 GCA_001550305.1 Streptomyces diastatochromogenes
CCGCACGGCCCGCGCGCTGCGCGCCGAGCGCGCCGAGATCGCGGGCGCCCCCGACGACGTACCGGAGGACGCGTCGGAGACGGCGAAGTCCTCGCTGCCCGCCCTGCGTGAGGCCTACCGGGCCGCGTCACAGCTGTACGAGAAGGTCGGCGTCGGCGCCGATCTGCGCGCCGAGCAGGCCCGCGCAGAGAGCGACGAGACCGCGGCCCTGGCAGAGCTGGACCGGCTCAGCAACAAGGTGCGCACGCGCGCCGCGCAGCTCCTTCAGGCGCCGGACGGTTCCGACGGGCCGTCCCGGCAGGCCGCGGCCGCCCGTGCCGAGGAGCTCGTCCAGCTCCTGGAGACCCGCATGTCCACCGCGAGCGAGCAGCTCGGGCGGCTGCGCGGCGAGGCCGAGCGGCACGCGCCCGAGGACGGCGAGGCCCACACCGAGCTGTCGGAGGAGCTGGTCCCGCGCGACGCCGAGCACGCGCAGTCGCTGCTGCGCACGGCCACCGGAGAACTCGCCTCCCGCGCCGAGGCGCTCAGCCAGGCACGCGAGGCGCACGCCGAGCTGCTCGACGCGCACCGCGCCGCCGAGGACGCGGCCGGTGGCTTCGACGAGACGGCCGCCCTGCTCAGGGATCTGCTGCGGGAGCACTCCGACGAGGAGCAGGAGGAGCCCGAGCCCTACCCCGGCACCCTCGAGGAGGCCCGGCACTCCGCCGCCGAGACCCGCCGCTCCCTGCGCGGCTGCGCCGCCGACCTCTCCGCGGCCGAGGGCGCCGTGCGCGAGGCGAGCGACATCCTCGTACGGCATGCCAACTCCAACCGGTACGAGCAGGTACGCACCCCCGCCCGGCAGCAGATCCGTGAGCTGCCCGCGTCCGCACTGCCGGAACACGCCCAGAAGTGGGCGGACGCCTTCGCGCCCCGACTGCGGGTACTGACGGATGAGTTGGCGCAGCTGGAGCGCAACCGGGACTCGATCGTGGACCGGCTGCGAGGGCTGGTGGAGTCGTCGCTCGCCACCCTGCGGTCCGCGCAGCGGCTGTCCCGACTGCCGGAGGGGCTCGGCGAGTGGTCCGGGCAGGAGTTCCTGCGCATCCGCTTCGAGGAGCCCGATCAGGCCACGCTCGCCGAGCGGCTCGGCGAGGTCGTCGACGAGGCCACCCGCGCGGCGGTCAAGAAGAACTCCGACATGCGGCGCGACGGCATGTCACTGCTGCTGCGCGGAGTCAGCGCCGCCCTCGAACCGAAGGGCGTCGCCGTCGAGATCCTCAAGCCGGACGCCGTACTGCGTGCCGAGCGCGTCCCCGTCGGGCAGATGGGCGACGTCTTCTCCGGCGGTCAGCTGCTGACCGCGGCCATCGCGCTGTACTGCACGATGGCCGCGCTGCGCAGCAACGACCGGGGCCGTGACAAGCACCGGCACGCCGGCACGCTCTTCCTCGACAACCCCATCGGACGCGCCAACGCGACCTACCTGCTGGAGCTGCAGAGGGCCGTCTCGGACGCGCTCGGCGTCCAGCTCCTCTACACCACCGGCCTGTTCGACACGACCGCGCTCGCCGAGTTCCCCCTCGTCATCCGCCTGCGCAACGACGCCGACCTGCGCGCCGGGCTGAAGTACATCAGCGTGGAGGAACACCTCCGGCCGGGTCTCCCACAGCAGGCCCCGGCCGGGGAAGGTGAGTCGGTGCACAGCGAGATCACGGCGACGAGAATGTTCAAGAGGCCTTCACCTCAAGAGGCCTAGCGATCCTCCTTCAAAAGGTCCGCGCACTTCTCGCCGATCATCATGGTCGTGATGCAGGGGTTGACGGAGATGAGATCCGGCGTCACCGAACCGTCCGCGACCCACAGCCCCTCGACCCCCTTGACCCGCAGCCGCGCGTCGAGCGGGGCCGAGGAGTCGCTGAGGAACAGCCGCCGAGCACCTTGGCGCGGGCATGCCGCATGAAACTGTTGCCGCTGACCTGCGGTTCGACCGGGTAGTCCCCGTCGTATCCGGACTCCAGCAGTCCCATCCAGCGTTCCAGCTTCAGGATGTCGTCGTCGCCGACATGGCTGGGGCCCGCCTCGAGGACGCACACGGTGACGGACGGATCCTCGGAGAGCCGGGCCGCGACCACGTTGCCCGCGGTAGCGCGGCGGCCGCACCACAGCCGTGCTGTCCATCGACCGCGCCCGACCGTTCATGAAGGCAGGCCGTGAACTGGCGTGCAGCGAGGACCCGGTGGAGCCGGCGGGAGCCGTGGCGAGCTGACGGCCCGTGGGCGGACCCACGACCGGGGGGACCTGGACCCAACGGGTCCACGGGGTCCACGGGTCCGTGGAGTCCGCCCCTTGGCCGTGCCGTGGGCAGCCGTGAGCCGGGCTCAGTCACGAGCCGGGCTCAGCCGCGAGTCGAACCGTACTCAGTCGTGAGCCGTACTCGTCGCAAGCCGCGCTCAGGGGTGCGACAACTGCCCGGTGCCGCCCTGCCGCCGTATTCGCTCCTGAGCGCGCTCCGTCGCGCGTGCCTGCCGTCGGCCCCGGCGCCGCTCGCGCCTCAGGGTCCTTGCGGTGCTGCTCGGTTCGGACACCACGCCGTTGCGCTGGTTCCACACCTGGCGGGTGACCCAGACGTCGAGGGCGGCCCAGGTGGCCACCACCGTGCTGGCCACGCTGCTCAGGACCATCGGGAAGGCGAGCCAGGACTCCGCCAGCGTCGACAGGAAGGCGATCACGGCCTGGATCAAGGTCACCGCGATGATCAGCACCGCACGCACGGCCGACGTGCGCACCGGATCGGGCAGCCGTCGCCGACGCGCGGGCTCCTCGATCCACAACGGCCGGTAGTACGCCTGCTCTTCGTATCCGTTCATGTGACCGACAGTTGCCCGCGCCTGCCCGTCGACATGCCTGCCACCGACAGCAGTACCATCCCCGACCGCCTGCTCATGCCCTCCGGTGGCCGTGCCCCGCCCACCCACCTGCTCGGGGCCGCCCACGGCCACGGCCTGCGCGTTCAGGTGCCCGCTTCCTACCCCGGCGGCACCCGCCCGGTCGTACTTCCGGTCGCGTCCCTCCAGGGCCACGCTCTGCCGGCTCACCCGATCGCGACCGTCCGTGACAACGCCTTGTCCTCTCACTTCGTCGCGTCCGTCCGCCGAGTCCACCGGTATGTCGCGATCCGGTGTTCGTGTGGCCGACCGCGCCGCCACAGGCACCGCAGTACCCACCCCTGCTGTCCCGCCCCGCTCCGCCGTGCCCATCAACTTGTCACTCCCCACCGCCCAGCAGACCCTCGCACGGGTGTCATACGACACCTGCTCCCCAGTGGCTGCCCGGCTTGCGCTGTTTTACGCCGCCTGGACGCGGCATGCGGCCCCTGTGGCCGATTCCGCCCCCATTTCCCGTAGAGAAGGACGAACAATGTGCCCGGAAGATTCCCAACAAGCGAAAAATTCCGGCCAACTGACCAAGTTCACTGGCCCGATGAGCTCCGGCTCGCCATGCCGGATTCGGGGCGGCAATCTCCCCCAATGAACGGACAACTGCCCATCTCCGGTTCCCTCGAGAGCCCGGGTTCCACCCTCTTCACGCCGGGCGGCCGCCCGGACACGTCTTCGAGTTACCTGTGGGTCAGTAGTAGGCTCACGCCGTTTGTTGACGCACAGGTGTGCCCCCGGGCCGGAGGGGGTCGAGCTGGGGGAGGCCATGCGCTTTCGCGGGAAGTCCATCCGCCGGAAGATCGTGGCGCTGCTGCTCGTGCCACTCGTCTCCCTGACGGGGATCTGGGCCTTCGCGACGGTACTCACCGGCCGCGCGGCCAACCAGCTCTTCAACGTGTCGGACGTCGTCGAGAAGATCGGCTACCCCACCGAGGACACCATCAGCGTTCTCCAGCAGGAACGCCGCCAGACACTCGTCTACCTCGCCGATCCCCGCGCCTCCGACGCGCTGGCGGCGCTGAAGCGCAGTCGCACCGCGACCGACCGGGCCGTGGCGAAGGTCCGCAAGAATGCCAAGGACGACAACGTACGGGAAGAGATGAACGGGGGCACTTCACAGCGCCTCACCACCATCCTCGACGCCCTCGACGGCGTCGACTCGCTGCGCCGCAGTGTCGAGGAGGGCACCGCCAACCGGGCCCAGGCCCTCGACCTCTACAACCGTCTGGTCGACCCCTGTTACACACTGATGGCCAACCTCCACGTCGTGGACAACGTGGAGATGGACAAGCAGGGCCGCGCCCTCGTCAACGTCGCGAACGCCCGCGAACTGCTCTCCCGCGAGGACGCACTCCTCGGTTCCGCGCTGGTCGCGGGCCGCATCACCCGCGACGACATCCGCGACATCTCCGATCTCGTCGCGCAGCGGACTCTGCTGTACGACATCAGCCTGCCGCTGCTGCCCTCCTCGGAACGCGGCCGCTTCGAGCGGTACTGGTCGAACGCCGACACGGCTCCCCTGCGTGTGGCGGAGCAGGCTGTCGTCACCTCCCCGGCCGGGTCCCCGCACGGTGTCACCGCGCAGAGCTGGGACCGGGCGGCCGGACACGTGCTCGGCGAACTCGCCGACCTCGACGACAAGGCCGGCGACCGCTACCAGGACCGTGTCCGCCCCGTGGCCACGGGCGTCATCGTCAAGGCGGTCATCGCGGGTGTCCTCGGGCTCATCGCCCTGCTGGCCTCGCTCGTCATGTCCGTACGCATCGGTCGGGGCCTCATCCGCGACCTGCGACGGCTGCGCCTGGACGCCCACGAGGCGTCAGGCGTCCGACTCCCCAGTGTCATGCGCCGCCTCTCCGGGGGCGAGCAGGTCGACGTCGAGACCGAAGTGCCCCGCCTGGAGTACGACAAGAACGAGATCGGCGAGGTCGGCCAGGCCCTCAACACCCTTCAGCGCGCGGCCGTCGAGGCCGCCGTCAAACAGTCCGAACTGCGGGACGGCGTCTCCGAGGTCTTCGTCAACCTCGCCCGCCGCAGCCAGGTCCTGCTGCACAAGCAGCTCACCCTCCTCGACACCATGGAACGCAGGACCGAGGACACCGACGAACTCGCCGACCTGTTCCGTCTCGACCACCTGACCACCCGTATGCGCCGGCATGCCGAGGGCCTGGTCATCCTGTCCGGCGCGGCCCCGTCCCGGCAGTGGCGCAAGCCCGTCCAGCTCATGGACATCGTCCGGGCCGCCGTCGCCGAGGTCGAGGACTACGAGCGCATCGAGGTACGCCGACTTCCCCGCGTCGCCGTCACGGGGCCCGCGGTCGCCGACCTCACGCACCTGGTCGCCGAACTCCTTGAGAACGCCACGGTGTTCTCGCCGCCGCACACGGCCGTGCAGGTCGTCGGCGAACGCGTCGCCAACGGTTTCACCCTGGAGATCCACGACCGCGGTCTGGGCATGGCGGCCGAAGCGCTCCTCGACGCCAACCTACGGCTCGCCGAGACCCCCGAGTTCGAACTGTCCGACACCGACCGGCTCGGTCTCTTCGTGGTCAGCCGGCTCGCACAGCGGCAGAACGTCCGTGTCTCCCTCCAGCCTTCCCCGTACGGCGGCACCACCGCCGTGGTGTTCATCCCCGACGCGCTGCTCACGGACGATGTCCCGGACACCAACGGCATCGGCTTCCGTCTCGACCGAGCGCTGCCCTCGAAGGAGGGCAAGATCGAGGAGGACCGCAAGGCGGCGCTCTCCGACGTACCGGTGCGCCTCCCCGGCCTGCCTGCCGCGATCCTGGACGGGCCGGTCGAACTGGAGGCGCCGGTCGATCTGGACGTGCTGGGCGGTTTCCCGGGCGCCCTCGACGACGAGGACGCCGAGCAGGGCGGTCTGTTCCGGCCGCGCCGCTCCATAGCGGGTGTCCCGGTCGAGCAGCACCGGCCCCACCAGCAGCCCCGCGCAGGCGGCGCGGAGACGGCCCGCTCCGGCGACGACGACCACGCGGGGGGCCCGGTCCCCCTCCCGCGCCGCAGAACTCCCAAGCTGGTCAGCTCGCACGGTCGTCCCGTGACCCGGACGAGGCCCCGGCGCGGCGAGGCGGGCGAGGGGCCCGCCGAGGCGCTGAAGCCGGTGGAGAGCCTCGAACCGGCCCTCGAGCCGGTGGAGAGGCAAGGCATCGCGGAGAGGGCGAGCGCACAGTCGTCGACCGCCCGGCGTGCTGACCGCATCGATACCTCCGGGCGCCGCAACAGCGAACGCACCGATACCTCCGGGCGCCGCAACGGTGAACGCCCCGAGACTCCGGGCCTTCGCTCCGAGGCGTCCGGCCTCCGCGAGGCCCCCGCTCTCCCCCGGCGCACCCGCTCCGCCGGCTCGCCGTCGGACAGGGCCGGGACCACCCCGGGCTCCGCCGCCACGACACAAGGGGCAGAATCGGGTGCGAGCCCGCTGCCCCGCCGCGTCCGACAGGCCAATCTGGCCCCCCAGCTGAAGGACGGACCCGAACGGCGCACCGAGCGCGACAAGGCCCGCACCCCGAAGGGGGCGGAACTCGCCGATCGCGACGCCGACGAGGTACGCAGCCGGATGGCCTCGCTCCAGCGGGGCTGGCAGCGGGGCCGCGAGGAGAACGCCGCGGGCGACGGGGCCCAGGGCGGCACAGCACCAGGAACGACGAAGGGGGACGGTCGATGACCGCACCGAAGGCCACAGGGCCTACCGCGACCAGCAAGACGTCGGGAGAGCTGAACTGGCTGCTCGACGACCTGGTGGACCGCGTGGCCAGCATCAGCAAGGCGATCGTGCTCTCCGGCGACGGCCTTGCCACCGGGGCCTCCAAGGATCTGACCCGGGAGGACAGCGAGCACCTGGCCGCCGTCGCCTCCGGCTTCCACAGCCTCGCCAAGGGCGTCGGCCGCCACTTCGAGGCGGGCGGTGTCCGGCAGACCGTGGTCGAGCTCGAGGAGGCCTTCCTCTTCGTCACGGCCGCCGGGGACGGCAGCTGTCTCGCCGTTCTTTCGGACGCCGACTCCGATGTCGGGCAGGTCGCCTACGAAATGACGCTCCTGGTGAAGCGGGTCGGCGCACATCTGGCCGCCGCTCCGCGCACCGATCTGCCCTCGGGCGGGTAGTGGGATGGCATGAGCGGAGACGGTCAGGGAAAACGCCACTGGTTCGACGACGACGCCGGACCGGTGGTCCGTCCTTATGCCATGACACGCGGGCGCACCACCAGTCCGGCCCAGCATCGCCTCGACCTGATCGCGGTGGTCGTCACGGAACCCCACGCGGACGACCCCGAAGCCGACCATTCGCTGTCCCCGGAACACGTGGACATAGTTGAGCTCTGCCGCGACACCCCCCAGTCGGTCGCCGAGCTCGCCGCCGAGCTCGACCTGCCCATCGGAGTGGTCCGGGTCCTCATCGGGGACCTCGTGACCGAGGAAATGGTCCATGTGACACGTCCCGTACCCCCTGCCGAGCTGCCGGACGAGAGTATTCTGCGCGACGTGATCAGCGGCCTCCGGGCGCTCTGAGCTGGGCGGAAGCGGGGAGCAGACGTGACAGGCTGGCAGTTCTGGGTCGACCGAGGCGGCACCTTCACCGACATCGTCGCGCGACGCCCGGACGGCCGCCTGCTCACGCACAAACTGCTGTCCGAGGACCGGGCGAGGTACGCCGACGCGGCGGTGGCGGGTGTCCGTGAACTCCTTGGCAGGGGTCAGGACGCCCAGGGCGCGCGGATCGACGCCGTCCGCATGGGGACCACCGTCGCCACCAACGCCCTCCTGGAACGCAAGGGAGAGCGCACCCTCCTCGTCGTCACCCGAGGCTTCCGCGACGCCCTGCGCATCGCCTACCAGAACCGCCCCCACATCTTCGCCCGCGCGATCGAACTGCCCGAGCTGCTCTACGAACGCGTGGTCGAGGTCGACGAGCGGATCGCCGCCGACGGCACGGTCCTGCGCGCCCCCGACCTGGACGCCCTTGCCGGGCCCCTCCAGGAGGCCTACGACTCCGGGATCAGGGCCGTCGCCGTCGTCTGCATGCACAGTCACCTCCACTCCGCCCACGAAGAGGCCGTCGGCGAACTGGCGGCACGCATCGGCTTCCCGCAGATCTCGCTCTCCAGCGAGGTCAGCCCGCTGATGAAGCTCGTCCCGCGCGGTGACACGGCCGTCGTCGACGCCTACCTGTCGCCCGTGCTGCGCCGCTACGTCCAGCACGTCGCCGACGAGCTCCAGGGCGTGCGACTGATGTTCATGCAGTCCAACGGAGGCCTCGCCGAAGCGGGTCAGTTCCGTGGCAAGGACGCCATCCTGTCCGGCCCGGCGGGCGGCATCGTCGGCATGGCCCGGATGTCGCAACTCGCCGGCTTCGACCGTGTCATCGGCTTCGACATGGGCGGCACCTCCACGGACGTCTCGCACTTCGCGGGTGAGTACGAGCGGGTCTTCACCACCCGGATCGCCGGGGTCCGGCTGCGGGCGCCCATGCTGGACATCCACACCGTCGCCGCGGGCGGCGGCTCGGTGCTCCACTTCGACGGCTCCCGCTACCGGGTGGGCCCCGACTCGGCCGGTGCCGACCCAGGTCCCGCCTGCTACCGCGGTGGCGGCCCGCTCACCGTCACGGACGCCAACGTCGCACTCGGCCGCATCCAAGCCACGCACTTCCCCGAAGTGTTCGGCCCCGACGGAGACCAGCCCCTCGACGACACCCTCGTCCGCGACCGGTTCGCCGCCCTCGCGCGCGAGATCCGTGAGAAGACCGGAGACGACCGCACCCTGGAGCAGGTGGCGGAGGGTTACCTGCAGATCGCCGTGGCCAACATCGCCAACGCGGTCAAGCGGATCTCGGTCCAGAAGGGCCACGACGTCACCCGGTACGCGCTCACCACCTTCGGCGGCGCGGGCGGCCAGCACGCGTGCATGGTCGCCGACTCGCTCGGCATCCGCACCGTCCTCGTCCCGCCCATGGCCGGCGTCCTGTCCGCCCTCGGCATCGGACTCGCCGACACGACGGCCATGCGCGAGCAGTCCGTGGAGGCACCCCTTGAGACCTCCGCGATGCCCGGCATCCTCAAGACCGCCGACGACCTGGAGGGCGCCGCCCGCACCGAACTCCTCGCCGAGGACGTGCCCGAGGACCGCATCCGCGTCACCCGCCGCGCCCAACTCCGCTACGACGGAACGGACACGGCGCTCACCGTCGAGCTCACCGAGCCCGCCACCATGACCCACGCCTTCGAAGAACGCCATCGCGCCACCTACTCCTTCACCCTCGACCGTCCGGTCGTCGTGGAAGCCCTCTCCGTAGAGGCCACCGGACTCACCGAACCCCCCGATCTCTCCGCCCTCGCGACCTCTTCGTCCGCCCGAGGCGCGGCGCGGACGGTCAGCCTCCACACGGGCGGCGCCTGGCGCGACGTACCCCTGCACCGCCGCGAGGAACTGCCCCCCGGTGAAACGGTCACCGGCCCCGCGATCATCACCGAGGCCGGCGCGACGACCGTCGTCGACGACGGCTGGCGGGCCGCGACGACCGACGACGGGCATCTGGTCATGGAACGCGCGGCGGTTACGCAGAGTTCCGATCTGGGCACAGAAGTGGACCCGGTTCTCCTCGAGGTCTTCAACAACCTCTTCATGTCCATCGCCGAGCAGATGGGCGCCCGCCTGGAGTCCACGGCCCAGTCGGTCAACATCAAGGAACGCCTGGACTTCTCCTGCGCGCTCTTCGACCCCGACGGCAGCCTTGTCGCCAACGCCCCTCACATCCCTGTCCACTTGGGCTCGATGGGCACGAGCGTGCAGGAGGTCATCCGGCGACGCGGCGACAGCATGCGCCCGGGCGACACGTACGCGGTCAACGACCCGTACCACGGAGGCACCCACCTCCCCGACGTCACCGTGATCACCCCGGTGTTCGACACGGAGGGTGAGCGCATCCTGTTCTACGTCGCCTCGCGCGGACACCACGCCGAGATCGGCGGCATCGCCCCGGGCTCCATGCCCGCGAACAGCCGCACCATCGAGGAAGAGGGCATCCTCTTCGACAACTGGCTGCTCGCCGAGAATGGCCGCTTCCGCGAGGCCGAGACGCTTCGCCTGCTCACCGAGGCGCCCTACCCCTCGCGCAATCCGAAGACCAACCTCGCCGACCTGCGTGCCCAGATCGCCGCCAACCAGAAGGGCGTCGACGAAGTCGCCCGCATGATCGAGAACTTCGGCCTCGACGTCGTCCAGGCCTATATGCGACACGTGCAGGACAACGCGGAGGAAGCCGTACGCCGCGTCATCGACGCCCTGGAAGACGGTGAGTTCGCCTACGAGACCGACTCCGGGGCGGTCATCCGCGTCCGGGTCTGCGTAGACCGCGAAAATCGTTCCGCCACGGTCGACTTCACGGGCACGTCCCCGCAGCTCAGCACCAACTTCAACGCACCCTTCGCGGTGGTCAACGCCGCCGTCCTGTACGTCTTCCGCACGCTGGTCGCCGACGACATCCCGCTCAACGACGGCTGTCTGCGTCCGCTCGACATCGTCGTGCCGCGTGGCTCGATGCTCGCTCCCGAGGCCCCCGCCGCGGTGGTCGCGGGCAATGTGGAGACCTCTCAGGCGATCACCGGCGCGCTGTACGGAGCCCTGCGCGTGCAGGCCGAAGGGTCCGGAACGATGAACAACGTCACCTTCGGCAACGAGCGCTACCAGTACTACGAGACCGTGGCCTCCGGATCCGGCGCGGGCGACGGCTTCCCCGGCGCCTCCGTCGTACAGACCCACATGACCAACTCGCGGCTCACCGACCCCGAGATCCTGGAGTGGCGACTGCCGGTCCAGCTCGAGGAGTTCGCGGTCCGGCCGGGCAGCGGCGGAGCCGGGCGCTGGAGCGGCGGGGACGGTGCCGTGCGCCGTATCCGGTTCCAGCAGCCCATGACAGTCTCCACACTGTCCCAGCACCGCAGGGTCCCGCCCTACGGCATGGCGGGCGGCGAGCCCGGGGCGCTCGGCGCCAACCGGGTGGAGCGCGCGGACGGCACGGTCACGGAACTTGGCGCAAGTGATACGGCCGACGTCGGCCCCGGCGACGTACTTGTCATCGAAACCCCCGGCGGCGGGGGCTACGGCCCACCGTCCCAAGACCCCCATCAAGCAGGAGAAGAGATCGATGATCTTCGGGCGTTCTGAGCGCGGCAAGCCCCCGGTCGAGCCCGTCACGCTCAAGATCCTGGTGGCCGGTGGCTTCGGGGTGGGCAAGACGACCCTGGTCGGCGCGGTCAGCGAGATCAAACCGCTGCGCACCGAGGAGGTGCTCACCGAGGCGGGCCGCCCGGTCGACGACACCAGCGGCGTGGAGGGCAAGCACACCACCACCGTCGCCATGGACTTCGGCCGCATCACGCTCCGCGAGGACCTGGTGCTCTACCTCTTCGGGACGCCCGGACAGGACCGCTTCTGGTTCCTGTGGGACGAGCTCGCCTCCGGCTCCCTGGGCGCCGTCGTGCTCGCCGACACGCGCCGCCTGGAGGACTGCTTCGCCGCCGTCGACTACTTCGAGCGGCGCTCCATACCGTTCGTGATGGGCGTCAACTGCTTCGAAGGATCGGCCCGGTACCCGGTCGACGAGGTCCGCCAGGCACTCGACCTCGACGACGACGTTCCGGTCGTCCTGTGCGACGCGAGAGACCGGGAGTCGGCCAAGGAGGTCCTCATCGAGGTCGTCCAGCACGCGATGGCGTACGGAGCCGACCGACGCGAACCGGTCACCACCTGACCCGTACATACGCTCCGAACCGCGCATACGGCCCGTACCCCCGCCGACCGGGGTACGGGCCGTCGTCCCGCACACGCGTGTGGCTCACGCGAGACGCACGCGCGCGTGGACCCCTGTCTCAGCTGACGTCGTCCTCGTGCCAGCCGAAGCTCTTCTCCACCGCCTTGCGCCAGTTGTGGTACTCACGGTCACGCACGGAGGCCTCCATGGACGGTGTCCACTCGACGTCCTTCTGCCAGTGCGACTTCAGCTCGTCGAGGTCGTTCCACACACCGGTCGCGAGCCCGGCCGCGTAGGCCGCGCCCAGACAGGTCGTCTCGGACACCCGGGGACGGATCACCGGCACGCCCAGGACATCCGCCTGGTGCTGCATCAGCAGATTGTTCTTGGTCATGCCGCCGTCCACCTTCAGGGTGGTGATCTGCACGCCGGAGTCCTGGAACATGGCGTCGACGACCTCACGGGTCTGCCAGCTCGTCGCCTCCAGGACCGCGCGGGCGAGGTGCGCCTTGGTGACGTACCGGGTGAGGCCGGTGACGACACCGCGCGCGTCGGAGCGCCAGTAGGGGGCGAACAGGCCCGAGAACGCCGGCACGATGTACGCGCCGCCGTTGTCGTCGACGCTCGCGGCCAGCGTCTCGATCTCGTCGGCGTTGCGGATGATGCCGAGCTGGTCGCGGAACCACTGCACCAGGGCGCCGGTGATCGCGATCGACCCTTCGAGGCAGTAGACGGGCGCCTCGCCGCCGATCTTGTAGCCCATGGTCGTCAGCAGCCCGTTCTTCGAGGGGACGGGCCGGTTGCCGGTGTTGAGCAGCAGGAAGCTGCCGGTGCCGTACGTGTTCTTGGCGGTGCCCACGTCGTAGCAGGCCTGCCCGAAGACGGCCGCCTGCTGGTCACCGAGGGCCGAGGCGACGGGGACACCCGCGAGCTGGCCCACGGCGGTGCCGTACACCTCGGCCGACGACCTGATCTCGGGCAGCACCGCCTCGGGGACGTTCATCGCCGCGAGGATCGACTGGTCCCACTGAAGGGTCTCCAGGTTCATCAGCATGGTGCGCCCGGCGTTGGTGACGTCGGTGACGTGCCGACCGCCGTCGGTGCCGCCGGTCAGGTTCCAGATCAGCCAGGAGTCGATGGTGCCGAAGGCGATCTCGCCGCGCTCGGCACGCGCGCGCAGCCCCGGCACGTTGTCGAGCAGCCAGGCCGCCTTGGGGCCGGAGAAGTAGCTGGCCAGCGGCAGGCCGGTCTGTTCGCGGAAGCGGTCCTGGCCGTCCGTGCCGCCCAGCTGGGTGCAGAGCGCCGAGGTCCGGGTGTCCTGCCACACGATCGCGTTGTGCACGGGCTTGCCGGTGGCCCGGTCCCACAGGACCGTCGTCTCGCGCTGGTTGGTGATGCCGAGCGCGCTCAGCTGGTCGGCGCGCAGCCCCGCCTTGGCGATCGCTCCCGCGACGACCGCCTGCACCTTGGACCAGATCTCGGTGGCGTCGTGTTCCACCCAGCCCGGCTTGGGGAAGATCTGGCGGTGCTCGCGCTGGTCGACGGCGACGATCGCGCCGCTCCGGTCGAAGATGATGCAGCGGCTGGAGGTGGTGCCCTGGTCGATTGCGGCGACGTATTTCTCGGCGTTCTCCGTCATGACGTCCCCTTACGTCTTCTTCGTCAGAAGGCTGCGTTGGAAGCCTGCGTTCTCGTCAGAAGGCTGCGTTGTAGATCGCGGCCCCGATGGCGGCACCGGCGATCGGGCCGACCACCGGGATCCAGGAGTAACTCCACTCCGAGGTGCCCTTGTTGGGAATCGGCAGCAATGCGTGAGTCAGGCGCGGTCCCAGGTCGCGGGCCGGGTTGATGGCGTACCCGGTGGGGCCGCCCAGCGAGAGTCCGATACCGACCACGAGGAACGCGATGAGCTGGACGGGCAGTCCCGCGTCGCCGATCCCGGCCACGTGTTTGTGGCCGCCGACCATGGCCAGAATGGGCAGCATCAGGCCGACGGTGGCGATGGTCTCGGTGACGAGGTTCTGCACGGGATGGTTGATCTCCGGCCGGGTCGAGAAGATGCCCAGCGTCTCGATGGCCTTGTCCTCGTCGGCGTTGAGGTTGAACTGGCCGAGGTAGAGCAGCCAGCAGAGCACGGCGCCGACGATGGCGCCCGCGAACTGGCCCAGAATGTAGAAGGGCACGTCCTCCCACTTCGTCGAGCCCTCGATGGCGAAACCGATGGTCACGGCCGGATTGATCTGACCGCCGGACAGCGGCGCCGCGGTGTAGGCCCCGGCGAGCACGCCGAAACCCCATCCGAACGCGATGACGACCCAGCCGGCGCCCTGCGCCTTGGACTTGTTGAGGGTGACCGCGGCGCAGACCCCCGCGCCGAACAGAATCAGAATCGCAGTGCCGATCAACTCGCCGACAAAAATGTCGCCGTTGCTCATGGCGGCTCCTAGGCCTCGCCCGGAGCGGTCCGCTCCGGGCCACCGTGCGGGGTGCGTTTCCCATGGCTACTTCAGCCGAAGGCAGGGAGGTCCCGCGCCCCGCCCGGCGTCCGTGACGAGCGTGCCGTCGCAGCGGAATCGCCCGTGGGGGACGGCCTTGGAAACAGGTCGGGAACCCGAGCGGTGCGGTGCCTGAAGACGCCCGAATGCGGCGATGCCGACTGACATCCGGAAGTGTTCACCGGCGCCCAGAGGGCGTCAAGGTCGCCGACGGCAACGGTTGAAGGCCGTGAACGGGCCAAGATCGGGACACGGTACGGGCCTGCCCGGGACACGGTCTCGGGCCGACCGTCCCTTCGCCCTCACTAGTCACAGGGGTCCCAGGCGGCACGGCCGTTGCTCAGAACCCTCCCGGTCCGTCGCTCAACCGGCCTGTGCCCGCTCCGCCCCCGAACCACGCAGGACCTCATGTCCCGGCAGTCCCGCCCGCCCCAGCACCCAACTCGCCCCGCTCAGAGCCTTGGCGGCCTGCTTGAGCGGTGCCAGACAGGCCGCCGCCTGTCGGTGGTCGGTCACGCTGCCCGGCGCGCACAGGACCGTGGCCAGCGACAAGGTGACGGGACGTCCGCCCGCCGACCAGGGCGCGTCGAGAACCGTGCCGGCCAGCGGGCCGAGAGTCTCCGGATCCGCGAGGACCAGGAAGTCGTCGCCGCCGATGTGCCCCACCCGGGTCGTCCCGGAAGCCGCGTGCTGCAGCGTCCGCCCGACCGCCCGGATCAGCTCGTCGCCAGCGGCGAAGCCCGCTCCGTCGTTGACCTGCTTGAAGTGGTCGACATCGAGCCAAGTAAGGGCGAACGTCAGGCCGTCGGCGATCCGCCGGTCCACCTCGCCGGTGATCGCGTCCGAACCGGGCAGCCTGGTCAGCGGGTTGAGCCCGGCCGCCTCCTCGACCCGGCTCTCGGAGAGCGCTCGTACGAGATCGGCCAGACGTACGACCCCCACGCACCGCCCGTAGTGATCGACGACCGCGACATCGTCCGACGTACGGTCCCGCTCGCCGTCCGCCACCACGTCGAGGACCTCCCACGCGGTCGCGTCGACGCCGACCGTACGCGGCGGATCGCCGAGCTTGGCGGCCGGCCGGTCGGCGTACAGAGCATGCCCGTACGGCCCCGACATCGACAGCAGGAACCGTGACCGGTGCACCGAGCGGACCGGGATCCCGGAGGGATCCACGAGCAGCACACCGGACACGTCGGGCGAGCCGGTGAGCAGCGCCCGCACCTGCCCCGCGGACGCCGTCGCGGGCAGCAGCGCGGCGGGCCGCACGAACTGCCGCACCGACGGTCCCGACCGGGGGGCCGCCGCCACGCCGGGGGAGAGGGCCGGAACGTATACGTCCGCGACGGGCAACCGTGCGGGCGGCGCGAACAACTCGCCCTGCGCCAACTGCGCCCCCGCCGACACCGCGGCCGCGCACTGCAGCTCCGTCTCGACGCCCTCCACGGACAGCAGTGCGCCCAACTGCTCGCACAGCGTCCGCATCGCCCTGACCGCCGCCGGCCGCGTCAGCAGGGACGCATCGAGCTTCACCAGCTCGGGCGCGAGGTCCGTGAGCAGCCGCAGGGGTGCGTCGCCGTCGCCCACCCCGTCCGCACAGATCCGGAAGCCCTCGCCGCGCACCGTGGACACCGCCTCCAACAGGGACTGGTGCGGCACGTGCGTGTACGGCGGACCGATGTCGATCGTCACCTCCCACGGCAGCCGACCGGCCTCGCGCACGGCGTCGCGCAGCGCCGCGAGCCGTCCGAGATCGGCCAGTGTCCCGGCGAAGACATTCACGTGCAGCGGCAGCATCGTCTCCCTGCGGGCCGCCGCGCGGATCGCCAACGCCGCCAGCCGCCCGTCGAGTTCGGGGTCGCGGCGGGCCTGTGCCAGGATGTCGCCCGATTCGGGACGGGCGAGTATCTCCAGCGCCGCAACCCCTCCGGTCGTCAGGTTGACGACCGGCTGGAAGGCGAAGCGGACAGTATCCGTCCAGGAAGGCACGGGAGCATACTGGCCCCGCCCGCGCACGCCCGGGCGCGATTCACGAGGTGTTCACGCAGCATTCCGGGGTCGTCACACCGAGTGCGGACAGCCGCCGGGCGAGCCTCCGTGGACGGCGGTCGTCGCGGCTCACGCCGCCCCTGGGCGCGGTGCAGTGGACCGGCCGCTCGCTCAACGGACGGCGACGACCGACGAACCGTGTCCGAACAGCCCCTGGTTCGCCGTGATTCCCACACGCGCGCTCGCGACCTGCCGGTCGCCCGCGTCCCCGCGCAGCTGCCATGTCAGCTCGCACACCTGGGCTATGGCCTGCGCCGGAACGGCTTCTCCGAAGGAGGCCAGTCCGCCGCTGACATTCACCGGTATACGCCCGCCCAGCGATGTGGCACCCTCCCGCAGCAGCTTCGCGGCCTCCCCCTCCTCGCACAGCCCCAGGTCCTCGTACCACTGCAATTCCAGGGCCGTGGACAGGTCGTACACCTCGGCGAGCGAGAGGTCCTCGGGGCCGATGCCCGCCTCCTCGTACGCCGCCCGCGCGATGGAGGCCCGGAAGGTGCCGGCCGCGGGTTCCACGGCGGCGGAGGAGTCCGTGGCGATGTCCGGGAGGTCGAGCACGGTGTTGGGGTAGCGCGGTGTCACCGTCGACACCGCGCGGATCCGTACGGGGTCCGCCGCCCCGTGCCGTCGCGCGAAGTCCATGCTCGACAGCACGAGGGCGGCGCCCCCGTCGGACGTCGCGCAGATGTCGAGCAGCCGCAACGGGTCGGCGACGACGGCGGAGCCCGCCACCTCTTCGGCCGTGACCCTCTTGCGGTACCGCGCGTTCGGATTCAGCGCCCCCAGGGCGGCGTTCTTCACCTTGACCTGCGCGAAGTCCTCCAGGGTGTCCCCGTGCACGGCCATCCGCCGCCGTGCGTACAGTCCGAAGTACGTCGGATTCGTCGCTCCGAGGACCCGGAACCGCAGCCAGTCGGGATCGTCCGGCCTGTCCCCGCCCGCCGGACGGAAGAATCCCTTGGGCGCCGCGTCGGCGCCGACGACGAGGACCACGTCCGCGAGGCCCGAAAGGATCTGAGCCCGCGCCGCGTTGATGGCCTGCGCCCCCGACGCGCACGCGGCGTACACACTCGTGACCCGCGCTCCCTGCCAGCCCAGGGCCTTCGCGAACGTCGCTCCCGCCACGTACCCCGGATAGCCGGCACGCACGGTGTCGGCGCCCACGACCGAGCCGACGTCCCACCAGTCGACCCCCGCGTCGGCCAGCGCCGCACGTGCCGCCACGACCCCGTACTCGACGAATCCGCGCCCCCACTTGCCCCACGGATGCATGCCCGCGCCGAGCACCGCCACCTCACCGCTCATGCCGTCACCCCCGTACGCCACATGCCCTTCATGCCGTCACCCCCGTCGGCCGCCAGTGCCACGTCGTCCAGGTCGTCTCCTCGTCCTCGTTCAGCACGCCGGGGACGACCTCCACCTCCATGCCCACCGCCAGGTCGGAGACGGTGATCCCGGGAACCGTCTGACCGAGTACGACGAGTCGCTCGGATTCCAGCTCCACAGCGATCAACGCATAGGGTTCCCACGAGAGTTCCGGATCGGTCACATACGGTGACGGAGGCCGGTACCGGCTGTCGGTGTACGACCAGACGCGACCGCGCCGGGACAGCGGAACCTCGGTCAGCTCACCGCCCCGGCATCCCGGATTCCGGCAGAAGGCGTCCTCGCGGGGGAAGAAGACCGAGGCGCACGCGGAGCAGCGGGTGCCGAGGAGACGGAAGTCGTCCCCGTCCCCGGCGAACCATCCGGCGACCACAGGTGTACGTGTACGTGTACGCGACAAGACCCCTCCATGACGCTGGATCTGACGGAACGTCAGAAGTGTGCCACGGGCATCGGGAAATGGGCAGCGCGACGGAGAGAACCGTGGAGGCCTCCCGGGCGTCGGAGTATCGGGAGGTGCGGCCGGGGCCCACGGGGGTGGTTCCGGCCGTGCCTCCCGGTGCGGCTCCGGGGCCCGTTGGGCGACCCGCCGATTCCCTCACTCGATGGTGCCCGACCGCATGTGATCCCTTCCCCGACGGATCCCGCACCTGATAGATGCAGGGGGCATGACACGACTCTCCACCGCCGTACGCGGTCTGGTGACCACGCTCGCCGCCTTACTGGCCGTGACCGCCTCCTCCGCCACCGCCCGGGCGACGCCCGAGCCGAAGGCTCCCGAGGACTTCGTGGCCCTGCGATCCGTGGACCCGACGATCATCCAGGAGATGCGCTACTTCACGCCGCACAACTTCGTGGGCGAACGCGTCGACGGCTACCGGCAGCCGATCTGCATCCTCACCCGACCCGCCGCGGAAGCTCTCCACAAGGCCCAGGTGACACTGCTGCACGAGGGCTACACCCTCAAGGTCTACGACTGCTACCGGCCGCAACGCGCCGTCGACCACTTCGTTCGCTGGGCCGAGGACCTCGACGACGAGGCGATGAAGTCCGAGTTCTATCCGCGGGTCGACAAGACCCGTCTGTTCGAGGACGGTTACATCGCCGAGAAGTCCGGACACAGCCGCGGTTCGACGATGGACCTCACGATCGTGCGGCTGCCGGCGAAGCCGACCCGCCCGTACGTCCCCGGAGAACCCCTCGTGCCCTGCTACGCGCCCCAGGGCGAGCGCTTCCCGGACAACTCCGTGGACATGGGTACCGGCTTCGACTGCTTCGACACCCTCGCGCACACGCTGGACCCACGCGTCCAGGGCGTGCAGCGAGCCAACCGGCTGCTCCTGAAGAGCACCCTCGAAGACCTCGGATTCGTCAACCTCGCCGAGGAGTGGTGGCACTACACGTACAAGCCTGAGCCCTACCCCGACACCTACTTCGACTTCCCCGTGTCCAAGGAGTCACTGACTTCGTCCCCCTGAGCCGGGCCGGTCCGCCCCGTGACGGCGGGGCGGACCGCATCACGAGACGCTCTCCGACAGGCGCCCAGGCCCGCATCCGATGAGGCACCCGAAGACGAGCGAGAAGTGATCGGCTACAGTCCGCGGCGTGTCCGCAACCCCGCACCCACCCGCCGACTTCGCGCCGGACTCGCACTGTTCGAGCTGCGGAGCACCCTACGGAGAAGCCAACTCCGGCTGGCCCCGCACCTGCGCCGTCTGCGGCGGCGTGGCCTACCGCAATCCGCTGCCGGTAGCGGTGGCCCTGCAGCCCGTGTACGACGACAGGGGCACCGCCCTGGTCGTCATCACCCGGACCATCGCCCCCGCGCGCGGAGGCGTCGCGCTGCCCGGAGGGTTCATCGACCACCGGGAGGACTGGCGGCACGCCGTCGCCCGGGAACTCAAGGAGGAGACGGGAATCGACGTGGCGAGCCGCGAGGTGCGGCTCGCCGACGCGATGAGCTCTCCCGCCGGGCACCTGCTGCTCTTCGGGCTCCTACCGGAGCGCCCGGCCGCCGAACTGCCGCCGTCCGCCGCCACGGACGAGACCGAGGGCTGGCACCTGCTGCGCCGGCCCACCGAGCTCGCCTTCCCGCTGCACACCTTGGCGGCGCGCGCGTGGTTCGAGGGACGGTACGTCTGAGGGGGTCCCACGGGGTTCTCGGAGGCCGTCACCGCGCCCCGAGGCCCCGCACCCGGACCGGATACTCCGGCGTGCCCGCTCCGCCCTCTCCGTCCCGCCGCACGACCACGTGCTGCCCCTCCCAGCGCGTCACGTAGCGTTCGAGCTCGGGCTCGTCCCAGCCGTCGCCGCGGTCGGGCACGGCGAGGCCGCCCCC
>LRTP01000271.1 GCA_001550305.1 Streptomyces diastatochromogenes
AGCGGCTGCGCGGAGGCGGAGCCGTGCCCCCGCGGGCGCCGGTGCGCGAGCCGCGGATGTCGCTGGCGGACGTCCGGAGCGAGGCGGACCGGCTGCTGCCCGGCTCCCGCGTCCGCCAACTCCTCTACTGGCGTTATCTGTTGACGTACCGGGTCGGCGGGGTCGACCGGGTCACTTGAGCGAGGCCCACAGGTCGCTCGCCTCCGGCTCGTGGGCCACCACCCGGTTGGGGTTCGACGGAGCGGTCACCACCGGCATGGTGATCGTCTTGACCTTGTCGGAGGAGAGGGACTTCAGACTCTGGCCGAGCTTCATCAGTTCGCCCAGCGAGTCGAGCCCGGTGTCCGTCGTCAGACTGCCGGTGACGGCGTCGGCGACCTTGTAGAGCTTGGTGGGGTCGGTCAGCAGGGACGTCGACGCCATCTGTTCCAGCAGTGCCTTCACCAGCTTCTGCTGGAGGCCTATGCGCCCGAGGTCGCTGCCGTCGCCTATGCCGTGCCGGGTGCGGGCAAGGGCCAGGGCCTGGGTGCCGCCCAGGTGGTGCGTGCCCGCCTTCAGGTGCAGATGGCTCTTGTCGTCGTCGATGTTCTGGTCCGTCGTCACCGTGACGCCGCCGAGCGCGTCCACCAGCTTCGCGAACCCGGAGAAGTCGATCTCGATGTAGTGGTCCATGCGGACGTCGGTGAGGGACTCGACCGTCTTCACCGCACAGACCGGACCGCCCACCGAGTAGGCGCTGTTGAACATCGAGTCGTACGCCACGGAGGTCGCCCCGCCGGACGAGGTCGGGCACGACGGGCGGGTCACCAGGGTGTCCCGGGGAATGCTCACCACCGTCGCCTCGGTGCGCCCCTCGTCGATGTGGACGACCATCGCCGTGTCGGAACGGGCGCCCGAGCTGTCACCGCCCCCGAGCGTGGCGTTCGCCTTCCCGCTGCGCGAGTCGGAGCCGAGGACCAGGATGTTCAGGGCGCCGCTCGGCAGCGGGGCGGCCGAGGCGGACGCGGACGCCGACGGGGTCGACACCGCCTTCGCCGGACGGTCGTCGCCCAGCGCGCTGTTGATGTCCACGCTCTTGATGTTCTGGTTCAGATGCCAGTAGACCCAGCCCGCCCCCGCCACGGAGAGCACGAGGACGCCGGCGAGCGTGATGCCGGCGGCTTTCAGCAGACCTCTCCGCCGTCCGGCACGTCTCGCGGCGCCCTCGTTCCCGTCCCCGTCCCCGTTCCCGCTCTCGACCCCGTCCCCGCGCCCGGCCCCACGTCCGCCCCCGCGCTCCTCTTCTGCAGTCACGCGGAGGAACGTAAGTCCGAATTATTACGAGCAGGAACCTCTTCTGGGGTTTCCTTCGGAAAATCTAAGACTTCTCACGCCACCCTCAGCCCAGCGTCACCGTGGGCACCGGATTGCTCCCGCTCCATGACGCGTTGAACCCGAACGTCACTGATCCGCCGTTCGGTACCGTTCCGTTGTAGGAGGCGTTCGCGCACGTCACCGCCGCACCGGACTGAGTGCAGTCGGCGTTCCAGGCCTGGGTGATCCGCTGGCCCGCGCCATACGTCCAGCTCACCTTCCACGACGACAGCGCGGCCCCCGAACAGGCGATCCTCACCTGCCCCGTGAACCCCGTGTTCCACTGGCTCTGGACGCTGTACGCCGCCGTACAGGCACCCGTGGGCGGTGGTGTCGTGGTCCCGCCCAGTGAGCCCGCGATCGCGTAGTACGCCGGTTTCGGCACGTAGTTCTCGTCGTACGGGGTCGCCGCGCCGTAACCGGAGAAGACGTCCGGGATCCAGGAGTCGGAGTCGGTGAAGCCCCAGACGGTGACGCCGTGGCACCGGGACACCGCCACGCACGCGTCGAACACGGCCTTGTAGTCGGCGGCCTGCTGCGTCAGCTTCGCGCTGTCGGAGGGGAGTTGCATACGGATGTCCAGCTCCGTGACCGCCACGTCGACGCCGAGGTCGGCGAAGCGCTGGATGTTCTGCTGGAGCGTGGACGGCACCTGGCCGAGGATGAGGTGGGCCTGGAGACCGACCCCGTCGATCGGGACGCCGCGCGCCTTCAGCGACTTGACCAGGTCGTAGAGGGCGGTGCTCTTGGCGTTGACGCCCTCGACGTTGTAGTCGTTGATGTAGAGCTTCGCGCTCGGGTCGGCCGCGTGCGCCCAGGTCAGGGCCTGCGCGATGTAGTCGGAGCCGAGGCCGTTGTACCAGAGGGTCGAGCGGTAGGTGCCGTCCTCGTTGAAGGGCTCGTTCACCACGTCCCAGGCGGCCAGCTTGCCCTTGTAGCGGGTGACCTCGGTGCTGATGTGGTCCTGGAGGAGGGCACTGAGCTGGGCCGACGTCCAGGTGCCGTTCGTCAGCCAGCTCGGGTTCTGGCTGTGCCAGACCAGTGTGTGACCGCGCACCTGCTGGTTGTGGGCCTGCGCGAAGGCCACGATCTGGTCGGCCTCGGCCCAGTTGTAGGTGCCCCGGGTGGGCTCGATGGTCTCCCACTTCATGGCGTTGCCAGGAGTGAGCGAGTTGAACTGGGCCCCGGCGATGTCGCCGTACGTCCCCGCCAGCTTGGACCCGGTGACCGCGGTGCCGATGACCTTGCCCTTGGCGGCGGCGAGGTCGCGCAGCGGGGCGTCGGCCGCGTGGGCGGTCGTGGCGACCGCGAGCAGGGCGCCCACCACCGCGCCGCCGGTGAGGAGTGCCGTGAGGCGCGCACGTAAGGAAGTTCGGGAGGTTCGAGAGGTTCGGGAGGTTCTCATTGCGGGTGCCTCCGAAAGTTTCGGTCGTGCAACCGATTGACTTCGGAGAGTGTCGGGCCGAGCGCCCCACTCGTCAATAACAGGAACAGCAATCCGTTCCCTATGCCGGAGGCGCCCCCGTACTGCTGCGCACCACCAGACTCGTCGCCAGCTCCACTCTGGTCCCCGCCGCCGGCCGCTCCTCGCGCCCCAGCTCCAGCACCAGCTTGGCCGCCGCCTCCGCCATCTCCGTCAGCGGCTGTCGTACGGTCGTCAGCGGCGGCCCGACCCAGCGTGCCACCGGCAGATCGTCGAACCCCACGACGCTCAGGTCCTCCGGGATGCGCAGGCCCAGTTCGCGGGCGGCCTCGTACAGGCCGAGCGCCTGGAGGTCGTTGCCGGTGAAGACGGCCGTCGGGCGGTCGGGGCGGCGCAGCAGGCCGAGGCCCAGCCGGTAGCCGTCCTCGTGGTGGAAGTTCCCGATTCTGATCAGCTCCGGGTCCACCGGCAGTCCCGCCGTCTCCAGCGCCGCCCGGTATCCGTCGATGCGCGCGCGGCTGCACATCATCCGCGAGGGCCCGCTGACCGCGCCGATCCGCCGGTGCCCCAGGTCGACGAGATGGCGGGTCGCGGCCAGCCCGCCGTGCCAGTTGGTGGCGCCGATGGACGGCACGTCGTCGCCCGGGTCGCCCGCCGGGTCCATCACCACGAACGGGATGGACCTGCTGGTCAGCAGCGCGCGCTGGGACTCGTCCAGCCGGGACAGGACGAGGATCACGCCGTGCGGGCGGCGGGCGGCGACCTGGTCGGCCCAGGTCCGCCCGGGTGTCAGCCGCCCCGCGCTCTCCGAGAGGACGACGCTCAGCCCCTCCTCCCGCGCCACGTTCTCGACGCCCCGGATCACCTCCATCGCCCAGGCGCTCTCCAACTCGTGGAAGACCACGTCGATGAGGGGCGAGCGGGTCGCCTCGGCCCGGCGGCGCCGGTAGCCGTACGCGCGCAGCAGTTCCTCGACCCGGGTGCGGGTGGCCGGAGCGACATCGGCCCGGCCGTTGAGCACCTTCGAAACAGTCGGCGCGGAGACGCCGGCCTCGCGGGCGATCTCGGCGAGGGTCGCGGTCCCCGAGGAACGGTCCGCCATCCGATTCTCCACGGGCTTCGCGGGATTCATGGGCGCGATCGTATCCCCGGGTGCACGCCGGGCGACCCCTCTCCGACCCCAGTGAGGTCCCTAACATTCGGAGACTGGCGAGAAACATTCGGTCGCCGCGGGAACCGACGGCTCACTTCACGCGCACCTCGCACCGCATCCGCCGCTCCCGGCCCACCACCCGCTCGGGCCCGGTCAGCGTCACCGGCACCGCGTACCGCACCCCGCCCTCGGCACTGGACGCCCCCAACCGCAGCTCCAGCTCCCCCGGTTCGACGATCCGGTCGCCGTCCGGGCCGGTGTACGCGGCCAGGTCCGCCGGGACCGTGAAGTGGACCTCCGCCGACGCGCCCGCCGCCAGCGGCACCCGCGCGTAGCCCACCAGCCGGGCCACCGGCCGCGCCACCTTGCCGACCGGGTCGTGGAGATAGAGCTGCACGACCTCGGTACCGGCCCGCTCCCCCGTGTTGCGGACGGTCAGCCGCAGGGTCGTCTCGCCGTCCGTCGGGAACGCGGTGTCGTCGACCGACGGCGCCTGCCAGTCGTACGTCGTGTACGACAGCCCGTGTCCGAACGGGAACAGCGGCGTCGGGTCGAGGTTGCTGGCCCCGCTGAGCTGTCCGAGCGGCGGCGCGAGATACGTCCACGGCTGTCCGGCCCGCTCGCGCGGCACGCTCACCGGGAGCCGCCCCGACGGGTTCACCCGCCCGGACAGCACCCCGGCCACCGCGGGACCTCCCTCCTGTCCCGCGAAGAACGCCTGCACCACCGCCGCGCACCGGTCCGCCCAGCGCCCGAGCGCGTACGGCCGCCCCGACAGCAGCACCAGCACGACCGGTGTCCCGGAGGCCAGCGTCTTGTCGACCAGCTCTCCCTGCCCCTCGGGCAGTTCGAGGTCGGCCGCGTCACACCCCTCGCCCGAGGTGCCCCGCCCGAACAGTCCCGAGCGGTCGCCGACCGCGACCACACACACGTCGGCGGCCACCGGATCGTCCGTGAACTCCACGTCCGGCAGTTCGGCGCGCAGCGCCTCCAGCAGCGTCGGCACGTCGACCCCCATCTCGACCTCGGGGTGGTCGAGGAGGACATGGCGGGGGAAGGTGTAGCAGCCGAGCATGGCCGCGGGGTCGTCGGCGAGCGGACCGAGCACGGCGATCCGCCGCACCCCGGGCGCCAGCGGCAACGTACCCCCGTTGGCCAGCAGGACGACCGACTCCTCCGCCAGCTGCCGGGCCAGCGCCCGCATGTGCGGCGGATCGAGGTCGGCGGAAGCGGAGTCGGCGGGCGGTGCCCAGTCGGGGTCCAGCAGCCCCAGTTCGCACTTCTGCGTCAGCACCCGCAGCGCGGCCCGGTCCACGAACTCCTCGTCGAGGGGCCCGGAGCCGTAGCAGCGCACGGCGGGCAGCTCGACGTCCACGCCCGCCGCGAGCGCGAGCGCGGCCGCCCCCGAAGGGGAGTCGGTGAGCCCGTGCGCGGACTCCAGGAGGGACACCCCGAAGTAGTCGGCCACGACCGTGCCGGTGAACCGCCATTCCTCCCGCAGGAGTTCGGTGAGCAGTCGACGGTGTGCGTGGGCGGGCAGTCCGTCGAGGTCGTTGTACGAGGCCATCACCGAGCGCGCCCCGCCCTCCCGTACGGCCATCTCGAACGGCGGCAGGATGACGTCCGCGAGTTCGCGCGGGCCGAGCGAGGCGGGCGCGTGGTTGCGGGCGCCTCGGGAGGCCGAGTAGCCGGCGAAGTGCTTGAGGGTGGCGACGACACCCGCCGACTCCAGGCCCTGGACATAGGCGGTGCCGACGGTCGCCACGAGGTAGGGGTCCTCGCCGATCGACTCCTCCGTACGGCCCCAGCGGGGATCGCGTACGACGTCGAGGACCGGGGCGAGGCCCTGGTGGACGCCGACCGAGCGCATCGAGGCGCCGATCGCCGCCGCCATCTCCTTCACCAGGCCCGGATCGAAGCTCGCGCCCCAGGCGAGCGGGGTCGGGAAGACCGTCGCCCGCCAGGCCGTGAACCCGGTGAGGCACTCCTCGTGGGCGAGCGCCGGCAGCCGAAAGCGGTTCGCGGATCGGATGCGCTCTTGGAGGGCGGCAAGACGGGCGGCGCCCTCGGCCGGGTCGACCGGTGCGGTGCCGAAGGGGCGGGTCAGCTGGCCGAGCCCGTGCGGGAGCAGCCGCGTCAGGTCGATGTCCTCGGACAGGGCGTGCTGCAGCGGCGCCATGTCCCCGCCCGGGGTCTGGCTCGAGCCGGGCCAGACGCTGTAGAGCTGGGCGACTTTCTCTTCCGTGGTCATACGGGCGAGCAGATCGGCGGCGCGGACGCCTGCGGGCAGAGCAGGGTCCTGCCAGGGGTCGGTCATGTAACTCCTCACATCCACAGGGGCATCTGGAGGGGCTGGTGTTCAGCCCTTGGTCGCGCCGAGCGTGATGCCGCCGATCAGCTGTCGTTCGGCGACCGCGTAGAAGGCCAGGGCGGGCGCCATGGCGAGGACCAGATAGGCGAAGATGCGGGCCACGTCGGAGGCGTACTGGCCCTGGAACTGCTGGATGCCGACAGGGACGGTCCACCAGGTGGGTTCGCTGAAGACGAGCAGGGGGAGCAGGAAGTTGTTCCAGCTGCCCACGATGGCGAGGACGGAGACGGTGCCGAGCGCCGGACGGGCCAGCGGCAGCAGGATGCGCCAGAAGAAGCCGAACGGGGAGCAGCCGTCGAGGGTGGCGGCCTCCTCCAGTTCGCCGGGGATCTCCCGGAAGAAGCCGCGCAGGATGACGATCGTCATGGGCAGGCCGAACGCGGCCTGGGGCAGGATCACACCCCAGGGGTTGTCCAGCAGCCCGAAGGTGCGCAGCAGGATGAACAGCGGCAGGATCGCCACCGCGAAGGGGAACATCAGCCCCATGGTGAAGACGGTGAAGAGCACTTCCCTGCCCCGGAAGGCGAACCGGGCGAGCGCGTAGGCGGCGAGCGCCGACGCCCCCACGGTCAGCAGGGCGGTGGCGACCGCGATGAGGGTGCTGCTGCCGACGGAGCGCCAGAACGGTCCCGAGCCGAGCAGCGAGGTGTAGTTCGAGGTCACCCAGGGGTGGGGAAGGCCGAAGGTGTTGCTGGAGAGCTGGTCGGTGGACTTGAAGCCGGAGACCAGGGCGTACAGCAGTGGGGTCACCATGACCGCGCCGACCAGCCACAGGATCACGTACACGGGCAGCGTGCGCAGCCTGCGACGGCGTACGACACTCTTGGGGACCGTGTTCTTCACGGCCGCGCTCTTCACGACCGCGCTCATCGGTTGGCTCGCATGGTGGTGATGGCTCCTTCGGTGTCGCGGCGCAGCACGAAACGCTGGTAGGCGAGGGCGAAGACGAGACTGATCAGGAACATCGCCACGCTGATCGCGCTGGCGTAGCCCATCTGGTAGCGCTTGAAGCCGTACTGGAACATGCTGATGACCATGGTCTCGGAGTGGTGGTCGGGACCGCCCGCGGAGATCACCCACACCAGGTCGAAGAGCTGGATGGCGCCGATCACGGACAGGAACACGCTGATCCGCAGGGTCGGCGCGAGCAGCGGGAGCGTGACGTGGCGGAAGCGCTGCCAGCTGCCGGCGCCGTCGATGCGTGCCGCCTCGTGCAGCTCCGCCGGGATGCCCTGGAGGCCTGCCAGGTAGAGCATCATGTGGAAGCCGAAGTACTTCCAGG
This sequence comes from Streptomyces diastatochromogenes, assembly GCA_001550305.1. GTDB lineage: Bacteria > Actinomycetota > Actinomycetes > Streptomycetales > Streptomycetaceae > Streptomyces > Streptomyces mirabilis_D. Next base: position 7,583 of record LRTP01000271.1, read on the forward strand.
TCATGACCAGGAAGAGGGTGGGCAGGACGGTGTTCTGGCCCGCGAACCAGAGCCCGCCCAGGCCGTCGAGACCGACCGCGCCGAGGACCTTGTCGGCGAGTCCGTCGCCCGGCGCGAAGATCATGCTGAACAGCACGCCGGTGATGACCTCGGACAGGATGTACGGCGCGAAGAACAGCATCCGGTAGACGGCCCGGCCGCGCAGCCTCTGGTTGAGCAGCACGGCCATGGCGAGCGCGAACGGCAGCTGGAGGACGAGGGAGAAGGCGACGAGCAGGACGCCGCGCCACAGGTCCCCGAGGAACACCGGGTCCTGGAAGAGCCGGGTGTAGTTGTCGAACCCCACGGAGTCGGTGGGCGAGCCGAATCCGCCCCAGTTGAAGAAGCTGACGTAGAAGGCGTAGCCCATCGGCAGGAGGACGAGCATCCCGAACAGGGCGAGCGCCGGGACCGTGAAGACGAAGGCCGCGAACCAGTCGCGCACGCGCCGCAGGACGGGACGGCGGGGCCCCCCGCCCGGTGAAACGGCCGCCACGCCGGTCGACTTGCCGAGATCGGACACATACGTCGACGCGGTCGAGGTCGAGGTCGAGTGCGTCATCGCCGGCCGCTAGCTCTTCTCGCTCTTGGCGACCTGGGTCACCGAACGCGTGACCTGCTCGGGTGACTTGGAGCCGGCGATGAGCGCGGCGACGCTGTCGTTGATCTCCTGGCCGACGGCGGGGGCGTACGCCTGGTCGAGGTAGAGCTGGAAGCCGGTGGCGTTGTTCAGGGCGTCCGACACGGCGGTGAGGTTGGGGTCGGTCAGCGCGGGGCGCGCGTCCTTGGACACCGGTATCAGGCCGGTCTCCTTGACGAGGGTCTCGGCGAACTGCTTCTCCGCGAAGAACTTCAGGAACTCCACCGCCGCGTCCGGCGCCCCCTTGCGCACCGCGTGGCCGCCGCCCCCGCCGAACACCTCGGTGAGCGCGCCCTTTCCGCCCTCCACGGAGGGGAAGGAGAAGAAGCCCAGGTCGTCGCCGATGCCCTTGCCCGAGTCCTTCTCGACGGTCGGCGCCCACTGGCCCATCAGTTCCATGGCCGCCTTGCCGTTGCCCATCAGGGCCGCCTCGCCGTTGGGGTCGGAGTAGGCCCCGCCGAGGAAACCCTTCTGGAAGGGTTCGAGCGCGACGAGGTCCTTGAGGTGCTGGCCGGCCGTGACGAACCCGGCGCCGGTGAAGTCGGCGTCGGTGGCGGCCTTCTGCATCGCCTCCAGTCCGGCGACGCGCATCGACAGATACGCCCAGTAGTACATGCCGGGCCACTTCTCCTTGCCGGCCAGCGCGATGGGCGTGATCCCGGCGCTCTTGAGGGCCTTGACGGCGTCGAGATAGCCGGACCAGGTGGTGGGCGGGGTGTCGATCTTGGCCTTCTTGAAGAGCGCCTTGTTGTACCAGAAGCCGACCATGCCGATGTCGAACGGGACCGCGTACGTCTTCTTGTCGAACTGGTAGGCCGCCAGCGAGGCGGGCACATAGTCCTTCGTCCAGGAGGCGGTCTTGTCGGTCAGGTCCTCGACCAGACCCGCGTCGATCTGCTGCTTGAGGACCCCGCCGCCCCAGGTGTGGAAGACGTCCGGAAGCTTCCCGGAGGTGGTCAGCGCGGTCATCTTCGACTTGTACGCCTCGTTCTCCAGCGTGACGACCTTGACCTTCACGTCCGGGTGCGCGGCCTCGAAGTCCTTGGCGCGCTGGGCCCACAGCTTCTTCGCGGGCTGGGTGGTGGTGATGTTCCACCACTCGATCGTGGTCTTGCCCGAACTGTTCCCGCTGTCGGAGGAACCGCACGCACTCAGGGCGGCCGCCCCCAGTCCGGTCGCCGCGGATGCCGCCAGGAACCTCCGGCGGGAGAAAGAGGTGTAGGTGTTGCCCAACGCTCGCATCGCACACCTTCCGGAAGAGAGCCGATAATTATCGGCCGAGTGCGCCGGAAGTTACGGGTGCGGGACAGCCGTGTCAACGCCCCTGACAAATATCGAGAGTTCTTCGCGTGCGGGCCGGTGGGGGCTGGTCGCGCAGTTCCCCGCGCCTCTTCGGGCACGCCGGGATCAGCGCCCCTTCAGGGGCGCGGGGAACCGCGCGACCGGCCACGATTCACCCGCAGCCGCCGAACCGCCTCAGACACCCCGCCCCTGAGGCGCCCCTCAACCCCGTCGCGCCGTACTCGCCCGTACGACCAACTCAGTCGCCAACTCCACCCGCGGAGACACCGGGTCCTCGCCCAGCGCCAGCCGCAGCACCGTGCGCGTGGCCAGCTTCCCCATGTCCGCGAGCGGCTGCCGCACCGTCGTGAGCGGCGGCGCCGACCACCGGACCTCCGGGAGGTCGTCGAACCCGACGACACTCATGTCCTCGGGCACCCGCAGCCCCCGCCGCCGCAACGCCTCGATCGCCCCGAGCGCCATCTGGTCACTCGCCGCGAACACGGCGGTCGGCGGTTCCTCCAGGTCGAGCAGCGTGTTGCAGCCGTCGAAGCCGGCCTGATGGTAGAAGTCCCCCGGCACGATCAGGGCGTCGTCGACGGCGACCCCCGCGCCGTCCAGCGCCGCCCGGTACCCGTCGAGCCGTGCCCGCGAGCACAGCAACCGCACGGGCCCGGCGACAAAGCCGATCCGCCGGTGCCCGAGCCCGAGCAGATGCTCCGTCGCCGCCATCCCGCCCGCCCAGTTGGCGGCGCCGACGGTCGGCACGTCGAGGGTCGGGGACCCCGCCGGATCGATCACGACCAGCGGCACGCCGAGCCGCCGCAACTCCTCGTGCAGCCGGGGTTCGAGGACCGAGGTCACGAGGATCACGCCGTCCGAGGCGCGGGCGCGCAGATTGGTCATCCACTGCCGGGCCGAGCCCGACGCACCGTGGATGGCGGAGACGACCGTGCCCACCCCGGAGGCGTGCGCGACCTCCTCGACCCCCCGGATGATCTCCACGGCCCAGGGGCTGTCGAGGTCGTTGAAGACCAGGTCGATCAGGGCCGCCCGGTCACCGGGCGCGGACGACCTGCGCTGGTAGCCGTGGCGCCGCAGCAGGTCCTCGATGCGGGCCCGGGTCTCCGGCGACACGTCGGAGCGGCCGTTGACGACACGCGACACGGTGGGCACCGAGACGCCGGCCTGCCGGGCGATCTCGGTGATCGTCACCTTGTTCTTGATGCTCTCCCGGGCCACTGCGCCCACCTCCGTCGACACGTCGAACCGCCCCTCTACCGTTCCACACCCACACCCGAAACTTTGCAGGAGTCTTCCGGAAAAGCGAGTTCGTCGTGAAGCCCGGCCGGAGACGAAGGCCTCAGGAGACCGACTCGAACCGCCACCGATGGACCGCCCGGGTCACCAACTCCCCGCCCGGCTCCGGGAGTTCGGGCAACTCGGCGTCGTAGGGCGCATCCCACCAGGTGATGACGAGCACCCGGTCCTGCGGCGCGCGCAGGACCTCCCGCCGCAGCGGCTCGCTCGCCAGCTCCTGCCCCCGCACCCAGGCGAGCAGTTCATCGCCCCGTCCGGGGACGGCCCGCGCCTCCCACATCAGCGCGACGCTCACGAGTACAGGTTCTCCTTGGAGACCTCGTGCACGTGATCATGATCGTGGCCGGATCCGTGGTCGTGGACGTGCTCATGTGAACGGCCGGGCACATGCGGGTCCGTCACGGGCAGCGAGGAGTCGGCCGACAGGTCCCAGTCGGAGGCGGCCCGGTTGCGGGAGACCATCTCCGCGCCCAGCGCGGCCACCATCGCCCCGTTGTCCGTGCACAGCTTCGGCCGCGGCACCCGCAGCCGGATCCCCGCGGCCTCGCAGCGCTCCTGCGCGAGCGCCCGCAGCCGTGAGTTCGCGGCCACGCCGCCGCCGATCATCAGGTGGTCGACGCCCTGGTCCTTGCAGGCCCGTACGGCCTTGCGGGTCAGCACGTCGACGACCGCCTCCTGGAAGGAGGCCGACACGTCACGCACCGGCACCTCCTCGCCCGCCGCCCGCTTGGCCTCGATCCAGCGGGCCACGGACGTCTTCAGGCCGGAGAAGGAGAAGTCGTACGCCGGGTCGCGCGGCCCGGTGAGCCCGCGCGGGAAGGCGATCGCGGAGGGGTCGCCCTCCTTCGCGTACCGGTCGATGACCGGACCGCCGGGGAAGCCGAGGTTGAGCACGCGCGCGATCTTGTCGAAGGCCTCGCCCGCGGCGTCGTCGATGGTCGCGCCCATGGGCCGTACGTCGGAGGTGATGTCGGTCGAGAGCAGCAGGGACGAGTGGCCGCCCGACACGAGCAGGGCCATCGTCGGCTCCGGCAGCGGGCCGTGCTCCAGCTGGTCCACGCAGATGTGGGAGGCGAGGTGGTTGACGCCGTACAGGGGCTTGCCCAGCGCGTAGGCGTACGCCTTCGCCGCCGACACCCCGACGAGCAGCGCGCCGGCCAGCCCGGGCCCCGCGGTGACGGCGATGCCGTCCAGGTCCCTGGCGCTCACCCCCGCGTCCTTGAGCGCCCGGTCGATGGTCGGCACCATCGCCTCCAGGTGCGCGCGGGAGGCGACCTCGGGCACGACGCCGCCGAAACGGGCGTGCTCGTCGACGCTGGACGCGACGGCGTCCGCGAGCAGCGTGTTGCCGCGGACGATGCCGACGCCGGTCTCGTCGCAGGAGGTCTCGATACCCAGGACCAGCGGTTCGTCAGCCATTGCTCTCTGTTCCTTGTACGCCGTTTACGGAGGGTGAACCCGGGGCGGAGCCGCTGTCGGACGCGGTGCGCATCCGCATGACCAGGGCGTCGACGTTGCCCGGCTGGTAGTAGCCGCGACGGAAGCCGATGGGCTCGAAGCCGAAGCGCTCGTACAGCTTCTGCGCGCGGACGTTGTCCACCCGGCACTCGAGCATGACCTCGGCGCACTCGAACGCGGTCGCGGCCCGCAGCAGCTCGGTCAGCAGCCGGGCGCCGAGGCCGGTGCCCCACTGATCACGTCGTACGGCGATGGTCTGTACGTCGCCCAGGTCGCCGGAGGCGGCCAGCCCGGCGTATCCGACGAGTCGGCCGCTCTCGGTCGCCACCACGTACCGGCGCGTCGCCCCGGGCCCGCGGGCGTGGGCCAACTCGGACCAGAACATCCCCCGCGACCAGGCGTCCTCGGGGAAGAGGTCCTTCTCCAGCTCCAGTACGGGATCGATGTCCCACCAGCGCATCTCGCGCAGCTCGGCGGTCACTTCGGGGTGACCACCTTGTAGTTCTTGGGCACCTGGGCGTCCGGGCGGCGCAGGTAGAGCGGCCGGGGCGCCTCGAGCTCCTCGCCCGCGGCGAGTTTCTCCGCCGCCAGGGACGCGAGCGCGCCCGCGGAGACGTGCTCGGGAGCACGGGCGTCCGGGAAGGTGTCGGGATAGAGCAGCGCACCCGCACCCACGGCGGGCAGACCGGCGACCGTCCCGGCGATGTCGGCGGGCCGGTCGACGGCGGGCTCGGAGGCACGCGTACGGGGGGCGTCGTACAGCGCCCAGTACACCTCCTTGCGCCGGGCGTCCGTCGCGACGACGAACGGGCCCTCGACGCCGGTCCCGTCGGCGGCGTACGCGAGCCCGTCGAGGGTGCACAGGCCGTGCACGGGCACGCCGAGCACGAGGCCGAAGGTGTCGGCGGTCATGAGGCCGACGCGCAGCCCCGTGTACGGGCCGGGGCCTACGCCCACGACGATGCCGGTGACGGCGTCCAGCTTGAGGCCTGCCTCGGCGAGCACCCGGTCGACGGCCGGCAGCAGCAGCTCTCCGTGCCGGCGCGCGTCCACCTGGCTCGACGAGGCGATGACGGACGTGCCGTCGTGCAGGGCGACGGTCACGGCGGGGGTGGCGGTATCCAGAGCGAGCAAGAGCACGCAAACAGCCTACGGCGCCCGAGCGGGACGCACGGCCGCCCCGGTCTGCGGGGCGACGGCTGCTACCGTCACCACAAAGGACGTAATGGACACGAACGCGGTACGAGAGGCGGGTACACAAGGTGGCTAGGAGCAGCTCGGGATTCGTGGCCGGGCTCACCGCGGCGGCTGTCGCGGTGGTCGGCTTCCTCGCCTACCAGGCGTCCGCGAACGTGCCCGACACCCTGGGCAAGCCCCTCGCGGGCGCGTCCAAGGTCCCCACCACGAAGGCACCCCGGGACAAGAAGAACCCGGTGGCGCTGCCGACCGCCTCGGGCAGCGGTGAGCGGGTCGTCTACTCGGTCGACGACGACCGCGTGTGGCTGGTCGCCGCGAACAACAGGACCGAGCGCACCTTCAAGGTCACCCCCGGCACGGTGGACCCGGGAGTCGGCACCTACGCCGTCACCTCCCGGTCCAAGGCTGTCACCGGATCGGACGGCGCCCAGATCGAGCACGTCGTCCGCTTCACCGTCGTCGACGGCGTGGCGATCGGCTTCAGCTCCGCCGTAGACGGCTCCACGGGTTCCCCCGACTCCACCAAGAAACTCGGCGGTATCCGGGAGACCCGCAAGAACGGCACCGCGATGTGGAACTTCGCGACGGTCGGCGTGAAGGTGGTCGTCATCCGCTAGTCGGCGGACCTGTGCGAAGGCGCGCCCTCAGGGGTGCGGGGCTGTGTACATCAGCGGCTCCGCCGCGGGGCGCGACCAGCCCCCACCCACCCGCAGACGAAGTACCGCCCCTCCAGCGGAGCGCTCACGCAGCTTTGCGCGGCCGCGCCTCCGCACGCGGCGCCTCCGGCATCGGCGCCCGAGGCGGCCTGGACACCGCGTCGGCCGCCGCGCATGACGCCAAAAGGTCCCGCATCGACACCCCACCGCACGGCTGCTGCACCGGCGCGTCACGTTCCGAAGCCGACATGGACGCCTCCTGGGATTCGGGGGCAAGCGTGGTTAGGTAGACCTAACTACGGACTGAGGTCCATGTGACCACGGCCGGGACACCGAACGCAACATCTTGCCGACGACTTGTCGGAACCTTCACGTCCCCCGGAACCCTCACCCAGGGTGATCAAGCCGCGAGCACGCTCAGATCGGTCGTCGCCCAGCGCTCCCCGAGCCCGGTGAGCGTGACGTGCCGTACCTCGTCCGTGGTGTCACCGACGGCCCGGTGGATGACGACGGTGAGCCGGTCGTCGGTGAGCTCCTCGACCTTGCCCTCGCCCCACTCCACGACGATCACCGAGTCGGAGAGCGACACGTCGAGGTCGAGGTCCTCCATCTCGTCGAGGCCGCCGCCCAGCCGGTACGCGTCCACGTGCACGAGCGGCGGACCGTCGCCGAGGGAGGGGTGCACACGGGCGATGACGAACGTCGGCGAGGTGACCGCGCCCCGTACGCCGAGCCCCTCGCCGAGGCCACGGGTCAGCGTCGTCTTGCCCGCGCCGAGCTCCCCGTTCAGCATCACGAGATCGCCCGCGCGCAGCAGCTTGGCCAGGTGAAGGCCCAACTCCCGCATCTGTTCTGGCGAGTTGACGGTGATCCGGACGTTCACGCCCTCGGCGGCGGTCTCAGCCGGGTTGTGCGCTGCTGCTGGTGCTTCCATAGCCACCCACGGTAGCCCCTGCCGGGACGGCGCCCGCGCGCATCAGAAGGTCGGCGAGACGGTCTATGACCACCTCGGGGTGCTCCAGCATGACCAGATGCCCGGCGTCCGGGACGAGCACCAGTTCGGCGTCCGGCAGCAGGTCCGCGATCGCCTCGCTGTGCTCACTCGGTGTCACCATGTCGCCGACCCCGGCCAGCACCAGCACCGGCAGTTCGGCGAAGTACGCGAGGGCCTCGGTCTTGTCGTGCGCGGTGAACGCCGGGTAGAACTCAGCGACGACGTCGATCGGAGTGCCCTCGATCATCCGTTCGGCGAACCGCACGATGGCCGGGTCGACGTCCCGGGACGCGAACGAGTACCGCTTGATGATCCCCGCGAACAGGTCGGCCGTGGCCCGCCGCCCCCGCTCCACCAGGGCGGCCTGCTGACCGAGCGCCTTCAGCACACCGGGCAGCACCCGGCGCACCGCGTTGACGCCCGCGACGGGCAGCCCGAAGTTGACCTCGCCGAGCCGCCCCGACGACGTACCGACGAGCGCGACGGCGACGACCCGCTCGCGGACGAGGTCCGGATACCGGTCGGCCAGCGCCATGACGGTCATCCCGCCCATGGAGTGCCCCACCAGCACGATCGGCCCCTCCGGCACGGCCGCGTCGATGACGGCCTTCAGGTCCTGGCCGAGCTGGTCGATGGAGACGGGCGTGCCGTCCGTCGTCTGCGCGACCCCGCGCCCGGAGCGGCCGTGACTGCGCTGGTCCCAGTGCACCGTGCGCACCACCCCGCGCAGCGCGGCCCGCTGGAAGTGCCAGGAGTCCTGGTTGAGGCAGTACCCGTGGCTGAAGACGACGGTGACGGGGGCCGGGGCCTTGCGCCCGAAGAGCCGGCGCCGGCGTGGGGTGAACGTCACATCCTGCTCGATGTCGTCCACCTCGTAGTACAGCTCGGTGCCGTCGTCGGCGTACGCCTTGCCCGGCATGCCGCGCAGCGAGCCGTACGGGCCCGTGGAGTCGAGCGCGAGGCGGGCCTTGTTGCGCATACCGCGGCCCACCGTCAGCCGCTCTATGGCGACTCCGGCGGCGGCGCCCGCGGCGACCACGCCTATGGCGACGCCGGCGATACCGGCCTTGCGCCAGTTCCCGGCGGCGGAGGCGACGGCCGCCGCGGCGACGTCCGTGACGGCCTCCGCGCTGCTCTCGCTCACGTACCGCTCCTCTTCGCCGGGTTGTCGTTCACTTCAGAAGGTCGTGCTGGGGGTGGTGCCGGTCGTGCTGGGGGTGGTGCCGGAGGTACCGCTGATGGTGCAACTATGTCCTGTTGCCCTGTTGTCCTGCGCGGGGCACCCCCCGTACTCCTTGCGGGTTACCCGCCTTGTTCCTTATTCACGTATACGCGCGGCACTCGGGTTCCGATCCGGGTGACGATTTCGTACGCGATCGTCCCCGCCGCCCGCGCCCAGTCCTCGGCGGTCGGCTCGCCCCGGTCGCCCGGACCGAACAGGATCGCCTCCGAACCGGGCACCGGCTCGTCCCCGCCCAGGTCGACCACGAACTGGTCCATCGCGACCCGCCCCGCCACCGTCCGCCACTTGCCGCCCACCAGCACCGGTCCGGTGCCGGAGGCGTGGCGCGGCACGCCGTCCGCGTAGCCGACGGGGACGAGGCCGAGGGTGGTGGCACCCGCGGTGACGTAGTGATGCCCGTAACTGACCCCGTGGCCCGCCGGTACGTGCTTCACCAGCGCGAGGGACGCGCTCAGCGTCATCACCGGGCGCAACCCGAAGTCGGCCGGGGTGCCGATCTCGGGGCTGGGCGAGATGCCGTAGACCGCGATCCCCGTCCGTACGAGGTCGAAGTGGCTCTCGGGGAGGGTCAGCGTGGCCGGCGAGTTGGCGATGTGCCGCACCTCGGGGCGCACGCCCCGCTCCTCGGCGTACGTCACCATCTCGCGGAAACGGTCCAGTTGGGCACGGATGGAGGGATGCCCGGGTTCGTCGGCGCAGGCGAAGTGCGACCACAGACCGGTGATGTCGATCAGCCCGCGTTCCTCGGCGCCCAGCGCCTCGCGCACGAGTTCGGGCCAGTCGGCGGGCTGGCAGCCGCCGCGCCCGAGCCCGGTGTCGGCCTTGAGCTGGACCCGCGCGGCCGTCCCGGCCTCCTCGGCCGCCGCGGTGACCTCCCGCAGGGCCCACATCCCGCTCACCGACACGTCGAGGTCGGCCTCGATGGCCTCCCGCCACGGCCCGCCCGGCGTCCACAGCCAGCACATGATCCGGCTGTCGGTCAGGCCGGCCGCGCGCAGCGCGAGGGCCTCCTCGGGGGTGGCGGTGCCGAGCCAGGTGGCGCCCGCCTCCAGCGCCGCGCGGGCGCACGGGACCGCGCCGTGGCCGTACGCGTCGGACTTGACCACGGCCATCAAGGCCGCGGACGGCGCGTGGGCGCGCAGGGTCCGCACGTTGGCCCGCAGGGCGGCCAGGTCGATCTCTGCGCGGGCGCGCAGGGGTGCTGTGTCGTTCATCGCGCCCCCAGTGTCTCAGAGGGGCCCGAGAGCCCCCGGAGGACGGTCAGGTGCCGGCCCTGCGGCCCCACGCGTACACCCGGTCGTTCGCCTTGGTGACGTTCCACAGGGAGCGGGCGTCGGCGAGGCGCAGATTGACACAGCCGTACGAGCCGTTCGGGTCGTAGACGCTGCCGTAGATGGCGTGGAAGGCCTCTCCGCCGCTGAAGAACTGGCTGTACGGCATCGGGGTGTTGTACAGCGTCGACCAGTGGTTCTTGTGCTTCCAGAAGATCTTGAACCAGCCGGTCCTGGTCCGGTACCCGGCCCGCCCGCTGCGCATCGGCACCGGTCCCCACAGCACCTTCTTCCCCTTCTGCACCCAGGTGAGCTGCCGGGTCAGGTCCACACACGCGACGCGGTACGACCGCACGGGGCACTTCCCGGCCGCGTTCGGGTTCTTCCTCGCGGACAGCAGCCGCATCCAACCCCAGGTGACGGGGCCGGCGAAGCCCGTGTTCGGCTTGATCCCCTGCTTCTTCTGGAACGCCCGGATGGCGGCGCAGTCGCCCTTCGACTGCTTCCCGTCGACCTTCAGCTTCAGCCACCGCTCGACCTGCCGCTGGTACGGCCCGGTCAGCTTGGTGCACGTCACGGACTTGCCCGCGACGGCCTCGCTGAGGGGGACGTACTCGATGAGCGCGTCCGTCTGCGCGGGGGCGTCCCTCGGCTCGACGGCGTCCTCCTTCGCGCTCGGTGTGTACACCTTGGGCGGCAGCATCTGGTCCGGCGTGTCCACCTGCCACGGTTGCTGGGGCCCCGGCGGCACGCCGGGCACCAGCTCGCTTCCCGGCCCGGGCGCCGGGGGCCCGGCCTCCGCCGCCGCCCCCTCCACCGGCATCACCACCAGCAGCGCGAAGAGCACCCCCGCGCTCCCGCATCTCATTCGTCTGCTCATCATCATGCGACCAGCGATACGCAACCCCGGGGCGAGCGGGGGTGAGCCGCGCGGACGGGGTCCCCCGTAATGGGCAACGCAGCGCCCCCTTAAGGGGCGCGAGGAACTGCGCGCCCAGCCCCCACCACCCGCGGACAAAGAACCCACCCGGGGGGCTGGGGCGAAGCCCCGCCCCAGGGGCGCGGGGAACTGCGCGACAAGCCCCCACCACCCCGCAGCCAAAGAACGGCGCACTCAGCGGAGCGCGTCGCGGACGTCCCGCCAGGCCTCCGGAATCGCCGCCGCGACATCATGCGCCCCCAAGGGCGCCCCGTCCGCCGCGAGCCTCCCCGCCAGCCCATGCAGATACGCGCCCACACTCCCCGCGTCCAACGCCGACAACCCGGCCGCGAGCAACGACCCCGCAAGCCCCGACAGCACGTCCCCGCTCCCGGCCGTGGCCAGCCACGCCGTCCCCGTCGGATTCACCCGCACCGCACCGCCCGCCGGATCGACGACCAGCGTCGTCGACCCCTTCAGCAGCACGGTCGCCCCGTACCGAAGCGCCAACTCCCGCGCCGACGCCAGCCGAGCCGCCTCCACCGACTCCCGCGAGACCCCGAGCAACGCCGCCGCCTCCCCGGCGTGCGGAGTCATCAGCGTGGGCGCGGTACGGGCGCGTACGGCGGACCGGTCCGCGAGCCGCAGCCCGTCCGCGTCCACCAGCACCGGCACATCCGCCCCGAGCACCTGCGCCACCGCCGACGCGTCGTCCCCGACCCCGGGCCCCACCACCCACGCCTGGACCCGCCCGGCCCGTGCGGGCCCCTGGTCCGACACGAGCGTCTCGGGAAAGCGGGAGATCACGGCATCCGCCGCGGGCCCGACGTACCGCACCGCCCCCGCCCCACCCCGCAACGCCCCGGACACGGCGAGCACGGCGGCCCCGGGATACCGCGCGGACCCGGCCGCGATCCCGACGACCCCGCGCCGGTACTTGTCGCTCTCGGCCCCCGGCACCGGCAGCCGCGCCGCCACATCCACGTGCTGAAGGGCCTCCAGCTCGGCCTCCTCGGGCAGTTCGAGCCCGATGTCGACGAGGCGTACCGAACCGGCGTACTCACGCCCCGGGTCGATGAGCAGCCCGGGCTTGTGCGTCCCGAAGGTCACCGTCAGATCGGCGCGGACGGCGGTACCCAGGACCTCTCCCGTGTCGGCCTCGATCCCGCTCGGCAGGTCCACGGCGACCACGGCCGCCCGGGAGTCCGCCGCGTACGCGGCCAGCGGCACCGCCTCGGGCCGCAGGCCGCCCTTGCCCCCGATGCCGACGATCCCGTCCACGACGAGGTCGGCCCGCAGGATCAAC
>LRTP01000272.1 GCA_001550305.1 Streptomyces diastatochromogenes
GGACGCGACGGCCGCCGGGGAATGGCGGCGGCGCGGCTTCGCCGGCTCGCCGCCGTCCTCGGGGGGCTCGGGCGCTTCGGTCTCGGGTCGCTCGGTGCTCACCGCATCGCTCCTTCTGGTCGTACACCGCATCCCCTTTACGGGGGACAGCGATGGGACGCAGCGGGGGAGCGCACGGTTCCCTGCGGGCGCCGTTCGGGGCCGCCCTTTTCGAGGACCTTCCGGGTCCTGTCAGTCGCCGTAGTCGGACATCGCGTCCAGCAGGCGGGCGGACGCGGGAGGCACGGTCACTCCGTGGATGCGCGACGGGGACACGGGAAGGTCGGCACGGGGGATGATCGGGTCCGGTGCCGCCCAGTCCCGGGCCAAGGCGCCGTCGCCGCGCAGTGACGCCAGATCGCCTTCGAAGTCGTGCGGAACGGAGCCGTGGACCTTGCGGTTCGTCATGACGGAACCGTATGCATGCCGAGTGTTACGAAGAAAGACCTACTATCGGGTAGTTTTGACCGCTTCAGACGGCACGTGTCGACCGGGTAGCGTGAACTGTCAATCCCCTTCCGTCGCAGGAGCGTGTCCTCGCCGTGCGTATCGCAGTCACCGGCTCCATCGCCACTGACCACCTCATGACCTTCCCCGGCCGTTTCGCCGACCAGTTCGTCGCGGACCAGCTGCACACGGTCTCCCTGTCCTTCCTGGTCGACAACCTCGACGTACGCCGGGGTGGCGTCGGCGCGAACATCGCCTTCGGCATGGGACAGCTGGGCACCCGGCCGATCCTGGTCGGGGCCGCGGGCTCCGACTTCGACGAGTACCGGGCGTGGCTCGACCGCCACGGCGTCGACACCGACTCGGTCCGGATCTCCGAGGTGATGCACACCGCGCGCTTCGTGTGCACCACGGACTCCGACCACAACCAGATCGGCTCCTTCTACACGGGCGCGATGAGCGAGGCCCGGCTGATCGAGCTCAAGTCGGTCGCGGACCGGGTCGGCGGCCTCGACCTCGTCCTGATCGGCGCCGACGACCCGGAGGCGATGCTCCGCCACACGGAGGAGTGCCGCTCCCGCGCGATCGCCTTCGCCGCCGACTTCTCGCAGCAGATCGCCCGTATGAACGGCGACGAGATCCGGATACTGCTGGACGGGGCGACCTACCTCTTCTCCAACGAGTACGAGAAGGGGCTCATCGAGTCCAAGACCGGCTGGAGCGACGAGGAGATCCTGTCGAAGGTCGGTCACCGTGTGACGACCCTCGGCGCCCGGGGCGTGCGCATCGAGCGGGCCGGTGAGGACCCGATCGAGGTCGGCTGCCCGGACGAGGAGCGCAAGGCGGACCCGACGGGCGTCGGCGACGCGTTCCGCGCCGGTTTCCTCTCCGGCCTCGCCTGGGGAGTCTCCCTGGAGCGCGCCGCCCAGGTCGGCTGCATGCTCGCGACGCTGGTCATCGAGACGGTCGGCACCCAGGAGTACCAGCTCCGCCGCGCCCACTTCATGGACCGCTTCACCAAGGCGTACGGCGACGACGCGGCCATCGAGGTCAGGGCCCACCTGGCCTGATCACCGAGGTCCGGGCCCACCTGACCTGATCGGGACACTCCTCCGGCCGATCGTCTAGGACACCCGGCGGACCACATAGGCGAAGCCGTGGTCCGCCGGCTCCTCCCCGACGTACTCATGCCCCCGCATCTCGCACCACGCCGGGATGTCCAGCCGGGCGGCCTCGTCGTCCGAGAGGACGCGGACCGTGCCGCCCACCGGCACGTCCCCGATGACCTTGGCCAGTTCGATGACCGGGATGGGGCAGAGCTTGCCGAGGGAGTCCACCACGAGCGCGTCGGAGCCGGAGGGGGACGGGGAGGGCGGCGTCGACGCCGTCGGGGCGCCGAGCTTCTCGCGTACGTCCGCGACCGCGTCCGGCAGCACCGACAGGAACCGGTCGACGTCCTCGGACGGCGTACCCGGTGGCAGCGAGACCCGGACGTTGCCCTCGCTCAGGACACCCATCGCCTTCAGGACATGGCTCGGGGTCAGCGTGCTGCTCGTGCAGGAGGAGCCGGAGGAGACGGAGAAACCCGCCCGGTCCAGTTCGTGCAGGAGCGTCTCCCCGTCGACGTACAGGCAGGAGAAGGTGACGATCCCCGGGAGACGGTGAACCGCGTCCCCGACCACCTCGACGTCCGGGACCAGTTCGGGCACCCGTACGCGGATCCGTTCCGTCAGTTCCCGCAGGCGTGCGGCCTCCGCGACCGCCTCCGCCCGTACCGCGCGCAGCGACGCCGCCGCGGCCACGACGGCAGGGATGTTCTCGAAGCCCGCCGCCCGCCCCGACTCCCGCTCGTCCACGGGCCCTTGGGGAGCGAACCGCACCCCCTTGCGCACGACGAGCAGTCCGACCCCCGAAGGCCCGCCCCATTTGTGGGCACTTGCCGTCAGCAGGGACCAGTCGCCCTCCACCCGGCGCCAGGGCAGTGACTGCGCCGCGTCCACCAACAGCGGCACCCCCGCCGCCCGGCACGCCTCCGCGACCTCCCGCACCGGCTGCTCCGTGCCCACCTCGTGGTTGGCGGACTGGAGGCACGCGAGCGCGGTGTCGGGGCGCAGGGCGGCGGCGTAGGAAGAAGGGGAGACGGTGCCCGCGCGGTCGACGGGCACCGTCGTCACCGAGCCGCCCGCCGCCTCGTGGACCTCTGCCGAATGGAGTACCGACGAGTGTTCGACAGCTGACACGATCAGGTGGCGTCCGACGCGCCGGCGGCCCGCCAGCGCACCCTCGATCCCGGAGTGCACCGCCCGGGTGCCCGACGAGGTGAAGGTCAGCTCGTCCGGGCGGCACCCCACCGCCTCGGCCGCCGCCTCGCGCGCCGCGTCGAGCAACAGCCGGGCCCGCCGCCCCTCCCGGTAGAGCCGCGCGGGATCGGCCCACCCCTCGTCGAGCGAGGCCTGCAGGGCCTGCCGGGCGACGGGATGGAGAGGAGCAGCGGAAGCAGCATCGAAGTAGGCCACACCCCAACGCTAAGGCCCCGGTCAGGGCAGCGCCCCAAAGGGGCGCGAGGAACGGCGCGACAAGCCACAACGAGCCCGCAGCCGCTGTGACGTCCTCCCGCCCCGAGCTCCTGGGCCCCCCAAACCTCCGTCAGAAGTAGCCCGGAGCAGGGCAACCCACCCCCTTCGGCTGACCCGGCGGCGCGTTGGGCACCCTCCCCGCGCGACCCCAAATAGCGTCCAGTAGGGTTTGGTCCGCATAAACATCCAAACCCCTGCCCGACGCAGGGCGGCGACCGACCAGCGAGAAGGCCGCAGCCGACGCGCGGGCGAGACTCTCGGGAAGGCGCTACGTGAGTCCCAACGGCTCCGACCGCTCGCCGCGGCGCCCGATGCGGCGGAAGCTGCTGCAGGCACTGACTGCGGGCCTGGTCCTGGCGACCGCCACCGGTTGCACATACAAGGACTTCCCCCGCCTTGGTATGCCCACCCCGACCACAGAAGAGGGTCCGCGGATCCTCTCCCTGTGGCAGGGGTCCTGGGCGGCCGCGCTCGCCGTTGGCGTGCTGGTGTGGGGCCTGATCCTGTGGAGTGTGTTCTTCCACCGGCGCAGCCGCACCAAGGTCGAAGTTCCTCCGCAGACCCGGTACAACATGCCCATCGAGGCGCTGTACACGGTAGTCCCGCTGATCATCGTCTCGGTGCTGTTCTACTTCACCGCCCGGGACGAGACGAAGCTCCTCAGCCTCAAGCAGAAGCCCGACGTCACGGTCAACGTGGTCGGCTATCAGTGGAGCTGGGGCTTCAACTACATCGAGGACGTTCCCGGTGTCACCGGCAACGCCAAGATCGACCCGAACCTGCGTGCCATTCCGGACCGGTTCAAGAAGGACTTCCCGGCGAACGCCGGCGGTGTCTACGAGGTCGGTACGCCGGGTGAGCGGAACCCGCAGACGGGCAACCCCGGTCCGACCCTCTGGCTGCCCAAGGGCAAGACGGTCCGCTTCGTCCTCACTTCGCGTGACGTCATCCACTCCTTCTGGGTGGTGCCGTTCCTGATGAAGATGGACGTCATCCCGGGCCACACCAACTCCTTCCAGGTGACCCCCAACAAGGAGGGCACCTTCCTGGGCAAGTGCGCCGAGCTGTGCGGCGTCGACCACTCCCGGATGCTCTTCAACGTGAAGGTCGTCTCCCCCGAGCGCTACGAGGCCCACCTCAAGCAGCTCGCGGCGCAGGGACAGACCGGTTACGTCCCGGCCGGCATTGAGCAGACGGGCCACGAGAAGAACCGGGAGACGAACAACCTGTGAGCATCCTCAACGAACCTCAGGGTGCCGGGGCAGCCGAAGACTCGTACGAGAACGAGCTGCCGGTGCGGCGCAAGCAGCCGGGCAACGTCGTGATCAAGTGGCTCACCACCACTGACCACAAGACGATCGGCACGCTCTACCTCGTCACGTCGTTCGCGTTCTTCTGCATCGGTGGCGTCATGGCGCTGCTGATGCGCGCCGAACTGGCTCGCCCCGGCACGCAGATCATGTCGAACGAGCAGTTCAACCAGGCGTTCACGATGCACGGCACGATCATGCTGCTGATGTTCGCGACGCCGCTGTTCGCCGGCTTCACGAACTGGATCATGCCGCTGCAGATCGGCGCGCCCGACGTGGCGTTCCCGCGGCTGAACATGTTCGCCTACTGGCTCTACCTGTTCGGCTCGCTCATCGCGGTCGGTGGCTTCCTCACCCCGCAGGGCGCGGCCGACTTCGGCTGGTTCGCCTACAGCCCGCTGTCGGACGCGGTCCGCTCGCCGGGTGTCGGCGCCGACATGTGGATCATGGGTCTGGCCTTCTCCGGCTTCGGCACGATCCTCGGTGCGGTCAACTTCATCACGACCATCATCTGCATGCGCGCTCCCGGCATGACGATGTTCCGCATGCCGATCTTCGTGTGGAACGTGCTGCTCACCGCGGTGCTGGTGCTGCTGGCCTTCCCCGTGCTCGCGGCGGCGCTGTTCGCGCTGGAGGCGGACCGAAAATTCGGTGCGCATGTGTTTGACGCCGCCAATGGCGGAGCCTTGCTATGGCAACACCTCTTCTGGTTCTTCGGCCATCCAGAGGTGTACATCATCGCTCTACCATTCTTCGGCATCATCTCCGAAGTCATCCCGGTGTTCTCCCGCAAGCCGATGTTCGGCTACATGGGCCTGATCGCCGCGACGATCTCCATCGCCGGTCTGTCCGTGACCGTGTGGGCGCACCACATGTACGTCACCGGTGGCGTGCTGCTCCCGTTCTTCTCCTTCATGACGTTCCTCATCGCCGTACCGACAGGCGTGAAGTTCTTCAACTGGATCGGAACGATGTGGAAGGGGTCCTTGAGTTTCGAGACCCCGATGCTCTGGGCGGTCGGCTTCCTGATCACCTTCACCTTCGGTGGTCTGACCGGTGTCATCCTGGCCTCGCCGCCGATGGACTTCCACGTCTCGGACTCGTACTTCGTGGTGGCTCACTTCCACTACGTGATCTTCGGTACGGTCGTGTTCGCGATGTTCTCCGGATTCCACTTCTGGTGGCCGAAGTTCACCGGCAAGATGCTCGACGAGCGCCTCGGGAAGATCACCTTCTGGACGCTGTTCGTGGGCTTCCACGGCACGTTCCTGGTGCAGCACTGGCTGGGTGCGAACGGAATGCAGCGCCGTATCCCCGACTATCTGGCGGTGGAGGGCCTGACCACTCTCAACACCGTCTCGACCATCTTCTCCTTCCTCCTCGGCAGTTCCCTCCTGCCGTTCTTCTACAACATCTGGAAGACCGCCAAGTACGGCGAGAAGGTCGAGGTCGACGACCCGTGGGGTTACGGCCGCTCGCTGGAGTGGGCGACCTCCTGTCCCCCGCCGCGCCACAACTTCCTCACCCTGCCGCGCATCCGCAGCGAGTCCCCCGCCTTCGACCTGCACCACCCGGAGATCACGGCCGCGGCCGCACGTCCGGAGACGCCCCGCAAGGAACTGCGATGACGACCATGGACCAGCGACCCCCGTCCCCGCGGACACTCATCGACGAACTGGAGGGCCATCTGCTCATCGAGGCCACCAAGGCCGAGGGACGGACGGAAGCGGCTCGCTTCACCCATTCCCTGGCCTGCCTGACGGACACCCAACGCGAAGAGGTGGAAGAACGCTTCGCGGACAGCTACCTGGCCCTCACCCGCTGCTCCTGGGAACGGACGGCACGGCGCGGCCGGGAACTGCGCGCCGAGTACGAGGCGAGGTACCGCGCACTGCGTCGGCGCCTTTGCGTGGTGTTCCTCCTCGGTGCCGCTGTCGCGCTGGTGGCCTTCGTCTCGGTCAGCCGACGGTGACCTCGCGCGCGAGGTCGGCGCGCAGAAGCATCCTGGACGATTCGTCCACCAGATTCCGTATCACCGACAGGTAGGTCTCGTCGCCGCCCAGTTCGTCCAGAATGCGGTGCGCTTCGCCGCGGAACTCGTTGATGTCGTCCTCGTAGCGACCAAGAACGACCGGTGCCAGAAGGGTGTCGATGAGTTCCGCTCGGGCGTCACGGGAAGTTCTCGCTTCTGCTTGCAGCCGCAGGATGCGCGCCGTGGAGTGGGATGCGGACGTATCGAGGGCACATGCCAGGAGATAGGTCACCGTGCCGTTCAGAAGGTCCTCGTTGCGGCCGGACAGGATGTCTTCCTGGTCGTTGGACATCTGCCACAGGATGCCGAACACATCGCCGAAATCCCGCCAGAGCTCCACTCTCGCCCTCTCGGCACCCGCCCATTCGGCGGCCATTGCGGTGACCATGCTGAAGGGGGCGCCGGACTTCCCTCGGTAGGCCGTGACCACCGAGTCGCGCGTGGCCGTCGCCGCGTCTCCGCGCAGATCACTCAACTGGCCTTCGGTCGCGAGGATCGAGCACTTCACGATCTCGGCCGACAGGGCGCCGCGCACCGATTCCGGGACGGCCTGCGACTGGACGACGAGCAGAGGGAGTGGAGTCCCGCTGACGAACGCGGCGAGCAGCGCCTCAGCTCCGCCGAGGTCTCCCCCGAGGTGTGCGCCCTGCCCGTCGGCCAGGTCGTCGAGATGACACGCCGAGATCCACCACAACTCATGCACGACGGCCAGCGGCACGGCCGGTTCGGGCGCGCCCGTCTCCACGGCATGCACGATCAGCGGCAGTACCGAGAGCGGATGGGTGAACTCCCGGTTCCGTACGAGTTCCGTGACCGCGGCCCGCACCGCGTCGGCCTGAGGGGCGAGTCTTTCCAGCGTGGCCTGCATCTCCGCGTCGACGTCCATCGAAAACCGACGATGAACATCCAAGTAGGACATGGAACGCACGTGGAGACCCCTCACCACCGAGATTGAATCGAGCACCGATTCGATCACTCCGGCTGAAGGGCAACCAGAGCGACTTTCAGCCACGGCTTTTGCGATAGTTCTTCATTGGTTCGGCGAGGGTGTGGTCGCGGCTTGGGACCGACGTGTGACGGCGAGGATGTCGCGGACCGCATCGCGCAGGCTCCCGAAGTGACGGTGCACCCCGTCCACCGCGGCGGGTGCGTTGACCCCCCACACCGTCATCCCGGCACGCAGTCCGGACCGCACGCCGGAGGGTGCGTCCTCGATGACCAGACAGTCCTGCGGCCGGGCACCGAGCCGCTTGGCGGCCAGGAGATAAGGGGCGGGCGAGGGTTTGCCTTCCTCGACGGAGGCGGCATCCACGATGATCCTCGGGACCGGCAGGCCGGTGCGGGCGAAGCGGCCGCGCACCCGGTGCTCGTAGTTCGACGTCACCAGCGCCCAGGCCTCCGGCGGCAGAGCGTCCAGCAGCTCGGACGCACCGTCGAAGGCCGCGTACACGCCGGACCGGACGTCCTCGTCCTCGAGTGCGTGCAGCACGGCCAGGCACTCCTGCGGGTCACGGTCCGGAACGACCTGCGCGAAGGTCTCCATCGGCCGCGTCCGCAAGGCCACTTGGTGGACCTCATGGGGGTCGAGTCCGTAGCGCTCCGCCCACACCTTCCACACCCGGCGCTGGTTGTCCACGGCATCGATCAACGTGCCGTCGACATCGAACAGGACATACCTCTTGGCTCCGGGCTGAGCAGGTTCACCGATCACGCCCTGATCATGCCATCAGGCCCCCCGAGCAGGTCCCGCCCGCGGTCGACGACCGTAAGGGGGTCCCTCCCCCGCGTCCGTCCTACCTCCGGAGGACATGACTGAGCTCATCTCCTGCATTCCGAGTAGCGCGATGTTCGGCACGCGCACGACGACGCGGCGGGTCCCGGTCGGACAGGATGGGCGGTGCCCAGGGAGCGACCGTGTTCACAGCTCCACCTCTGGGCCCTCGGGCCGCGCAGGCCCACGGCTTCCCCCGGTCGTGGGCCTGCGCGGCAGGGGCATCCTCGCGCGGAGGCCGCCCCACTGCGCCGAACCCGTGGGGACGGGGAGCGGCGCGCGGGTCCCGAACCCGGTGGCGGATCCCCCGGGATCCACCACCGGGTTCGAGGACACCCCGACCGACGGCCGGCACGGCACGGCACGGCACGGCACGGCACGGCACGGCACCAACGGTGCGGTCACATCACGGGGTTCCGGGCTCGTGCGGGTCCCACCCCACCGGTCGCAGGATCCCCAGCAGCTGACGGACCAGTTCCTCGACCACCTCGTCGAGCGTGGCCGCCACCCAGCCGGCGCGCCAGTCGTGCAGGAGGCCGTTGACGCTGCCGATGAAGGCGGTGGCGGCGATCCGGTAGTCGCGGGGCACCGCCTCGCCGCGGTCGGCGGCCGCGGTCGCCTCGGCGCAGATGAAGTCGACCCAGCGCGCCCGGCGGGCGAGCCGCTGCTCCTCCAGGCGCGGACTGACGCCGATGATCTCGACGAAGGTGATGCGGATGCGGCGCGGGTCCGCCGTCACGTTCGCGGCGTAGGCGCGGAAGATCGCGGTGGCGCGCTCGGCGAGCGGCAGGTCCTGGGCGTCGGCGAGGGCGGCCAGAGCCGCCTGCTCGGCCCAGTCGTTGACCTGGAGGTGGAGGGCGGCCAGCACGTCCTCAAGGGTGCGGAACTCCTCGTAGAACTGACGCGTGGACAAGCCCGCCGCCTCACTCAGCGCCGCGATGGTCGTGGATCTGAACCCCGGGCTGTCACCGAAGAGTTGGAGCGCGGCGTCCAGGAAGCGCGAGCGTCGCTCGGCCTGCCGTTCCGCGGCGGTCCTGCCTCCGTAACGGCCGGTCGGCTGTTTGATCCTGCCCGCCACGCGTTCCTCCCTCGCCGGAGGGACGAACCGTTCGTCCCTCCGATGATTTTGTCGTGCACGGACCCTTGTGGAGAGGGCCGACCCTTCCTTACTTTCCAGTAAGTCCACTCTGAACGCTGCCGTGTTCAGACTTTTCGGTACCCGCACCCCCCGCCTAGACAAGGGACCACCATGTCTGCCCTCAGACCCAGACACCTCTGTACGCTCGCCGCCGCCGTCGCCCTCACCTTCACCCTCGGCGGTACGGCGACCGCGGCCTCCGCGCAGGCCACCGCCCAGGCCGCCGCGGCCGATCTGCGCGAAGTGATGTTCGTGGGCAACAACTGGGACGGCACCGCGGACGTCATCAAGTCCACCGGCGACTTCGCGAAGGTCGGCCGGATCAACGTCGTCCCGGACAAGGACGCGCGGATGGCGGAGATCAACGCCGATCCGATCAAGTGGATCTACTTCCTGGCCATCCGCAACGGTGTCGGCGAGGGCCACGACCAGTTCGTCGACGACATGTACTCCACGCCCGACGGCAAGTCGGTGGTCGTCTCCCGCCCGAGCTTCGCCGATGTCGTCTCGATCGACCTGGCGACCGGGCACATCAACTGGCGTTTCCCCGTGGCCGGTTACCGATCCGACCACATGGCCGTCTCCCCCGACGGCACCCGCGTCGCGGTCTCCGCGTCGACCGCGAACACCGTGCACGTGCTCGACATCAACACGGGCAAGCAGCTGGGCTCCTTCGCCACCGGCGACAAGCCGCACGAGAACATCTTCACGCGGGACGGCAAGTACATCTGGAACATGGCCATCGGCGATGTGAACACCGCACTCGACGACCCGTGGCTGGACTGGACGAAGGGCGACCGGCACATCACCGTCGTCGACGCGACCACCTACAAGCAGGTCAAGGTGATCGACATGCGGCAGCGGCTGGACGCGATCGGTCTCACGGACTTCTCCGACGCGGTCCGGCCCGCCGTCTTCAGCCCCGACGAGTCCAAGCTGTACTTCCAGGTGTCGTTCTTCAACGGCTTCCTGGAGTACGACGTGGCCTCCGACCGGATCACCCGGGTGAAGACCCTGCCGATGAACCCCGCGACCAGCACCGACCGCACCACCTGGGTCAACGACTCGCGCCACCACGGGATTTCGATGAACCCGTCCGGCACGAAACTGTGCGTCGCCGGAACGATGGACGACTATGCGACCGTGGTCGACCGGGCCACCCTCCAGGAGGGCCCGCTCGTCACCGCCTCGAAGCCGTACTGGGCGACCGTGAGCGGTGACGGCAAGGACTGCATCGTCTCCGAGAGCGGCGCCGACCAGGTCACCGCCATCGACTTCGCCACGGGGCAGAAGACGGTGTCGGTGCCGGTCGGCGACCACCCCCAGCGTGTTCGCCTCGGCCATGTGGAGGCGAACTGGAGTGGTCCTTCGACTAGTTGACCGTCGACGCGGCCCATGAGCTCAGTTCGGAACGGGCCGCGCTCAGCAGATCGGCGGTCGGGGCCGTCGCCCCGTTCGTGACCAGCGCGTAGTGCAGGGTCCCCGAGTCCGGTGCGGTGAGCAGCAGTCGGCGACTGCCGGTGCCGCCCGGCTCGGGGGCCACGGCGATCGGGGTGGTCGTGGTGTAGGCGGGCGGGGAGATCGTCGCCCCGAGGTCGGAGACCACCGTCGTGGACACGGTCGGGAAGGACGCCGGGAGATGGAGTTCGGTGGGAGCGCTGCCGCCGCCCGAGCGCCACAGGAGCAGCCCGTACTGGCCCGATCCCACCAGCTGGGAGACGTGCGGCAGGGACGACGGAACCGGGTTCCAGGTCAGGGTGGTGGAGCCGTCCCGGGAGCGGTCCTCGTAGGTGAAGGCGACCGTGCTGCCCGAGGTCGCGCTCGGATAGAGCCGGTCGAGCAGGCGGGCGTCCTGGCGCAGGACGGCCGTACCGGAGTCGTCGAGGCGTACGGCCGAGAGGTCCTCGTCGTTCCAGGCGTCGCCGGAGGTGAGGACCTTGCTCGCGTTGCCGTTCATCAGCTCGTGATGGCGGCCGCTGTAGATGTCCCACTGCCACTGGTTTCCGGAGAGCACCGGGCCGGAGGACGCCGGTTTGGTCCACCAAGTGGCGCCCGGGAGACGGGAGTCGAGGGCCTGGTACATCGCTTTGTCGACGGTCGGGGCCTTGCCGGAGACCGTTCCCGACAGCGGATGGCCGAACTCGCTGACGATCGCCGTCGTCCCCGCGGCCGAGGCGCGGTCGCGGACCGTCCCGAAGTCGGTGGCGTACTGGCCGTCCGCGGCATTGCCCCACATGAGGATGCCCGAGATGGCCTTCTGGTCGTAGAAGTGGGTGTTGAAGACATAGCGCGGGCCGAGGGTGCCGGCGTCGAGCAGGCCGCCCTCCTGCTTCTGGGAGTCGATGTTGGAGTTCCAGAAGAGGTTGGCCTCGACGAAGGCGGGCTTGTCCTGCCAGCCGGCCGCGTCCATCCGGGCCCGGAACTTCACATAGAACGGCCAGAGCAGGTCCCGCTCCCAGGTGCGGCTGGTCTGTCCGGAGTCGTAGGTGCCCGCGTACGGCTCGTTGAACGGGTCGAAGCCGACGAGGCCCGCGAACTGGGCCGTGGTGAGGTGCTGTCTGACGTAGGTCATGGTGGCCTGGGCCGTGGTGAGGAAGGCGTCCTGGACGCCGTACGCGTTGTGCCAGAAGTCGTACTGTGCCTGCTTCACGGCCCCGTTCTGGGTGATGTTCTGCCCCCAGAAGATGCAGATCCCGCAGGACTCGCTCGGGTAGTTTCCGGCGTCCACGGCCCACTTGGGGGCTCCGTCGCCGGTGTACCAGCTGCCCGAGTTGAAGAGGTAGCGGGAGTAGAGGTCCTGGTGGAAGTCGGGATACACGCGGATTCCGGCGTCGAGGAAGGCGCGTATCTGGTCGGTGACGGCGGCGAGGTAGGCGGAGTCGACCTGGCCGCGTACGGGTTCGGCGTGGGCCCAGGAGAGCAGGAAGCGCACGGAGTTGCCGCCGCCGAGGGCCCGCAGGGCCGTCGCGGACTTCTTGGCGTCGGCGACCGAGGCGAAGGGCAGACCGCTGTTCTCTTCGAGTTTCGTCTCGCCGGAGACGTTGTAGCCGCGCAGGACGACCTCGCGGCCGAGTCCGTCGAGGAAGCGGCCCTTGTCGACCGTGAGAGTGGCCGCCGCCGGCGCGTCGAACCACAGGGAGTCGGGGAGTCCGTCCGCGGCGGCGGGCTGGGCGCCCACCGCCGAGAGGAAGCCGGTGAGGAGCACGAGGACGCCGAGCAGACGCGCACGTAACTTCGACATGTCCACAACATTCGCGGGTGCGCAAGAAGGCGTCAATACTTCTGACTCCAGAGTAAGTTTCATGTTCTGAAGATCATCTGGAGACCTTTGGGGGAGCCGTGTCGCCGTGTGCGGGCTCAGGCACCGACCCGCCGCGTCACGTTCAGCAGGTACTCCTTCCGGTCCAACGGGTTGAGGTCGGTGCGCGGGCGGTCGGGGACCGCGCCCCGCAGGACCGGTGCGTAGTGGTCGAAGGCGCATTCCAGCTCGCCCTCGCCCCGGGTCAGCCCCGGGAGCTGCCGCTCCAGACCATGGACCCGGGCGACCGGGATCCGGCCCTCCAGCACGCACGAAGCGCCCCGCAGCTCGGTGGTCCCCGCGACGGCTCCCTGCTTCGCCAGCACCGGCAACACCGCGCCCAGCGTGTCCGCCGGGGCCTCCAGCCTGAAGCGGTGCATCGGCTCGAACACCTGGGTGCCCGCCGCCCGCAGCGCGTCCATCACCACCAGGGGGGTGAGGCCCCGGAAGTCGGCGCCCGTGCTGGACATGCTCTTGTCGAAGCCCTGGTGGGCGTGGCTCTGCCGGGGCCAATAGCCGGAGTGGGTCATGGTGACCGTGCAGTCCGCCACCTGCCAGCCGTGGATTCCCTGCGCGAGGGTCCCCTTCACGGTGTCCTCGACGGCCTTGAAGAACGCGTACGGCATCGCTCCGAGCTCGACCTCCAGCCGGAACTCCACCCCGGAGCCGACCGGGGCCGGATCGACACGCAGGCCGACGGTCGCGAGAAAGGGATTGAGGCCCTTCTTGATGAACTCGACCGCCGCGCCGCTGCCGAGGGGCCGCTCGATGCACAGGGGTGTCGTCTCGCGGAACAGGACGTCGATGCCGAACTCATCGGCCAGAGTCGCCTGGATGACCTCTTTCTGCACCTCTCCGTAGAGCGAGACGGAGATCTCCTTGCGCGTCTCGTCCTGGCGCAGATCGATCAGGGGGTCCTGCTCGGCCAATTGGGTGAGGGCGCCGTGCAGTGCGCCCTTGTCGGCCGGACGGCAGGGTTCGACGACGGTTTCGAGGGTCGGGGGCGAGAAGTGGTGCTCGCCGGCCGACGACTTCCGCGGTACGCCGATGGTGTCGCCGATCCGGATGTCCGCGAGGCCCCAGAGCTTGCCGATCCGCCCCGCCGCCACGGACTGCTCGCGCACCGCCGCACCCCGGTCGAAGACGCTGATCGCGGTGACCCTGCCCTCCTCGCCGTCGCCCAGAGGCAGCCGGTCGCGCGTCCGCAGCGTCCCGGAGAACATCCGCGCGTAGGCGATCTTCTCCCCGGCGGGCCCGCGCTCGACCTTGAAGACGCTGCCCGAGACCGGGCCGTCGACATCGGCCTCGGCGCGCGGCAGCAACTCCCTGATTCCCGCGATCAGTTCGTCCACCCCCGCGCCCGTCACGGCCGAGCCGAAGAACACCGGATGCACCAGGGCCTGCCCGGTCTGCCGCACCAGAGCGGCGCGGATCAGGTCGTACGACACCCGGCCCTCGACGTACGCGGCGAGCAGCGCGTTGTCGTGCTCGGAGAGCAGGTCGAGCAACGGAGCGCCGAGCCGCTCCTCGTCGAACAGGCCGAAGCGCGCGTCGCGCGTGCCCTGCGCCCGGACCTCGCCCAGGGGGACGATCGCCGGGGTGAGCCGCGCCGCGACGGCGTCGAGCACGCGCTCGCAGCACGCCCCGCCGCGGTCGATCTTGTTGACGAAGACGAGCGTGGGGATGCGCAGCCGCCGGAGCGTCCGCATCAGCACACGGGTCTGCGCCTGCACGCCCTCCACGGCGGAGATCACCAGCACGGCGCCGTCGAGCACGCTCAGCACGCGCTCCACCTCGGCGATGAAGTCCGGGTGTCCCGGGGTGTCGATCAGGTTGACGGTCACGTCGTCGACCGCGAACGAGACCACGGCGGACTTGATCGTGATACCGCGCTGCCGCTCCAGCGCGAGGGAATCGGTCTGGGTGTTCCCGTCGTCGACGCTGCCGATCTCGTCGATGACTCCGACCGAGTGCAGCAGCCGCTCGGTCAGGCTTGTCTTACCGGCGTCTACGTGCGCCAGGATTCCCAGGTTGAGCATATGCACCGGGTGTCATGTCCTTTGATGGGGGAGTGATTCCTTCCTGGGTGGACATGAACGATGTGCGCATTGCTGCTCCCTGATCTCGGTGGACGCGTCCCGGTCAGTGCAACAGGCGGCCTCACCCGGCAGCAACGGATTAACGCTCAACAAATCCCCGCCGCAGCACTCGCCGCCCTCCCCGCCCGGCCCTAGAGTGACGCACACCACATAAAATGGCTGATACCCCTCACCTGGCTCTCCGGGAGGGCACATGACCCGCATTTCGGTGAAGGTGGACGGCACCACGTACGAGGACGAGGTCGAACCCCGCCTTCTCCTGGTCCACTATCTGCGCGACCACCTGGGTCTGACCGGCACCCCGATCGGCTGTGACACGTCGAACTGCGGGGCCTGCACGGTCGACCTGGACGGGGAGACCGTCAAGAGCTGCTCCGTCCTCGCCGTCCAGGCGGACGGGAGCGAAGTGACCACCATCCAGGGGCTGGCCCACGACGGGGAGTGGCACGCGCTCCAGAAGGCGTTCCACGAGCGGCACGCGCTCCAGTGCGGCTACTGCACCCCCGGGATGATCATGGCGGCCCGCGATCTGCTGCGCGAGAACCCGGCCCCGGGCCCGCAGGAGGTACGGGAGGCCCTGGAAGGCAACCTGTGCCGGTGCACCGGCTACCAGAACATCGTGCGCGCGGTCCTTGCCGCCTCCCGACAGGAGGTCTCGCCGTGACGGACCAGATCGTCGAACCCGAGGTCGGCCGCTCCCGGCCGCGCAAGGAGGACGCCCGTCTGGTCACCGGGCAGACCAACTGGACCGACAACATCAACGTCAACGGACTGCTCCACCTGGCCATCCTGCGCAGCCCCATGGCACACGCCCGGATCGACCGGATCGACGTCGCACCCGCCCGCGAGCGCCCCGGCGTGGTCGCCGCGTTCACCGGCCAGGACCTCGCCGAGGGCCTCGGCTCACTCCCCTGCGCCTGGCCGGTCACCGAGGACATCGTGCTGCCCGACCACCCGCCGATCGCGGTCGACGAGGTCCGGTACGCGGGAGACCCGGTGGCCGTCGTCGTGGCCCGCGACCGGTACGCCGCCGCCGACGCCCTGGAGGCCGTCGAGGTCGACTACACACCCCTGCCCCCGGTGCTCGACCTGGAGGCCGCCCTCGCCGAGGACGCCCCCCTGGTCCACTCCGACAAGGGCACCAACCGCTGCTACGTGTGGCCGCTGGCGACCGGTGCGGACTACCGGTCCGTGCGGGAGCGCGCGGACGTCGTCCTGAAGCGCCGCTACGTCCAGCAGCGCCTGATCCCCAACGCGATGGAGCCGCGCGCCGTCGTGGTCACCCCGCTCGCCGCCTCCGGCGAGTACACCGTCTACTCGGCCACCCAGATCCCGCACATCCTGCGGATCATGCTCGCCGTCGTCACCGGCATCCCCGAGCAGAAGCTGCGCGTGATCGCCCCCGACGTCGGAGGCGGCTTCGGCTCCAAGCTCCAGGTGTACGGCGAGGAGGCCCTCGCCCTGACCGTCGCCCGGCGGCTCGGACGGCCCGTGAAGTGGACCGAGTCGCGCTCCGAGGGCTACCTCGCGACCCACCACGGCCGCGGCATGATCCAGGACGTCGAGATCGCCGCCACCAGCGAGGGCAGGCTGCTCGGCCTCAAGGTCGACCTCCTAGCCGACATGGGCGCCTATCTGATGCTCGTGACCCCGGGCATCCCGATCCTGGGCGCCTTCATGTACCCGGCGATCTACAAGATGGACGCGTACGACTTCACGTGCACCGGCGTCTTCACGACCAGGACGCCGACCGACGCCTACCGCGGCGCGGGGCGCCCCGAGGCGACGTACGCCATCGAACGGATCATGGACGCGCTGGCCGTCGAACTCGACCTGGATCCCATCGAGTTGAGGCGGCTCAACTGGATCAGGCACGAGGAGTTCCCGTACACGTCCATCGCGGGTCTGACCTACGACAGCGGCAACTACGAGGCCGCCACGGACAAGGCGCTCGCCCTCTTCGGATACGACAAGCTGCGCGCCGAGCAGGCGGACCGCAACCGCCGCGGCGACTTGGTACGCCTCGGCATCGGTGTGTCCACGTACACCGAGATGTGCGGGCTCGCGCCCAGCCGGGTGCTGCGCGACCTGCGGTACGCGGCCGGGGGCTGGGAGGCGGCGAGCATCCGCATGCTGCCCACCGGCAAGGTCGAGGTGGTCACCGGCACCAGCCCGCACGGGCAGGGCCATGTGACCTGCTGGAGCCAGATCGCCGCCGATGTGCTCGGGGTGCCTTTCGAGGACATCGAGGTGGTGCACGGCGACACCAGGGCGGCGCCCCAGGGCATGGACACCTACGGCTCGCGCTCGCTCGTCGTGGGCGGGGCCGCGGTGCACCACGCGGCGCGCAAGGTGGTGGAGAAGGCGCGGAAGGTGGCCGCGCACCTGCTGGAGGCGAGCGAGCACGACCTGGAGTTCACGCACGGCGTGTTCTCCGTGAAGGGCTCGCCCGAGGCGCGCAAGACCATCCAGGAGGTCGCCTTCGAGACGTTCTCCTCGCACGACCTGCCCGACGGCATGGAGCCCACCATCAACGCCGAGCACCTGGTCGACCCGGACAACTTCTCCTACCCGCACGGCACCCACCTGTGCGCGGTCGAGGTCGACACCGAGACCGGACGGACCACCATCCGCTCGTACGTGTGCGTCGACGACGTCGGCAGCGTCATCAACCCGATGATCGTCGAGGGACAGGTGCACGGCGGGGTCGCGCAGGGCATCGCGCAGGCGCTGTACGAGGAGGCCGTGTACGACGACGAGGGCAACCTCGTCTCGGGCACGATGGCCGACTACCTCGTGCCCTCGGCGGCCGACCTGCCCGAGTTCGTGACGGACCGGACGGAGACACCGGCGACATCGAATCCCCTGGGTTCCAAGGGAGTCGGGGAGTCGGGGACCATCGCCTCCACACCCGCCGTCGTCAACGCGATCGTGGACGCGCTGCGCCCGCTCGGAGTGACCGAGGTGAGGATGCCCTGCACGCCACAACGGGTCTGGGAAGCCCTTCGGTCCGCTCGGGCAGCCGACGGGTCCGCCCGCTCCGGAGAGGAGGCGTCGGCATGATTCCCCCCGCATTCGACTACACGCGGCCCGCGAGCGTCGACGAGGCCGTGCGCACCCTCGCGGACGCGGGCGAGGACGCGAAGGTGCTGGCCGGCGGACAGAGCCTGCTGCCCCTGCTCCGGCTGCGGCTCGCCTTCCCCGAACTGGTCGTCGACGTCGGCCGGATCCCCGAGCTGCGCGGGATCCGCGAGGACGCCGGCACGCTGGTCATCGGCGCGATGACCTCGCACCACGACGTCATCCGCGATCCGCTGGTGCGCCGGCACGCCGGACTCCTGGCGGCGGCCACCGCCACGGTCGCCGATCCCGCCGTACGCCACCGTGGCACCCTCGGCGGTTCGCTCGCACACGCCGATCCGGCCGGTGACCTGCCCGCCGTGATCCTCGCGCTCGACGCGACCCTGATCGCGGTGGGACCGCAGGGGCGGCGCGCGATCCCGGCCCGAGAGTTCTTCCTCGACTATCTGCAGACCGCGCTGCGCCCGGACGAACTGCTGGTGGGGGTGGAGATCCCGTCGACCGAGGGCTGGGGCTTCCACTACGAGAAGTTCCAGCGGGTCGCGCAGGCCTGGGCGGTGGTCGGCGTGGCGGCGCTCGTCCGGCGGGACGACGGACACCTCGCCGAGTCCCGGATCGGGCTCACCAACATGGGCTCCACGCCCCTGCGGGCCACGTCCACCGAGGCGGCGCTCACCGGCGTCGACGCCGAACCGGGCGCGGTGGCACGGGCCGCCGAGGCGGCGGCGGAGGGCACGCACCCCTCGTCCGATCCCTCGGGCTCACCCGAGTACCGCGCGCACCTGGCCCGGGTGCTCACCCGACGCGCGGTGCTGGCCGCCCTGGAGTAGCGCCCATGCACGAGGTGAGCGGTCCGGCGGAGGTGCGGGCTCGCCTGGAGAAGACGGGGTATCTCGTCGACGACGGGCTGGCCGTGGCCTGCTTCCTGGCGCTGCGGCTGCACCGGCCGCTGTTCTGCGAGGGCGACGCGGGCGTGGGCAAGACCGCGCTCGCGTCCGCCCTGGCCGAGGCGATGGACGCTCCGCTGATCCGGCTCCAGTGCTACGAGGGCATCGACGCCTCCCAGGCCCTGTACGACTGGGACTTCCCGCGTCAGCTGCTGCACCTGCGGGCGGCCGAGGCGGCGGGCGTCACGGATGCCGACCGGCTCGAAGGGGAGCTGTACGACCGGCGGTTCCTCGTCACGCGTCCGCTGCTGCGGGCGCTGGAGACCCAGCCGTCGGTGCTCCTGGTCGACGAGATCGACCGCGCGGACGACGAGTTCGAGGCGTTCCTGCTGGAGCTGCTGTCCGAGTACACGATCACCATTCCGGAACTGGGCACCCTGCGGGCGCAGCTGCCGCCCGTCGTGGTGCTGACCTCGAACCGGACGCGCGAAGTGCACGACGCGCTGAAGCGAAGGTGCCTCTACCACTGGTTCGACCATCCCGGGTTCGCCCGTGAACTCGCCATCGTACGGAGGCGGTTGCCGCGGGTCACGGAACGGCTGGCCGAGCAGGTGACCGCACTCGCGCAGGCCCTGCGCGCCGAGGACCTGGTCAAGCCGCCCGGGGTCGCGGAGACCATCGACTGGGCGGAGGCCCTGGACGCGCTGGGGGCGAGCGAGGTGGACGCGGAGCTGGCGGTGACGACCCTGGGCTCGGTGCTGAAGTACCGGGAGGACGCCGAGCGGGCACGGGGGCTGGATCTGGCGGCGATCCTCGCGGCACGGGAGACGTGAGCGGCATGAACGGCCGGGACGGCGGAGACGGCCGGAGCCGCGGGGAGGGCGAAGACGGCGCGGACGAGGTGGGACAAGCACGCGCCGTCGACGCGTCCGCCGTGGTCGTCGGGTTCGCCCGCGCGTTGCGCGCCGCGGGCGTCGACGCCTCGCCCGACCGCGTACAGGCCTTCCTGGGCGCGCTCGACACGCTCGATCCCGTTGCGCGCTCGGACGTGTACTGGGCGGGCCGTCTCACCCTGTGCGGGAGCCAGGACGACCTGGAGCGCTACGAGCGGGTCTTCGCGGCGTACTTCGGCGGCCGGCCCGGCGGCGCCCCTGCCCGGTCCGCTCCCCCGCCGCGGACCCGGACGGTCCTGCGCGGCG
>LRTP01000273.1 GCA_001550305.1 Streptomyces diastatochromogenes
GGGCCGTCCCTTCGGGGCCCGCGCGCTCGCCCGGCTCGCCGCAGGCCGCGCGCAGTCGACGGGCGGCATCACCCCGAAGGTGACGGCGCAGGACTCCGGCGGCGGCAACGAGGCCGGCGAGATAGCCGAGGGGGCCGACCAGTACGCCGAGGCCCGCACCTCACCGGGCGTCGTCGCGCCGGGGGCCTACGGCGCCGCCTGGAGCAGCCTGAACAACCTGCCTTCCACCGGCGGGAGTTGGCGCAACGTCACCGATCTGCCGTACAACTCGGACGACCCGCGCTACCGCGACTTCGACTCCAACTCCAGCGGCGGTTCGGGCAACGTCACCGGCCGCCTCGCGGCGATGGCCGCCGACGACGGCGGGTACGTCTACGCGGGCAGCGCGGGCGGCGGCGTATGGCGCTCCCGGTCCGGCGGCGGACACTGGGAGCCCATCAGCGACCGGCTGTCCTCGCAGTCCACCGGCGCGCTGGCCCTGGACGGTTCCGGGCGCCTGTGGCTGGGCACCGGTGAGGCGAACACCAACGCGGACGCCTACCTCGGCAGCGGGGTGTATGTGCTGACCGACGCACACCACGGCACGTTCTCCGCGCGCAGCCGGGTCGGCGGCGACGAGCTGGAGAGCACCACCATCCACCAACTGCGCTTCGGCGGCGGGAAGGTGTGGGCGGCGACCAGCGAGGGCGTGTGGAGCCACTCCACCAAGACACTCGGCGGCGCCTGGAAGCTGGAGTTCGCCCCCAACCCCGCCTACCTCCCCGGTGGTTCACTGGCGAAGGACCCTTCCGCCCCGTACAAGAACCTCGCCAACGACATCGCGATCGACCCGAAGGACCCCTCCAAGGTGGTTCTCGCGGTCGGGTGGCGCAGCGGTGACGACTACAACGGCTTCTACACCCGGGTGCGGGGCGCCTGGACACGGATCACCAGCGGTCTGGGCGACCTGCCGTCCGACGCGGACAACGTCGGCAACGTCACCTTCGCCCGGTCCGCCGACGGCTCGCGCTACTACGCCATCGACCAGTCGCCGAAACAGCTGAACACCAACCCGGACAGCGGCCTCGAGGGAATCTACGTCGCCAAGTCCGGCTCTCCTTTCGGCCCTTGGACGAAGATCGCCGACTACAAGCAGCTCGCCGCCGACGGCTCGGCCCTCACCTCCAGCGGCTACATGCCCGGCGTACAGGCCTGGTACAACCAGTTCCTGACCGTCGACCCGGCGAACGCGCAGCATGTGTACGCCGGTCTGGAGGAGGTCTACGAGACCAGGGACGGCGGCGGTACCTGGTCCACCGTCGGCCCGTACTGGAACTTCGGTTTCCCCTGCTGGAGCATCGACCCCGCCAAGCAGACCGGCGACTGCAACGCGACGACCCACTCCGACCAGCACGGGGTCGCCATCGGCCGCTACCACGGCAGGAGTTACGTCTACGTCGGCAACGACGGCGGAGCCTACCGCCGGCCGCTCGACGGCTCCCAGGACTCCTCCGGCCACGCCACCGACTGGGCGTCCCTGAACGACGGCACGATCGACACGCTCCAGTACTACTCGGTGGGCATCGGCAAGGACCTCGCCCACGGCGGCGTCTCGGTCACCGGTGGCCTGCAGGACAACGGCCAGTCCGTCCTGCGCAGCAACGACAAGGTGATGGGCTCCAACTTCGGGGGCGACGGCGGCGACACGCTCACCGACCCGGCCAACGGCTGTGACATCGCCGAGGAGTACGTCTACCTCGCCGTCCAGATCACCCAGAACTGCGCCGTCAACGACGGTTCCTGGGTCAAGGACGCGAGCAAGGTGACCTCGTACAACGTCGCCCCGGCCGACAACGCCACCAGCGAGGCCCGCTTCATCGCCCCGCTCGCCGCCGACATGAAGAACAGCTCGACCTGGATCGCGGGCGGCAGGCACGTGTGGGTGCAGACGCACGGCTACGCCATTCGCAGCGGCTCCGAGTGGACCAGCCTGTACGACCTCGGCGCGGGCCGCACCGCGACCGCCGTCGCCGCGTCGGGCGGCAAGGTGTACGCGGCCTGGTGCGGCCCCTGCAACAACCAGGGCTTCGCGCGCGGAATCTCCGTCGGCAACGAGGACGGCACGGGCTGGCACGACGTGACCCTGCCGGTGGACGCGAACGTGCCCAACCGCTACCTCAGCGGCTTCGCCGTCGATCCGAAGAACGCCGACCATGTGTACCTGGAGGTCAACGGCTTCTCCCGGCACTGGACGGAGGGACCCGGCGCGGGCGTGGGCCATGTCTTCGAGTCCAAGGACGGCGGCACCACCTGGACCGACATCTCCGCGAACCTGCCCGACGTGCCGACCGACTCCGCGGTCGTCACGGCCAATGGGGGCCTCGCCGTCGCCACCGACCTCGGTGTGGTCTACCGCGCCCCGGGCCGTACGACATGGCAGCGCGTCGGCCGACTCCCCGCGGTCGCTGTGCTCCAGCTGAAGCTGAGCCCGGACGGCGGCACGCTGTACGCGGCCACGCACGGCCGCGGCATCTACACGATCAAGGTGCGCGACTGCGGCTGACCCGTACGCACGCGGGAGGGGTGAACTCGCCGCCGCAAGCGGCCGGTTCACCCCTCCTTCGCGTACGGGACCACACTCACTCGGAGCGTGAACGCGGTGCGCGCCGCGCCCGCCACGTCCGGAGCCTTCGCCGTCACCGTGATCCCGGCCGCGCCGCCCCGTACGCTCGCGCAGCGCAAGGTGGCACGGCCGGTCCCGTCGGCGTCGACGCGCCATCCGGAGACCAGCACCACCGCGGGTGCCGCACTCCGGACGGCCGTCCAGCGCCGGTCGTCCGCGCGCGGCCGCAGGGTGACCGAGATCATCGCCCCGGTCCGCACGCACAACCGCCGTTCGACCGCGTCCCCGGGCGAGACGGTGACCTCCACCCGCCCGGCGAAGCAACTGGCCACCGGGGCGGCGGATCCGGGGCCCGACGCGGACGGTGCCCCTCGCCCCGGCTCCGCCGTCCCACCCGTGGAAGCACTCGCGGAGGCACTGGTGGAGGCACTCGTGGAGCCACTCGTGGACGCACTCGTGGGTCCGGACGAGGGTCCCCGGCCTGCGCCTCCCGATCCACCGCACGCCGCGAGCAGCACCACTCCGGCGACCGCCGTCCAACCGGCCCACCACCGCATCGCGCGCCTCCGCCCGTCGACCCGTCCGCCCGTATCCCGACGAGCACCAGCATGCCCGCCTCCCGGGGAACCGTGCGGCGTAAGCGCCGAACGGACGTGCTCGCGTCCGCGTCAGTCGCCGCGCACGGCGGCGAACACACCGCCGTCCACCAGGATGTCGATGCCGTTCAGGAAGCCGGCCTCGTCCGACAGCATGAAGGCGACGACACTGGCGACATCCTCGGAGCTGCCCGTCCGGCGCAGCGGGGTCGCGTCGATGAGCCGCTGCATGGAGGCGTGGGTCGACGCCTCCTGCCGGCCCTGCGGGGTGTCGATGATGCCCGGCGAGAGGGAGCATGCCCGGGCTCCCACCGGTCCGAGGCGTACGGCCTCCTTCCGCGCGAAGCGGTGCACGCCGTGCTTGGCCCACGGGTACGCCATGGCGGTGTTCTCGATGGTCGGCCCGAGGGCGTCGTGGATCTTGTCGAGGAAGTCCGGGTCGAGCGGGTCGTCCAGGATCGCGGCGACGGCCGGATCGGGGTCGATGCGCGCGAGGAGCGGGGACATCGAGGCGAAGTAGACCATCGCCGTGCCGGCGGTGGCGAGCGGGCGGAGCGTCTCGGCGAGCAGCGCGGTCCCGACGAGGTCGACCTCGAAGATGCGCCGCCAGTCCGCCATGGTGGGCGAGATGCCGGCGGCGTGCGCGACGGCCCGGAGCGTGCCCAGCTCCGCGACCCGCTCGGCGAGCCGGGCCATGCCCTCGTGGTCGGTGACGTCGAGGGCGAACGGTTCGGCGACGGCCCTGAGGCCCGAGTCGGAGAAGTCCTTCGCGACCGCGGTCACCGCCGCTTCGTCGCGGTCGACGAGCAGCAGCACGTCCACCATGTCGGCGAGCCGTCGGGCGCACGCCTCCCCCATCCCGCGTCCGGCGCCGGTCGCGATACCTACGGTGGTCATGGGTCACTCCTCACTGGAAACTGGCATGTGTCCCGTGGCGGGCGCGGCCTGGTGGGCCCAGCTCCGCTCCAGGGACGGCTGGGCGCTCCTGGTGACCAGCTCGACCCGGAACCCCGTCGTACTGCGCAGGAACGCGAAGAACGGCGTGCCGTCGGGACCCTTGCGGATCGCCTCGATCACATAGCCGTGACTCTCGAGCTCCGCGGTGTCGGCCGCGACGTCGTCGGACCAGTAGCCGAAGTGATGGATGCCGGAGCCGGGCGTCGGTTCCCAGAAGGTCCCGGGGACCCGCCGGACGATCTCCAGCCGGGGCGACGACTTCGAGTACACGCAGCTGAAGTCGATGACCGTGGCACCGGTTGGCAGCTCGACCGACACCGAGCCGCCCATCGCCTCGCTCCACTCGAATCCGAACAGGGACGACACCTGCCGCAGGGTCGCCTCGAAGTCCTCGGCGACGATCCCCACATGGAACTGGTCTTCGGGCCTCAACATGCGATGGTCACTCCCGTGTCTCCTCAGAGGTGCGTTCCCTCGGTCGTGGAGGCCGGGAAACCATCTGGTCAGAGGTGCTACGACAGTCATGGAAGCGGACCGGCCCGACGTCTTTCGGACAGTTCCCTGACGGAATCCGGACGTGACTCACGTCACACGGCGCCGAGCCGATAGCCGAAGCCCCGGTGGGTGCGGATGAGTGCGGGATCCTCCTGGTCCACCTTCTGGCGGAGCCGGGAGACGAGCTTCTCGATCGCGGGGTTGGCCCGGTACTCCCCCCAGACGTACCGGCTGATCTGCTCCTTCGACAGGACGTGTTCCGCGTTGGCCATCAGATGACTCAGGAGCCGGTACTCGGCGGGCGTGAGGCCGAGCGGCCTGGTCCCGCGCCGCGCCTGGCAGGTGGCGTCGTCGAGGACCAGGTCGCCGTGACGCGGCACCCCCTCCTGCCGCTCGGGGGTCCGGGCGCGCAGCAGGGCCTGGGCCCTGGCCAGGACCTCGGTGATCCGGACCGGCTTGGTGACGTAGTCCTCGGCCCCGACGCCGAGTTCGGGGGCGAGCGTGGGGAGCCAGTCGCACGTCGTCAGGAAGAGCAGCGGGGGGCGGTCCGCCGGAGCCCTGCGGCGCCCCCGGGCGTGGCGGGCCATGTCGGGCAGGGTCGCGTCCCAGACCACCAGGTCGTATCGGTGTTCCGAGATGCGCACCAGGCCCTCGGCGCCGGTGTCCGCCGTCTCCACCCGGTAGCTCGCCAGCTTCAGCGCGGTGGCGAGGTTCTCGGTGTCGTCGGGATCGCCCGCGACGACAAGGACGTGCCGCCCGTCACGCTGCGACGACGGTGTCTCGCTGAGAGTTCCATACATGACAAGACCATTCGTATAGGGCTCGCGCTCACGACCACCCTAACAGAATGTTTGCCTAACTCAAGCAATCTATCCACCGAACTGGTGCTTGAGGAACGAGCCGGACCACGACATCAGGTCGGACGGCACGTAGTAGCCGGCCTCGTCGTTGATGGCGTCCCAGTTCTTGGCGATGTCCTCGATGGTGGCCGGACCGCCCAGCCCACCCTCCCGGCCGTCCCCCTGTCCATCCTGGTGCAGATAGCCCTCGGTCGAGGCGATGAAGAGCCGTGCGAAGCGGTCGGCGCCGGCCGTGTAGATCTCCCCGCTCACCGGGCAGCTCTCATGGGCAAGGAACGCCACGATGGGCGACACGGCCTCCGACGGCATGGACGGCATGGACGGCCCGTCGGCGGCGGCCCGGCCCTCGGCGACCGGCGCGTCACCCCCGGCCATCCGGGTCTGCGCCGCCGGCGCGATCAGGTTGACCTTGATCCCGTGCGGCTCGCCGGCCAGCTTCGCGCTGCGGGCCAGCCCGACCACCCCGGCCTTCGCCGCCGCGTACGACAGGTTGTTGTCGAGGCCGAACAGGCCGCTCGAGGTCGTCAGTACGACTCGGCCGTAGCGCTGCTCGACGAAGTGCGGCCAGGCGGCCCGCATGGTGTTGAACGAGCCGATGAGGTGAACGGCGAGATGGCGCTCGAGGTTCTCCAGGTCGACCTCCGGCAGGCCGCCCCACCTGATGATCCCGGCGTTGTTGACCAGGATGTCGAGGCGACCGTAGCGGTCGACGGCGGCGTCGACGATCGCCTGGCCACCCGCCTGCGTGGACACGTCGCTGATGTCGGCCACCGCGTCGCCGCCGGCCGCGACGATCTCCTCGACGACCGACTGCGCGGGCCCCTTGTCGACACCCTCCCCCTCCATCGACCCCCCGAGGTCGTTGACGACGACTTTCGCGCCCCGCTCCGCCAGCAGGCGGGCATGGGCCCGGCCGATGCCGCGCCCCGCGCCGGTGACGACCGCGACGCGTCCTTCGAAGCTGAACTCACTCATGGGTGACTCCTGTCGTACTGCGTTGTCGCTGCGGGTCTCGACTGCCCGCATACTTTAGATCGACCGGTCGTTACACACAATGGATCCGTCGGGACCGCTCCCGCCCCCGAAGCCGCTCACCAGGCGGTCCAGCCGCCGTCCACCGTGAGCGTGGTCCCCGTGACGAAACGGGAGGCGTCCGAGGCGAGGAACACCGCCGCGCCGCCGAGCTCCTCGGCGCTGCCCACCCGGCCCATGGGAGTGCCCCGCACGATCCGTTCACCCCAGCGGCTGTCCAGGAGCCCGGAGCTGAGATCGGTGTGGAAGTAGCCCGGCGCGAGGGCGTTGACGCGCACCCCGCGGTCGGCCCATTCGACGGCCAGCGCCTTGGTGAGCGCCTCGACCCCGCCCTTGCTCGCGGCGTAGGCGGCGATCCGCTCGAAGCCGGTGCGCGCGTGCACCGAGGAGACGTTGACGATCGAGCCGGAGCGCTGCTCCAGCATCACCTTGCCCGCCTCGCGGCAGCAGTAGAAGGTGCCCTGGAGGTTGACGTCCAGCACCTGGCGCCAGTCCTCGTCGGTGGTCCGCTCGCTGCGGGTGAAGTGGGGGCTGATTCCGGCGCAGTTGATCACCGCGTCCAGCCGGCCCGACCAGTCCTGGATCCGTTCCACCATGGTGCGGACGGCGGCGGAGTCGTCGACGGATCCGGGCAGCACCAGCACCTTGCCGCCGTGCTCGGCCCGTTCGGCCTCCAGCCGCTCCAGGTCGGACGCCGTCCGTGCCGTCACGGCCACGCTCGCACCGGCCTGGGACAGGGCGACGGCGATCGCGCGGCCGAGCCCCTTTCCGGCCCCCGTCACCCACGCGGTCCGCCCGTCCAGACGCAGCTCGCCGTTCACGTCGGTGTGCACGTCGGTGTGTGCCTCGGTCATCGCTCGCCTCCCGCCGCGAGGTCGCGCAGGGTCCGCTTGAGGACTTTGCCCGAGGGCGTACGGGGCAGCTCGTCGACGATGTCGAAACGGGCCGGCACCTTGAACTTGGCCAGGCGCGCCCGGCAGAACTCCCGCAGTTCCTCGGTCCCGGCGCTCGCTCCCGGCCGGAACACCACGAACGCCCTCGGGACCTCGCCCCAGCGGGGGTGCGACAGACCGACGACGGCGGCCTCCAGCACGGCGGGGTGCCCGTAGAGGACCCGTTCGACCTCGGGGGTGGCGATGTTCTCGCCACCGGAGACGATCATGTCCTTCTTCCGGTCGTCGATGAACAGGAAGCCGTCCTCGTCGACGTGCCCGATGTCGCCCGTGTGGAACCAGCCGTCGCGCAGGGCCGCGGCCGTGGCCTTCTCGTCGCGCCAGTACCCCGCGAAGACCTTCGGGCCGCGCAGCGTGATCTCGCCGAGTTCGCCCGCCGGAACCTCCTTGCCGGTGTCGTCGACGATCCTGACGCGGGTGTGCGGCACGGGCCGCCCGACCGAGCCCAGTTTGGCCAGCGCGTGCTCGCGGTCGAGGAACGTGTCGCCCGAGACCGTCTCGGTCAGCCCGTAGGCATCGGCGAACCAGGCGTTCGGGAACGCGGTCATGATCCGTCGCAGCACGGGCTCCGGGGTCTTCTCCCCGCCGCCCAGGACGAAGCGGACCGAGGTCGTGTCGTACGACTCGCGGTCCGGGACCTCCAGGACCGCGTTGACCATGGCGGGCGCCAGCCACACGTTGGTGACGCGGTGCTCCTGGATCGCCCGGAGCACACCCGGCGCGTCGAACCTGCGCTGGAGGACGACGCCGCCGCCCGCGTACAGGGTCGCGAGGGCCGGCATGTCCAGACCGCCGACGTGGTAGAGCGGGCCGCAGACCAGCGTGGTGTCCGCCGCGGTCAGACCGAAGTGGACGATGTGGGCCAGGTTCTTGGCCTGCAGGTTTCCGTACGTGACGCACACGCCCTTGGGGCGCGACGTGGTGCCGGAGGTGTACATCAGCCGCTGGAGGTCGTCGAGGCCGACGTCCACGGGCTCCACGCGGGCACCCGGGTGCCGGGCGAGCAGATCCTCGTAGCCGGTCCACGCATCCGTGGCGGTACGTGCATCCGCGCTGGTCCACGGCTCCGTGGAGCTGTCGTCCTCGACCAGGATCCGGTGTTCCAGGTCCGTCAGACAGCCGGCGCTCCGCTCCACCGCGGGGGCGAACTCCGGCTCGGTGACGATCGCCTTGGCCTGGGCATGGCCCAGGATGTACTGCCACTCCTCCTCCGACAGTCGGTAGTTCAAGGGGAGGAAGACCGCGCCCAGGCGGTTGGTCGCGTAGACCAGTTCCAGGAACTCCGGCCGGTTGTAGAGAAGCAGGCCGACGACGTCGCCGCGCCCGATGCCCAGTTCGGCCAGCCCGGCGGCCAGCCGGTTGACCCGCTCATGGAATTGACGAACCGTCAGACGCCGTTCGTCCTGCGCGACGACAACGGCGTCGGGCCGCTGGGCCAGGTGGTAATCGAGGATGCTCGCGAAATTGTGCACGGGACTCTCTCGCTGGGTCGTGTTCGACGTCGAACGCTGCCTGCCGCGGCTCACGCGGTCACTGCGGTGTGCGATATGCGATGTGGGTTGTGCGATCCGGTTGCGGGATGCGGACTGTGCGATCCGGGGTGCGCGGAATTCTCGCTCCACCCGGCGGGAAAGCGGGCGCAGCCGGAATCCGACCGGTCGGTTGCCCACCCTCAAGATTTAGTGTACCCATTGGTCTATAAAACTTGTGTGCCGCACTTTACGACGGCGCGTGCGCCTCGACAACCACCCGCGCGCTCGCGATGTCGCTTCCGCCAGACGAGGAGTGCCTCTGTGCCACGCATCCGAATCGACGTCGAAGGCCCCGTCGTCACGGTCCGCCTCGACAACCCGCCGCTGAACGCCTTCGACTCGGCCCTGCGGGCGGAGCTCTCCGCCTGTGCGCGCGAGCTGGCCGACGCCCGGGACGTACGGGCCGTGGTGCTCCACGGGGGCGAGCGGCTCTTCGCCGCCGGGGCGGACATCAAGGCCCTGGCCGCGATGGGGCCCGAGGAGGTGCGGGGCTGGAACCGCGCGTTGCAGCGGACCTTCGACGAGGTGGCCCGGCTGCCGATGCCGGTCGTCGCGGCGCTCACCGGGTACGCGCTCGGCGGCGGTATGGAACTGGCCCTCGCGGCCGACTACCGGGTGGCCGCCGACAACGCCGTCCTCGGCCAGCCGGAGGTGCAGCTCGGCATCATGCCGGGGTCGGGCGGCACCCAGCGGCTGACCCGGCTGATCGGGCCGTCGCGGGCGAAGAACCTGCTGATGACCGGGCGCCGGGTGGCCGCCGACGAGGCGCTGCGCCTGGGGCTCGTGGACGAGGTCGTCCCCGCCGGGTCGGCGCTCGACGCCGCCCTGAGCTACGCCCGTCGGCTCGCCGAGGGACCGGCCGCGGCCCTGGAGGCGATCAAGGAGTCGGTGGACCACGGCGCCGACGCGGGCCTCGCCACCGGACTCAGCCTCGAACGCGCCCTGTTCACGGGGGTGTTCGGCACGCAGGACGCCACCACGGGCATCCGCTCCTTCCTCGACCACGGCCCGGGCCGGGCCCGCTTCGGGGATGCGGGACAGGAGCGCCCCGAAGGGGCGCGGGGAACTGCGCGACCAGCCACGACGGCGCCGCAGCCGAACGACAACACATGACGGCGCTCACACGCTGCGCCAAGGCCGTACGACACGAAAGGGGTGCCCACCATGAAGGCACTGCGCTGGCACGGCGCGCGGGACCTGCGCCTCGAGGAGGTCCCCGACCCTCCCGAGCCCGGACCGCACGAGGCGGTCGTGGAGGTCTCCTGGTGCGGGGTGTGCGGCACCGACCTGCACGAGTTCCTCGAAGGCCCGCACATGATCCGCACCGGCCCGCATCCGCTCACGGGCGCCGCACCACCGCTCGCCCTCGGCCACGAACTGAGCGGCACGGTGGTCGCGTTGGGCGCGGAGGTGCACGGCATCGGGATCGGCGACCGGGTGACCGCCGACCCCTGCTGGCGCTGCGGCGTCTGCTACTGGTGCACCCGCGGCGAGTACCACCTGTGCCCGAAGGGCGGCTCGGTGGGCCTCGCCTCGCCGGGCGCCTTCGCCGAGCGCGTCACCGTCCCGCTCGCCGGGCTGACGCGTCTACCGGACAACGTGAGCGACGAGATGGCGGCGGTGGCCGAGCCCCTGGCGGTCGGTCTGC
The DNA here is from genome assembly GCA_001550305.1 of Streptomyces diastatochromogenes. Classification (GTDB taxonomy): domain Bacteria; phylum Actinomycetota; class Actinomycetes; order Streptomycetales; family Streptomycetaceae; genus Streptomyces; species Streptomyces mirabilis_D. Next base: position 10,676 of record LRTP01000273.1, read on the forward strand.
ACGCGGTCACCCGGGCCGGGGTGCGGCCGGGCGACAACGTCCTGGTCGTGGGCGGCGGCCCCATCGGCTTCGCCGTGGTCCTCGCCGCGCGTCTGGCGGGGGCGGCCGGGCTCTACGTCAGCGAGCCGCTCCAGGAACGCCGGGAGAGGCTCCTCGAACTCGGCGTCACCGAGGCCTTCGACCCGAGTGCGAGCGACGTACGCCGTGAGGTGTTCCTGCGGACCGGACGCATCGGACCGGACGCCGTCATCGACGCGACCGGGGTGGCGCGGCTCGCGGCGCAGGCCGTCGCGAGCGTGCGGCGCGGCGGCCGGGTGGTGCTCGCGGGTGTCGGACACGGCAACGTCGAGTTCGACATGGGACAGCTCGTCTTCTACGAGCGTGCCGTGCTCGGCACGCTCGGCTACACCTTCGACATCCCCCGCGTGATCGATCTGATGAGTACCGGGCGTCTGGACGCCTCGGCCCTGATCACCGGGCGTTTTCCGCTGTCGGGAGGAGCCGGGGTCTTCGAGGACCTGGCCGCCGACCGCGCCCGGCACCTCAAGGTGCTGCTGACCCCGAAGGGACTGTGAGATGGATTTCGACCTGCCTGAGGAGACTCGGGCCCTGCAGGACATGGTCCGCGAGTTCGCAGCCAAGGAGATCACCCCGCACGCGGCCGAGTGGTCGGAGAACGAGCACTTCCCGACCCAGGTCTTCACCAAGCTGGGCGAACTCGGCCTGATGGGCATGCTCGTGCCCGAGGAGTACGACGGAGCCGGCTCCGACACGGTCTCCTACGTGGCGGTGATGGAGGAACTCGGCGCCGCCGACCAGTCGGTCGCCTCCTCCTGGAACGCGCACTCCACCATCGCCTCGCTGCCGCTCCTGGCCTACGGCACCGAGGAGCAGAAGCGGCGCTGGCTGGCGCCGCTGGCCAGGGGCGAGGCGATAGGGGCCTTCGGACTGACCGAGCCGGACGCCGGTTCCGACGCGGCCGGTATCGCCACCACCGCGCGGCGGGCGGACGGCGGCTGGGTGATCAACGGCACCAAGATGTTCATCACCAACGCGGGCACCGACATCAGCCAGGGCGTCACGCTGCTGGCCGTGACGGGCCGGGACGACGACGGGCGCAAGCGGTACGCGACCTTCTACGTCCCCACCGGCACGCCCGGCTACGCCTGCGGCCACAAGCTGAAGAAGCTCGGCTGGCACGCCATGGACACCCGGGAGCTGGTCTTCACCGACTGCTGGATCCCCGACGACCATCTGATCGGCGACGAGGGCGGCGGGCTGCGCCAGTTCCTGTCCGTGCTGGACAAGGGCCGGATCAGCGTCGCCGCGCTCGGTCTCTCCCTCACCAAGGCGGCGCTGGCGCTGGCCGTCAAACACGCCACGGAGCGCCACCAGTTCGGCCGCCCGCTCTCGGACTTCCAGGCCGTCGCGCACAAGATCGCCGACATCGGCACCGAGTTCGAGGCCGCCCGTTGGATGGTCTACCGCGCCGCCTGGCTCGCCGACCAGGGCCGCCCGCACAGCACGGAGGCCGCCATGGCGAAGCTGTACGCCTCCGAGGTCGCCAACCGCGCGGCCTCCGCGTCGGTGCAGATCCACGGCGGCTACGGCTACGTACGGGAGTCGGAGATCTCCCGGTTCTACGCCGACGCGAAGATCCTGGAGATCGGCGAGGGCACGAACGAGATCCAGCGCAACGTCATCGCCAGAGCGCTGGTGAAGCAGGCGTGAGCCGGCCATGAGGAACGGTCGGGTCCCGCGGTGTGCCGGAGCGCACCGCGGGTCCGGGTCAGCCGCCGACGGCGGCCGGCGTCCACTCCGCCTCGGGGTCGAGCGGCAGGTCGGGACGGTCGCGCTTGAACGCGGCGGCCCGCTCCTCCACGTCCGGCAGCGCGTTGTCGGACGCGCCGAAGCCGCGGAACAGGGTCGCGCAGTACTCGCGCGACAGGAACGCGGCGTCCCACTGCCCCTCGGGGCGCACCCATTGGTAGGTGTGGTTGTGCAGGTTGAGGAACTGCAGGGTCGCCAGGCGCGGTTGGAGCGCACGGAAGATGCCCTGGTCGACGGCTTCCGCGAGCAGGCCGGAGACCAGGTGCTCGAAGTCGGAGCGCTGGCCCAGCAGGGTCTCCAGCTCGTCGCCGCTGAGACTGCGGTAGTCGTGTTCGTAGACCCAGATGTGGTCGAGCCTGCGGAAGATGATCGTCAGCAGCGACTCGGACAGCAGCCGCAGTCGCAGCAGGGGATCCTCGTCGAGTTCCGCGATCTGCCGCGCACGCGACAGCAGCGGCCGCATCACCCGCGACTGGATCTCGATGAGCAGGTTCTCCTTGGAGACGATGTAGTAGTAGAGCGCCCCCTTGGCGAGCCCAACCGCGCGGCCCAGGTCGTTGATGGAGGTCGCCGCGTATCCCTGTTCGGCGAACAGGGAGGCCGCGACGTCGATGATCTTCTGGCGTCTGACTTCGAAGCCCGGTCCATGACCCGGTGGTCGTGGCATTGATTCACTCCCCGCCTGATGTGACGGCGTGTCTCGACCGAGACCGACCCGGCGTCCGCTCCAGACGGCCGTCGGCGCACCTGGGGGGAAGCGGACTCCGGGGACGCCGCTCCAGTTTGCTAGACCAAACGGTACATTAAAAGACGGCCCCGGGCGGCGCGCAAGCGCGCCGTCTGCGCGAGCATTGCGAGGACGCGCATGACTGAGGCACCGCAGTTCACCGACGCAGGCGTCGGCACCGGTTCCGCGACCGCGGAGCAGCTCCTGGAAATGTACCGTCGGATGCGCCGGATCCGACGGTTCGAGGAGCGGGCCTCCGACCTGTACAAGGCGACGGAGATCCCCGGCTTCCTGCATCTGTCGATCGGGCAGGAGGCCAGTGCGGTCGGCGCCTGCTGGCCGCTCGGCGCACGCGACGGCATCACCTCCACCCACCGTGGCCACGGCCACGTCCTGGCCAAGGGGCTGGACTCCGCGTCGATGATGGCCGAGCTGATGGGCAAGGACGCCGGGACCTGCCGGGGCCGGGGCGGTTCGATGCACATCGCGGACCCGGGCCTCGGCATCTACGGCGCCAACGGCATCGTCGGCGCCGGACTGCCGATCGCCACCGGGGTGGCGACCGCGGCCAAGCTGCGCGCCGCCGGTGACGTGGTGGTGGCGTTCTTCGGCGACGGGGCGGTGGCCCAGGGCATGTTCCACGAGGCCGTCAACCTGGCCGCCGTATGGGACCTGCCGGTCGTCTTCCTCTGCGAGAACAACCACTACTCCGAGTTCTCGCCCGCCGCCGACCAGCACCGCGCCCCGCTCTCCGCCCGCGCCGCCGGGTACGGCATCGCGTACGAGCACGTGGACGGCAACGACGTCGTCGCGGTGGCGCACACCATGACCGAGGTCGTACGGCGGCTGCGCGAGGGCGGCGGTCCGGTCCTGGTGGAGGCGGAGACGTACCGCTGGCACGGCCACTACGAGGGCGACCCCGAGCGCTACCGCTCCCCCGAGGAGGTCACCGCCGCCAAGGAACGCGACCCGCTGCTGGTGGCCCGCAAGCGCCTGGAGACGGCCGGCGTGGCGACCGCGCTGGCCGACGCCGTCGACGAGGAGATCGACAAGGAGATCGAGGCGGCCGTGGAGTGGGCGCGCGGTCTGCCGGAGCCCGCCCCGGAGACCCTGTACGACTTCGTGTCGGCCCCGCGCCCCGCCCTGCCCGAGCCTGCCCCGCTCCCGGCCGAGGCCGAGATCTTCCGCTCCATGGACGCCGTACGCCTCGCCCTGGAACACGAACTCGCCGCGGATCCCACCGTGTTCGTCGCCGGGATCGACGTCGGCGCGGGCGGCAACGTCTTCGGCCTCACCCGGGGCCTGGCCGGGGCCTTCCCCGGGCGGGTCCGCGACACCCCGATCAGCGAGAGCGCCATCCTGGGTACGGCGGTGGGTGCGGCCATGGCGGGCATGAAGCCGGTCGTGGAGATCATGTACATGGACTTCATCGGCGTGTGCCTGGACATGCTGCTCAACCAGGCCGCCAAGCTGCGCTTCATGACCGGCGGCCGGGCCTCCATGCCGCTCGTGGTGCGCACCCAGTTCGGCGCCGGACGCTCCTCCGGCAGCCAGCACTCGCAGAGCCTGGAGGCCATCCTCGCCCACATACCGGGGCTGACCGTGGTGATGCCCTCCAACCCGGCGGACACCTACGGCCTGCTGCGGGCCGCCATCCAGGACCCCAACCCGGTGGTCTTCGTCGAGAACCGCCTGCAGTACGGCCTCAAGGGCCCCCTGCCGCCGGCGGAGCACCTGATCCCCCTGGGCAGGGCCAAGGTCGTCCGGGAGGGCACCGACATCACCCTCGTCTCCTGGTCGCGGATGGTCCAGGACTGCCTGGCCGCCGCGGAGCTGCTCGCCGCCGAGGGCATCAGCGTCGAGGTCGTCGACCTGCGGACGATCGCCCCACTGGACCGGGAGACCGTCCTCGCCTCCCTCGCGAAGACCAACCGCCTGGTCATCGCGCACGAGGCGGTACGGGACTTCGGCGTCGGCGCCGAGCTGGCCGCCCTCGCCGTCGACGAGGGTTTCTGGCACCTGGACGCGCCGGTCACCCGGGTCGCGCCGCCCTCCGTACCGGCGCCGTACGCGCCCTCTCTGGAGCGGACCTGGCTTCCCTCACGGGACACGATCGCGGAGACGCTGCGCAGGATCGCCGCGGTCTGAAAAAGGGCTACGACGGGAAGGGCCCCCAGAATCCTGGGGGCCCTTCCCGTCGTAGCAGCCGTCAGACGGTCGCGACCGGTGTCAGCGGACTGCCCTGGGTTCCCGGCAGGTTCAGCGGGGGCGCCGTGAGCAGGAACCGGCTGCGGTCGTGCTCCCGCAGCCAGGCCGCCAGCTCGTGCAGGTACCACAGCTCACCGAGCGGGACACCGAGCTTGAAGAGGCAGAGGTGGTGGATCGGCAGGAGCGTGTGCGGGCCCTGGGCCTGTGTGACGCCCACGCCCTCGACCGCGTAGTTGTCCGAGATCAGCGCCGAGATCTGCGACTCGGCGATCCAGTCGAGCAGGTCCTGGTCGTCCGCGTCGAGGTAGGCGGCCGTCTGGTGGATCGCCACCGGGTCCGGGTTCTTCTCCCAGGCGAGGATCTGGGTGGCGAAGCCGGTGTGGAGGAGGAGCATGTCACCGGGCTCCACCACCACGTTGTCCGCGGCCATGATGTCCTGGAGCTGCTTGAAACCGACGGGCTGGTAGCCGGTGCCGAGGTGGTGGGCGATGTCGATGAGGACACCCCGCCCCTGGACCCCGTGCTCCGCCATCTTCTCCAGACCGAGGTGGCGGGCGAAGCTGAGGCTCCCGCTGCCGTCCCCCTTGGCGTCCTCCTGCGGTCCGACCAGGTGGTCGCCCGCCCGGTAGCCGTTGTAGTAGACCGGCTCGGCGACCCCGTCACCGTCCGCGTCGAACTCGGCGCCCTGGTGCGCGAGCGAGTCCCACTGGGTCGAGTACTGGAGCCACAGGGTCACCACGTCGTCGGACCACACATCGATCAGCGAAGGGTCGATCTGCTCACGCGCGACGACGTTGTAGAAGACGTCCTGCTTGTGCTCGAGGTCCTCGGTCGGCCGAAGGATCGGCGGGTACCGCCGCTGGTTCATCGCCGAACCGCCCGGATAGTCGAGAGGCAGACTCAGACTGAAGCTGATCCCGTGCTCGACCTCACGCACCCCTTCGAGGACCTTCTGCGGGGTGAGCAGGTTGATGCGACCCAGCTCGTCGTCCTCACCCCAGTCGCCCCACGTCGAACCCGGCGGACGCTGCTTCCAACGCTTCGTCATGATCACGCCTCCTTCGGCACAGTCCCCGTTGACAGCCGTCCGCATGCTATTTGTGATTGTACCGAGCGGTCAACAAATCTGACGCACTCCACTCCCATTCCCCAGGAATCGGCAATAGACTGCCTGGTCGAAACATCAAACCCTGGAGAGAAGAATGAGCGAATCCACAGAGGCGTGGGTCGTGGCGGGTGTGCGTGCGGTGATCGGCACGCACACCCAGGCCCAGGACGCGGGCCGCACGGACGACGTCGTCGCGCTGTACACGCCCGACGCGGTGCTGGAGCTGCCGGGAATGGATCCCATCGAGGGGCACGACGCGCTCCGGGACGCCTTCAAGTCCTGGGCGCCGACACAGCCGCAGCTGCATCTGGTGACCAACACCGTCGTCACCTCGCGGACGGAGGACGAGGCGACCGCGGCGAGCGACGTGGCCTTCCTCCAGCGGGGTGAGTCCGGCTGGGCGGTGCAGCTGGTCGGGCACTACGAGGACACGCTGCACCGGCGCGACGGCGCATGGCGGCTGCACCGCAGGAGCACCACCTTCCAGTAGTTCTTTCAGCAGTCGACCCACTCACCTTTTGGAGCTTGGAGCGAGATGAGCGCATCGACCGGGGCTTCGGTGGCGGCGAACGTGCACGCCGCCATCGCCGCCTACGCACAGGCGCTGGACGCCGGACGCGTCGACGACCTGACCGACCTGTTCTGGCCCGACGGCGTCGCCGAGATCGCCGGCGTCGGCACCTACGAGGGACAGGAGGCCATACGCGAGGGGTACGCCGCCTTCGCGCCGGCCCGGCCCCAACTCCACCTGACGGCCAACACGGTCGTCACTTCATGGACCGAGGACGAGGCGACCGCGGTGAGCAACCTGGCGTTCTTCCAGCGCGGCGATGCGGGCTGGGCGGTTCAGCTCGTGGGGCGCTACGACGACACCCTGAGCCGGCGTGACGGCGCCTGGCGGTTCCAGCGGAGGGTGACGACGTTCGTGTCGTAGGCCGCAGGAGACAGAGGGCTGGCGGGGACGGTGGGCCGTGAGCCGTCGCAGGGCCCTCCTCCTGCCTCAGGAACCCCGCTCGCCCGGGCCGTGTGGAGACGACCGATCGCCTCCACACGGCCCGGGCCTTCGTACGCCTACGCCTCTTTCGTGGCCTTGGAGAAGACGAACGTCGCGTACTCGTCCCGCTGGATGGCGGCGATCATCTCCTGGAGCGCCCACCGCCCCGTCGGGTTCAGCAGCTGCCGCACCGGTTTGCCGGGGATGTTGGCCCCGTAGAAGTAACTGCTCTTCAGGAACGAGGACAGGTCCCCGCTGCTGTTCATCTTGTCCGTCCACTCGTCCTCGGCGGCGGCGGTCACCTCGATCACGTCATGGCCGCGTTCCCGCGTGTGGACGAGCGCGTCGACGACGAAGTCCACCTGGTCGCCGGAGTAGCGCGGGTTGTTGCCGAGCGCGCCGTGCGGGCCGCCGGGGAAGAAGAAGTTCGGGAAGCCGGCGGCCGCGACCCCGAGGTAGGTGCGCGGGCCGTCCTCCCAGTACTCCTCCAGCGCGAGCCCCCCTCGGCCGCGCACCCCCAGCCGGTTGAGTGCGCCGGTCCCGAAGTCGTAACCCGTCGCCCAGATGATGATGTCGATCTCCTGCGCGCCTTCCGCCGTCTCGACGCCGGTCTCGGTGATGCGGGTGATGGGCGTCTCGTTGAGGTCGACGAGGAAGACGTTCGGCTTGTTGTACGTCTCGTAGTAGCCGGTCCCGAACGGGGGCCGCCGACCGCCGTAGCCGTGCCCCTTGGGGATCAGCTTCTCCGCCGTCCCGGGATCCTTGACGATGCCGCGGATCTTCCCGGCGAGGAACTCGCACCACTCCGCGTTCACGGTGGGGTTGGTCGTCATGTCCATGTAGTGCTCGGACAGCTTGGTGAAGCCGGGGCCGTTCCACCGCTCCTCGTAGAACTCCTGCCGCTGCTCGGGGGAGTCGTCGAGGCCCGAACGCATGGTGATCTGATGGAGGAACCCGCTCGGCGAGGTGTTCAGCGTCTCGCGGATGGACTCGAAGTTCGCCTTGAGTTCCGCCTGTTCCTCGGGCGCGATCGGGGCGTTGTTGAGCGGGGTGAGCCAGTCGGCCTCCTTCTGGTACACCGTCAGGGAGGCCACCTCGTCCGCGATCGCGGGGACGATCTGCACACCGCTGGACCCGGTGCCGATCAGGGCCACGCGCTTGCCGGAGAAGTCGACGGGCGCCTTCGGCCACAGACCGGTGTGGTGCTGCTCGCCCCGGAAGTCGCCGCGCCCCGGAATGTCCGGGATGAACGGCACGGAGAGGATGCCGGTCGCCGCGACGACGAAGCGCGACCGGTGCTCGGCGCTGTCGGAGGTCCGCACGGTCCACGTCCCGGACGGCTCGTCGTAGACGGTCGCGGTCACCTTGGCGCCGAACACGATGTCGCGCCGCAGGTCGAAACGGTCGACCACGTAGTTGAAGTAGCGCTCTATCTCCGGCTGGCCGGCGAACCGCTCCGACCACTCCCACTCCTCCCACAGCTCCTTCGAGAACAGGTAGCCGTAGGTGTAGCTCTCGGAGTCGAAGCGGGCCTCGGGGTAGCGGTTCCAGTACCAGGTGCCGCCCACACCGGTTCCCGCCTCGACCAGCTTCGCCGAGAAACCGGCCTCGCGGGCCCGATACAGCTGGTAGATGCCCGTGACACCCGCTCCCACGACCAGCACGTCGACTCGGTCCTGGTCCGCCGCACTCGACGCCTTCGTCGATTCGCTCATCTGCCCTCCAACGTGACAGGGGCCGCGACTCCCCACGCGAGCCTCATTGATATTTCGACCGGTCGATCGAATATTCAGCCCGAGCGTAGATGAGGGGAAGGGTTCGACTCAATGGCGGTGACGCGGGAAGAGTGCAGGTCCTTGACGGGACGCGGTGGGCCGCGCAGGGGTTGCCGGCAGCCATGTTGTTCGGAAGCATTGATTGTACCGACCGTTTGATCTAACTTTCGCTGCAACGAACGCGAGCGCATGCACCTGGAGTCGCACATGAGGGCCATGGATGCCGAGGAACCCATTGCCGCCGAGGTCGGCGGGGCCGACGGGGTGGAGTCCGCTCCGGGTTCTGTGGGGGGCGAGGGTGGGGGGCGGGGT
>LRTP01000274.1 GCA_001550305.1 Streptomyces diastatochromogenes
GTCGCCGCGACCGCGGGCAGACCGGGCAGGGCGGGCAGCAGCGCGGCGGCGGCGCCGGCGAGCAGGACGGTGCGTCTGGTGGGGTTCACGAGCGGGTTCCTCCTTGTGGGATGGGGAGTACCTGATCGGGACTGACGACTTCGGTGATGCCGCGCGCGGCGAGGTGTTCCTTGTCGTCCGCGCGCGCGTCGAGGACGGTGGTGGGGCGGGCGCCGTCGGCCGTGAGCCGGAAGAACGCCTCGAAGACGGGGCCGCCCGGGGCGCACAGCGAGCGGACGGCGGGGTCGGCGGGGACGATCAGCGCCGTGGTCCGGGGGGCGGGCGTGTGGTGGTGCTCGCGGGCGGCGCGGGCCAGCGTCCGCGCGCTGTCCTTGGGACGCCGGTCGTTGGTCAACAGGCCGAGCCCGTATTCGAGTTCGGGGAAGTCGGCGAGGTCGCGGGAGACGTCGTGGGAGCACCACCAGGTGATGCCCCACAGGTCGGGGCAGTCCAGCGCCGCCGCGACGGTGGCCTCGGTGAAGGCCGCGGCGTGCTCGGGCGGGATCAGGGGGGCGGGTGCGCCGACCTCCTGGAGCCAGACGGGCCGGTGCGGGTCGTCGGCCCAAGCCTTGCTCAGCTCGATCAGATACGCGGCGTGGTGTTCGGTCGGCACGGAGGTACGGCCGTGTCGCTGGGCGGTGCCGTTGAAGACCCAGGAGTGTACGGCCGTGACGGCGCCGCGGCGGGCGGCCTGGCCCGGGGTGAACGGCATGTCGTCCTGGTACCAGGTGGCGTCGTACTCGGCGTGCAGATGCAGCCTGCCGGGGGCGCCCTCCTCGCAGGCGGCGAGCATCCGCTCCAGCCAGTCGTCGATCTGGGCGCTGCTCGCCCGGTCGGGGTCCGGATGGGGCGGGCCCGCCGAGAACTGGTTCACCTCGTTGCCGAGCGTCATGCCGATGAAGTGCGGGCGGTCGGCGAGGGCCGCGGCGAGCGTACGCAGATAGACCGCCTGGCCGTCGAGGACCTCCGGGTCGGTGAACAGGTTGCGCCGGTGCCAGGTCCGCGTCCACGCGGGCAGGAAGTCGAAGCTCGACAGGTGCCCCTGCAGACCGTCCACGTTGACGTCGAGCCCCCGCTCTCCGGCCGCGTCGACGAGCTGGAGCAGCTGCTCGACGGCGCGCGGGCGGATCAGCGCGCGGTTGGGCTGGAAGTAGGGCCACAGCGGGAAGACCCGGATGTGGTCGAGGCCCAGCGCGGCGATGGAGTCGAGGTCGGCGCGTACGGAGTCGAGGTCGAAGTCGAGCCAGTGGTGGAACCACCCTTCGCTGGGCGTGTAGTTGACGCCGAAGCGCACGGCAGAAGGCATGCGGGATCCTTGCGAAGCGAATCGGGACAGCGGGAGGTCAGCCCTTGACGGCGCCCTCCCCCACCCCGCGGAAGAAGTACCGCTGCAGGCAGGCGAAGAGGGCGATGAGCGGCGCCACGGCGATGACCGTGCCCGCGGCGACGAGCCGTTCGTCGTTGGCGAAGGTGCCGTGCAGATAGTTGAGGCCGATGGTGAGGGTGAACTTCGAGGGGTCGCTGAGCACGATGAGCGGCCACAGGAAGTCGTCCCAGGCGCCCATGAAGGCGAAGATCGCGACGACGGCGAGCGTGCCCTTCACCGAGGGCAGCGCGATTCGCAGGAACCGCTGCCAGGTGTTCGCGCCGTCCACGTAGGCCGCCTCCTCGATCTCGTACGGCAGGTTCAGGAAGGCGTTGCGCATCAGCAGGACGTTCATCGCGCCGATGCAGCCGGGCAGGACGACCCCGATGAGCGTGTTGTTCAGGCCCAGCTCACGCATGGTGGTGAACTGGGCGATGATGATGCCCTCGACGGGGACCAGCATCGCGAGGATGAACACGAGGGTCGCCACGCGCCTGCCCCGGTAGCGCAGACGGGCCAGGGCGTAGCCCGCGAGGGCCGAGCCGACGCAGTTGGTGACGACGTTGGCGCCCGCGACCTTCAGGGAGTTGAAGGCGTAGTCCCAGACGGGGATGGTGTCGGCGACGCGCTTGTAGTTGTGCAGCGTGGGGTCGCCCGGCAGGAACTTCGGCGGTGAACTGAAGATGTCCTCGGTCGGTCCCTTGAGCGAGGTGGACAGCTGCCACAGGAACGGGCCGACGGTCAGGGCGAGGACGGCGAGCAGCAGCAGGTAGCGCAGGGCGAGTTCCCAGCCGCGGACACGGCGGCCGTGCTCGTCGGTGATACGGCGGCGACGGGGCCCGCGCTCGGCCGGCGGACGCCGTTCGACGTCGCGCTCCTTCTCCAGCACGCTCACGCGTCCTCCTTCCCGCACGCTCACGCGTCCTCCGTCCGGTGCGCTCACGCGTCCTCCTTGCGGTCGGCGCGCAGCACGAGCAGCATCAGCGCGACGGTGACGACGAAGACGACGACCGAGATGGCGGAGGCGTAGCCGACCCGGCCGGTCAGTCCGGTGCCGGTGCGCTGGACCAGCATGACGAGGGTGGTGTCCTCGCCCGCCGGGCCGCCGTCGGGGCCCGCCATCAGGTACACCTCGGAGAACACCTTGAAGGCGGCGACCGAGGAGAGCGCGGCGACCAGCACCATGGTGGAGCGGACGGCGGGCACGGTGACCGTGAGGAAGCGCCGGACCGCGCCCGCGCCGTCGACCGAAGCGGCCTCGTGCAGCTCGCGTGGCACATTGGCGAGCGCGGCCAGATAGATGATCATGTAGTAGCCGAGGCCCTTCCAGACCGTGACGGCCATGGCGCTCAGCAGGAGCAGCCACTGGTCGCTGAGGAAGCCGACCCTGCCGACGCCGATCGACTCCAACAGCGAGTTCACCAGGCCGCGTTCGTCCAGGAGCCACACCCAGATCAGGCCGACCACGACGATGGACGCGACCACCGGGGTGTAGAAGGCCGACCGGAAGAAGGTGATGCCGGGGATGTTCTTCTGGACCAGCAGGGCGAGCAGCAACGGCAGCAGGACGAGTGCGGGGACGACCCCGAGGACGTACAGCGTGCTGTTGCGCAGCCCGATCCAGAACATGTCGTCGTGCAGCAGCTCGCGGAAGTTGGCGAGGCCCACGAACGTGCCCGGGATCAGGGTGCGGCGGTCGGTGAAGGCGTTGACCACGGTCGAGACGAACGGATAGAGGATGAACACGCCCACGACCAGGAGGCCGGGAGCGGCGAACAGCCAGGGGCTGGTCGGCAGTTGGCGCCGTACCCGGGCGGTGCTGGACGAACTCGCCATGGCCCCGCTCAGCCCTGCTGCTTGAGCAGCGTGTCGCAGGCCTTGACAGCGTTGTCAAGAGCCGTCTTGGGGCTCTCCTTGCCCTGCAGGGCCTTCGCGACCTCGTTGCGCAGCGCGGTCTTCATCTGCTCGCTGAAGAGGACCGGCGTGTAGTTGACCGCGTTCTTCAGGGACTTGGCGGCGGCGATCCGCACGCGGGTCTCGTCGGTGCCGTCCTCCTTGGTGAAGTACGGGTCGTCGAGCGAGCCCGCGGTGCTCGGGAAGATCGCGACCTTCTTGGCGAAGGACATCTGGTTCTGCGCGTCGGTGACGAAGTGCGCGAAGGCGACCGAGGCGGGAGTGTGCTTGGTGCGCGAGTTGACCATCACGCCCATCACATACATGTTCACCTTGCCGGTGCTGGTGATCTGGTCCGTGATGCCGATGTTCTTGTAGAGGTTCGGGGCCTGCTTCTTGAAGTTGCCGAGGTCCAGGGCGCTGCCGGGGTTCATGGCGACGGCCTCGGTGAGGAACTTCTTGCCCGAGGACTCCGGGGTCGCGGTCAGCGCCTGCGGGTCGAGCGCCTTCGCGTCGTACAACTCCTTGTACTTGGTGAGGAGTTCGACTCCCTTGGCGTCGTTGAAGGCGAAGGCGGTGCCTTCCTTGTTCATCAGCTCGACGCCGTAGCGGCCGAAGTCCTCGATGGTGGGCACGTTGGCGAGTGTGGCGACCTTGCCGTCGCTCTTCTTCGCCAGTTGCAGGGCGTCGGCGAAGAGTTCGTCGTACGTCGTCGGCGGCTTGGAGGCGTCGAGGCCGGCCTCCTTGAACAGGGACTTGTTGTAGAAGAGCGGGCCGGTGTTGAGGTACCAGGGGAAGGCGTACGTGCCGGTCATGCCCGGTATCTGGTGGCTGGCCCAGGCGCCGTCCAGGTACTCCTTCTTGTACTGCGCGGCGGACTTGTCGAGGTCGAGGGCGAGGCCCGCCTTGGCGAGCGGGGCGACGAGGTCCGGCGAGACGTTGACGACGTCGGGCAGGGTGCCGCCGGCCGCGTCCGCGCTGATCTTGTCGGCGTAGCCCTCGGCGGGCTGGTCGACCCACTTCACATGGGTGCCGGGGTACTTCTTCTCGAAGTCGGCGATCACGCCCTCGAAGTACGGCTTGAAGTTGGCCCTCAGGTTCCAGGTCTGGAAGGTGATGTCGCCCTCGACCTTGCCGGAGGCGTCCGTCGAGCCACTGCCGTCGCTCCCGGAGCCGCAGGCGCTCAGCGGCAGGAGAACGGCGACGGTGGCGGCGGCGGCGAGAGCTCTGCGGGAGATGCGCACGGATGGGGCTCCTCTTGCAGCAGGGGTAACGGTGCCGGGGCAGACCTTGCAGCCAACTCGCCGGGCAAGTCAATGGATTTGGCTCAGCTAAATTCATTAGTGCCACAACATGGCTGGTCACAGACGTTTCACCAGCCCCTTGCAATCGATCACTAATGCGCTTTAGATTGCCTCAGCTCAAGCGCATTAGTACACCAGCTCAGCAGAACGGGGAACAGGGTTGCCAGCCAAGCGGTCACCCGCGCGCCGACCGACGATGAAGGACATCGCACAGCGCGCCGGGGTCTCCGAGAGCGCGGTCTCCTTCGCGCTCAACGACCGGCCCGGAGTCTCCGAGATCACCCGCGACCGGGTCCGTCGCGTGGCCGAACAGCTGGGCTGGCGGCCGAGTACGGCGGCGCGCCAGCTGTCCGGCGAGGGCGCGGCGACGGTGGGTCTCGTGGTGGCCCGTCCCGCCGACACCCTGGGCGTGGACTCGTTCTTCCTGCAGCTGATCTCCGGCATCCAGGAGGTGCTGGCCGAGCGTCATCTCGGCCTGCTCTTCCAGGTGGTGGAGGACGTGGCCGACGAGTGCGCGGTCTATCGGCGCTGGTGGGCCGAGCACCGTGTGGACGGCGTCATGGTCGTGGACCCGCGGACCGACGATCCGCGTCCGGACCTCCTGGAGGAGCTGGGTCTGCCCGCCGTGGTGATCGGCGGCGTACCGGACGCGGGGCACCCGGGGATCTCCACCGTCTGGGCGGACGACGCGGGCGCGATGGCCGCGGTGGTGGACGAGCTGTACGCGCTCGGCCACCGCCGGATCGTGCACATCGCGGGGCTGCCGGGGCTCGCCCACACCGAGCGCCGGATCCGCACCCTGCGCGCGGAGGCCGAGCGGCGGGGTCTGACGGAGGTGCGCTCGGTCCCGACGGACTACTCGGACGCGGAGGGCGCCGCCGTCACCCGCCGCGTCCTGGAGAGCGGCACCCCTCCGACCGCGCTGGTCTACGACAACGACGTGATGGCCGTCGCCGGCGTCGCCGCCGCCACGGAACTGGGCTTCCTGGTGCCGGGCGACGTCTCGGTCGTCGCCTGGGAGGACTCGCCCCTGTGCCGCATGGTCAAACCCTGGCTGTCCGCCCTCTCCCGCGACACCGTCCAGTTCGGCCGCACGGCCGCCCAGGAACTCACCGCGCTGCTGGACGGCGGTCCGGCCCGGACGGTGCAGGTACCGGTGCCGCGGCTGATCGAACGGGAGAGTACGGGGCCCCGCGGGGCTTGAGAGGGTGAGGGGCGGACGCGCAGTCGGCGACGCTGAGGAGAGGACCCGGAGCCGGAGACGCTGAGGGGTGGACGCCGTGCGGGGCGTCCACCCCCCGTACGCGTCAGATCCGTGAGCGATGCAGGGCGAACTCCGCGATCCGCGCGGTCCGCCGCGACCGCGTCACCCGAAGGCGCCAGTGCCGGGCCCGTACGGGCGCGGGGAGCAGCAGGATCCGGCTCGCTCCGATCGTGCCCGCCCCGGCCACCCGGCTCCAGGCGCCGGCTCCGTACGCCTCGACCACGAAGCTCTCCACCTGCTGGCCGTGCCGGATGTCCTCGGCGAGCCGGATCCGGTCCACCTCGTGTTCCGTATCGAGGTCGACGGTGAAGACCCCCGGGGAGGAGCGGACCACGGCGCCACGCCCCAGGTCCTCCGGCAGCTCCCGGTCCACGCGTTCGCGGAACTCGCGCAGCCGCACCACGTCGGCGGCCGGCAGCAAGCCCTGCGTGTCGGGTGGGATGTTGAGGAGCAGCACCGAGTTGCGGCCGACCGAGCGGAAGTAGATGTCGGTCAACTCGTCCACGCTCTTGGGCTGCTGGTCGGCGTGGTAGAACCAGCCGTCGCGGATGGACACATCGCACTCGGCCGGCCACCACTGCAGGTAGTCGGCCACCGGCCGGGCCGCCACGAGCGCGGCCCGGCTGCCCTCGTCGGGTGCGTCGTAGGCGAGCGCGTAGTCCGTGCGGCCGTTGTCCTTCCGCGTGACCGGTACGACGCTCCACTCGTCCTCGCGGGCGAGCCCGCCCTCGTTGCCGACCCAGCGCACATCGGGCCCGGACACGGCGATCGAGGCGTCGGGGGCGAGGGCCCGGACCAGCGCGTACCAGCTGTCCCAGTCGTACTTCTCCACCTTGTCGGGCGGAATACGGCCCTGTGCTCCGTCGAACCACACCTCGTCGACGGGTCCGTACTCGGTGAGCACTTCGTAGAGCTGGTTGAGCATATGGGCGCCGTAGTCGGTGGCGTCCAGCGTGAACGTCCTCGGGTTCGTACGGTCGTCGCCGTCGACGAGCGTCGGGATGGTGCGCTCCGTGCGCGCGCTGCCGTTGGCGTAGACGCCGTGCAGGTACTGGTTCTCGTCGGCCGGTGAGATGTAGACGCCGACCTTGATCCCGTGGCGGCGCATCGAGTCGGCGAAGGAGCGCAGCACGTCGCCCCGCCCGCCGCGCCAACTGCTCGACGCCACCGAGTGGTCGGTGTAGCGCGACGGGTGCAGGACGAACCCGTCGTGGTGCTTGACGGTGAGGATGGCGAGCTCGAAGCCGCCGTCGCGCAGGGCGCGGGCCCACTGGTCGGTGTCGAGACCGACGGGCTGGAAGACGTCCGGGTCCTCGTCACCGGTCCCCCACTCCAGGCCGGTGAAGGTGTTCACGCCGAAGTGCAGGAAGGCGGTGCGTCCGAGGTTCTGCCAGGCGATCTGCCGTGCGGTGGGCCGGACCTGGGAGGCCTTGCGGACCAGGTCGTCCTCGGTGTCGGAGGGGCTGACGGGGATGCGGGAGGGAGCTTCGCCGGGGGTCGCGAGGGCGACGGATGTGCCGGTGGACGCGACGAGGGCGGTGGATGCCAGGACGAAGAGGCGTCTGGAGATGGCCATGGGATGGGGTCTCCTCACATCAGTGGATGGTCAACTGCCAGACGGACGGCGGTTCTTGGTCCGGTGGGTACTGGAGGAGCCGGCCTTCGTCCGTCACGTGCACCGCCATCCGTGTGATCGCGTTGACGAGCCGGTGTCCGCCGCCGCGCACCGGCTCCAGCTCCCAGCGCTGCAAGGTGTCCGCGGCGACGCACGGTGCTTCGGTCACCTGGACACCGGGGTCCAGGGGCACGTTCAGCGTGAGCTTTCCGCCGCTCACCTCCAGACAGCCGCCGCTCGTCGTGGACCGCAGGGTCACATAGCCGTCCGTGGTCCGCCGGACCTGGAGATCGGCGGTCGCGGCCCCACTGCGGAAGGTGTACGTCCCCTCGGGCACCGGCACGCGGGCCAGGTCCCGCCACCCGGGCGCGTGCCCCACGGCCGCACCGCGCGCGGTGAACTCGGCGTACGTCGGGTCGGGGTGCGCCGAGCCCCAGGTGACCTGGGCGATGTGCCGCAGGGCCGGGTCCATGGCGGTCGCGACCTCGTTCTCGGTCTCCCCGCGCCCGTTGTCCGGCCAGAGGCTGATCTTCGCCCCGGTGACGCCCGCGCGTGAGGCGAGCTTCTCGCCCTCGAAACTGCGCGGGTCCCAGCTCTGGTCGTACAGCGCCTTCGTGTCGGTGTGGAAGCCGCCGCGGACGAGGTAGAGGGAGTAGGCGGCGTTCATCAACGGATAGCCCTGCGCGATGAGTCGGCTGGGCTTGGTCGTCACGTTCAGCCAGTGCTCGACCGTCGTACCGGCCGTGACGGGCACCGTGTTGGCGCCGGTGAGACCGTCGTTCCAGATGCGCAGCTTCTTGCCCTTGGCCGCCGCGTAGGCCTGGACACGGTTGACGAAGTCGACGAACGCGTCCTGCGGGGTGGCGTTCGCGCCGTACCTGGCCCGTGCGTAGGCGAGGATCTGCGGGTACTTGGCGAAGTCGGAGCCGAGCATGTACTCGTCGGCGCCCATGTGCCAGGACCCGGACGTGAACACCTGCGCGTACTCGTCGATCAGGCTCGTGTAGTACGTGAAGGCCGCGTCCTGTGTGATGTCGAGCCGGGCGGGCTGCTTCACACCGTCGGCGTCGGTGAGCTGGAGGTCCGGGCGGTTCTGGATCCAGGGGTCCATGTGCCCGGGCGAGTTGATCTCCGGGACGATCTCGACGTGGTACTTCTCGCCGAGGGCCACGAGCCGGCGTATCTCGTCCTTGGTGTAGTAGCCCCAGGCGTTGGCCTCGGGGTGGGCGTCGCTCTTCACCTTCAGTTCGAGCAGCAGCTGGTTGAGCTTGTGATACGCCATGTCGCGTACCAGGTTCTCCAGCCAGGCCGTGGAGATGTGGACGTAGCAGGCGCAGACGCCGACACCGCGTTCCTTGTACTGGGGCACGTCGACCGTGCTCCCGGCGGGCACGCGGTCGCTCTGGGCGAGGAGTTGGAGGAGGCTGCGGGTGCCGTAGAAGGCACCGGTCTCGGCGGCCGCGGTCACCAACAGGCTCTTGCCCGCGCGCAGTTCGTAGCCCTCCGCGCCGAGCCGCGACGCGGAGGGGTCGACGCCGATCACGATGTCACCCGTGTGCGCGCCCTGCCGTACGACGGGAACGGTGCCGTGGCCCGCCGCGCGCAGATCGTCGGCGAGAGTGTCCGCGACCCGGCGTGCCGCGGGGTCGCGGGCGACGATGCGCGATCCGGGGCCGATGGAGTAACTGCCTTGTTCCGGCGTCCAGTTGGAGAGGGCGGGAACCGTGACGGGAGGCACCGCGGCCGTCCCCGCCTGCACCGTTCGCGCCAGCGCCGGGGCCGGCGTCGCGAGCGTCAGCAGCAGCGCCACCGCGCATCCGACGACCCTCCGCGTCCACCGGCTCCGTACGGACCGTGCGGCGTGTTGGTCAGCCATGCCATTCCACCTTGAACACCCACACGTACTGCCCCGCCTTGCGGGCCGCTTCGGGCACGTCGACGACCAGCGACCCGCCGCTCACCGTCCAGGTCAGCGGCCGGTCATGGCCGAGCATCGTCACCTTGTCCCCACCGCGGATCGGCACCGGTGCCTCGACGGTCAGTGTGGCGCCGGGCTCGGTCAGCGAGTGGATGTAGAACGCCTCGTTCTGCCGGACCGTGAACCGCAGGTCCTCGCCGAGCTGCGCCATCCGCGACCAGTACGTGGTGTCGTAGATCGCCTCGCCGTTGGTCCTGAGCCAGCGGCCGGTCTCGCGCAGCCGGGTCTGCATGATCTCCGGGATGGTGCCGTCCGCGCGGGGGCCGATGTCCAGCAGGAAGTTGCCGTTCTTCGACACGATGTCGACCAGGCTGTGGACCACCTCCTCGGCGGTCATGTAGGCGGCGTCGGGCGTCGCCTTGTTGTAGCCGTAGCTGAAGGGGTCGAGTCCCCGGCTCGACTCCCACTTCGCGACGACCGTGTTCTCGTACGTCGTGTACTCGGGGGTGGTGAAGTCGTGGAAGCCGATGCCCGAGCGGTTGTTGACGGTCACCTCGTACGGCTTGGGTCTGTTCTTGCCGTGGTTGAAGTACTCGGCGAGGACATGGAGGCTGTCGTTCGCGCCGCCGATGTCGCACCAGATGAGCGACGGGTCGTAGCCGTGGATCAGTTCCAGCATCTGCGGGGCCTGATAGTCCTTCACGAAGTCCTTGCCCGCGGTGTATCCGGTGTACGGGAGTGGCTCCAGGGTGTACGGGTTGCGCGGGGCGTGGCCCATCCACGGGTTGTCGGGGTTGAACCACTCGGGCATGGAGAAGTACAGGCCGCGGTGCAACTCGGGCGTGAACTTCTTCGAGGCGTCGAAGAGTTCACGGATCAGATCGCGCTTCGGGCCCATCTTCACGGCGTTGCGGTCGGAGACCTTGGTGTCCCACAGGGCGAAGCCCTCGTGGTGCTTGGAGGTGAGCACGTGGTACTGGGCTCCCGCGTCACGGAAGAGCTCCACCCAGGCCCGGGGGTCGAACCTCTCCGCCGTGAACATCGGGATGAAGTCGTCGTAGGCGAAGTTCTCGCCGTAGGTGTCCCGATGGTAGGCGTACACCGCGTTGTCCGGGCTCTGCAGGTGGTTCCAGTACCACTCGGCGTACTGCTTGCCGACCGGAGACCAGGCGGGCACCGAGTAGACGCCCCAGTGGATGAAGATGCCGAACTTGGCGCGGTGGAACCAGTACGGGGCCTGGTGCCCGGCGAGAGAGCTCTCGGTGGGCTGGTAGTCGGGCACGCCGAGGATCAGCTCGCGCCCGGCGGAGGTCACCTGCTGCCCGCGTCCGGTGACGGTCACCTTTCCGGGCCGCGCGGTGCCCGGTGCCGTGCCCACGCGGTTGCGGATGCCGACCCGGACGCGCGCCTGCTCGCCGGGGTCGAGGCGGACGACGTGGGCGGGCTCGACGGTGCGGGCGCCCGGCACGTCGACGCCGACCGACACCCGGTCGCCGGCGAGGACGGCGACCGTGCCCGCGTTGACGACCGTGGCCTCCACGCTCTGCGCGCCGCTCGACTCCAGCAGGGAGAAGGTGGAGTGCGCGTCCCGCAGGGCCAACGCCCGGCCCTGCGCGGCCGGTTGGAGGGAGAGGGCGAAGAGGTGGAGGGAGGCCTTGCCGGCCTCGGCGGGGTTGGTGGTCGGCAGGGTGAGGGCGACCGCCTCGCGCTGGGGGTCGATCCAGACCTCGGCCGTGCCGATCCCCACGCCGTGCTCGTCCTTCGTGCCGTCCGGCCGGTAGCGGTACGGGGCCGACAGCGACCCGCCGGTCGCGTACCAGTCCGCGCCGCCGAGCCCGGCGGTGGTCGTCGAGCCGTCGGCGTAGTGCACGGTGGCCCGGCCCGAGGCGTCACCGTAGCTGCCCGCGGTGAGGAAGTGGGCCGAGAGATAGCGTCCGCTCGGCAGGTCGATGCGCTGGCCGAGGGCCACCACGTTGTTCCGGGCGCCCGCGGCGGCGGAGGGGAAGACGAACGCGATGCCGTCCACCTCGACGGGGCCCGCCGGGAGCTCCTCGCCGGGGAACGTGTACCCCGAGCCGTCGAAGCTGCCGCCGGGGGCGGTCGCCGTGTCGATGCCGTCGTTGTCGGTGTACGCGTCGAGCGGCACGGGGATCTGGTCGGGGACGGGAACCCACTGGCCGTGCTGCTCGACCGCCGGTCGCGCTTCGGCCGTGGCCGCGAGGGGAAGAGTGGCCGCGACGGCCACTCCGGCCGCGGCGCCCAGAACCTGACGTCTTGGATACGTGCTCATAGCGGCTCCAATTCATCGGATGTTTGATGATTGAGGCGCCACCAGATCCTGTCAATGGGGCGGGCAGGTGCGAAAGTTGAGCAAGTGATCGGATGATCTGCGACTCTGTGGAGATACCGGACAAGCGTGGGCGCGAAAGTCCAAGAAGACCGATCCGAATGTCCAAGGGCGGCGGCTCTCGACGCGGCACCCCGCCGCCGGGCACAGTGCTCCTCGTACTCGCCAGTAATCCCCTGTCCCCGAGGAGCACCCGTGACCAGCTGGGTCGGCCGGACCGCCACCGAGATCGCCGCAGCCGTACGCGAGAAGCGGGCCACGCCCCACGAGGTGGTGGCCGACCACCTCGCGCGGATCGACCGGCTCGACGCGCGCGTGGGTGCCTTCCGTGTCGTACGGTCCGAGGCGGCCCTCGCGGAGGCCGACGAGCTGGCCGGCCGCGCGGACCTGGCCGAACTCCCCCTCGCGGGGGTGCCCGTGGCCGTCAAGGACAACCTCGCGGTGCGCGGCGAGGCGAACCGCAACGGCTCCGCCGCGACCGCGGACACCCCCGCCGATCACGACCATGTGACGGTGGCGCGGCTGCGCGCGGCGGGCGCCGTGGTCGTGGGCCTCACCAACGTGCCCGAGCTCTGTGTCTTCGGCACCTCCGAGGGTGTGCACGGCACGGCCCGCAACCCCTGGGACACCTCGCGCACGGCGGGCGGCTCCTCGGGCGGCAGCGCGGCCGCGGTCGCCGCCGGGATGGTGCCGATCGCGCTGGGCAACGACGGGATGGGTTCACTGCGCATCCCGGCCGCCAACTGCGGCATCCTCGGCCTCAAGCCGGGGCATGGCACGATCCCGGCGGGCATCGGTCACGGCGACTGGTTCGGCATGTCGGAGAACGGGCCGCTCGCCACCACGGTCGAGGACGCCCGTTTGATGTTCGCGGTCCTGTCGGACACCGAGGCGATACGCCCCTCGGGGAACCTCGTCCGCAAGGTGGCCGTCTCCGTGCGCAGTCCGCTGGTCGGCGTGGGTGTCGGACGCCCTTACGCGAACGCGGCCCGGGAGGCCGCGGAGTTGCTGGCCGGGGCGGGCCACGAGGTGCGGCCCGCCGACCCGCCGTACCCCTACTGGCTGGGCACCGCCGCGCTGATGCACTGGACGGCGGGCACGGCGGTCGACGCCGAGGACCTCGACCCGCGCCGACTGGCCCGGCGGACTCGGGTGCACGCCACCGTGGGGCGCCGCTTCGTGGCCGGGGTACGCACGGGTGAGCGCCGCGAGCAGCTGCGCGGGCGCCTGGAGCCGTTCTTCGCGGAGCACGACGTGCTGCTCACCCCGGCGCTGGCCCGCCGGGGGCCGGCCGCCGCACCGTGGCACAAGCGGGGCTGGCTGCGCAATGTGCTGGTCAACACCAACTACTCGCCCCTGACACCGCAGTGGAACCTCACCGGGTGGCCCGCGATGGCGGTGCCGTTCGGGACCCTGCCGAGCGGGGCCCCGGCGGCCGTGCAGCTGGTCGGACGCCCCGGATCCGAGCTCGAACTCCTGGAGCTGGCAGGTCAGTTGGAGGAACTGCGGCCGTGGCGGCGAACGGCGCCGCTGGACTGAGCGGCGCGGTCCCTAGGAGCGCGGGGGCTTCACAGCGCCTTGTACATGATGTGCAGTCCCACCCACCCGTGCCGGGGGTGCTCGTAGGCGTCCGGCACGGTGCCGAGGACCGTGAAGCCGAGCGAGGTCCACAGCTTGACGGCCGGATTGGTCTCCACGACGGCGTTGAAGACCATGCCCCGATAGCCGTCGGCCTTCGCCGCGGCGAGGATGTGCTCGGCGAGCGCGCGCCCGATGCCGAGCCCGGCGCGGTCGGGGTCGACCATGAATCCGGCGCCCGCGACGCGGGCGGCGGGGCCGCCGTAGTTGGGGGTGACGTAGGCCGAGCCGACGACCGCTCCGGTGGCGTCCTCGGCGACGTACACACGCTTGCCCGGTGCCATCCACAGAGCCCGGGCCGCCTCCTCCGAGGTGCCCGGGTCCCAGGTGTAGGTCTCACCCGCGGCGACGATCCGGTGCCAGAAAGGCCAGATCCGCGGCCAGTCGTCGGCCGCGGCTTCTCTGATCAGCATGGACGTGAGTCTGGCACGCCCATGCCGTCAGCGTTCGCGATGACTCCCGCCGCGAGCGGTCAGTCCACGCTGGGCAGGATGTGGGGCTCGGCGAGGTCGTCCTCATACCCCGCCAGGCGGATCGGGGCGGACCTGGCCCACACGTCGAGGCTGCCGAGCTTCTTCTCGGGCCGGCCTCCGCGCTCCGTGCGTTCCTTGGGGCGCTGATCGCGATTCGTCTTCTCCGGTGTCACCGCGCACTCCTTATGTGTCGGGTCACCCTCGGGACGTACAGGGCCAGTCTGCTTCCGGTCGCCTGACATCCCCTCGGGTCTGAGTCGAAGGCAGTTAAGGACGCGGTGGCGCCGGTAACTCGTGTGAGAGCAGTCCGTGGTGACCGGCTGTCCCGGGACGGACCGTGGGTGTGGGTGGAACCCCTGCAGGCTGTCCGTCCGGTACAGGGTAACCAAATGAGCGGGTGCCCGCTCGATGGGGCTGAAAACACGAGGTAACCGTCTTGCGTCGATCAGCGTCCATCGACCCTCGATCTGGGCCTATTTGATGATGAATCCCCCCTTGCACTTCACCCGTTCGGCGTAGCGCCACACCTCCCGCGACCAGGGCGGGAAGGCTCAATCCGGGGCCCGGACAAGGGTGATGGGCCGACCCACGGAGCCTTGACCTCCCTTTGAGGCGGCCCTCCGAAGTCTTTGCGGAACCTTGAACCGGCGTGACCCGCCCGGCCACCACACGGCGTCTGATACCCCTAGGGGGTATAGTCCCCTATGAATCGGGGAAGCCGGACGGGAAAGAGCGAGGCCGATGCACGCGATCCTGCACGCACTGTCCATCACCGGGTCGATGACCTGGGAGATCACCTGGGCGCTCATCCTGGGATTCGGCCTCTCCGCCGTCGTCCAGGCCGTGGTGCGTCGCGCGACGATCGTGCGGATACTCGGTGACGACCGGCCGCGGACCCTCACGCTGGCCGCGGGGCTCGGCGCGGCTTCCTCGTCCTGTTCGTACGCGGCCGTCGCGCTGGCCCGCTCGCTGTTCCGCAAGGGCGCGAACTTCACCGCGGCGATGGCGTTCGAGATCGCCTCCACCAATCTGGTCGTCGAACTCGGCGTGATCCTCGCCCTGTTGATGGGCTGGCAGTTCACGGTCGCCGAGTTCGTCGGCGGCCCGATCATGATCGTGGCACTGGCCGTGCTCTTCCGGATCTTTCTGCGCGAACGACTGTTGCGCGAGGCCCGGGAGCAGGCGGAGCGCGGGCTCGCCGGGTCGATGGAAGGGCATGCCGCGATGGACATGTCGATCCGGACGGAGGGCTCGTTCGCGCGGCGGCTGCTCTCGCGTGAGGGCTACACCTCTGTCGCACACGTGTTCGTCATGGAGTGGGCGGCGATCCTGCGCGACCTGGTGATCGGTCTGCTGATCGCGGGCGCGATCGCGGCCTGGGTGCCCGACGCGTTCTGGCAGTCCCTCTTCCTGGACGGCCATCCGCTCGCCGCGAAGCTGATCGGCCCCCTGGTCGGCCCGCTCGTGGCGATCGCCTCGTTCGTCTGCTCCATCGGCAACGTGCCGCTGGCCGTCGTGCTGTGGAAGGGCGGGATCAGCTTCGGCGGTGTGGTCGCGTTCATCTTCGCCGACCTGCTGATCCTGCCGATCCTAAACATCTACCGGAAGTACTACGGACTCCGGATGACCGGCTTCCTCCTGGCCACCTTCTACGCCGCCATGGTGCTCGCCGGATACGTCGTGGAGTTCCTCTTCGGCGGCCTCGGGCTCATCCCCGACCAGGCCGACGCGACGATCCCCATGGAGGGCGTCTCCTGGAACTACACGACCTGGCTCAACATCGCCTTCCTGCTGCTGGCGGCGGCCCTGGTCTGGCGGTTCCTGCGCACGGGCGGCCCGGCGATGCTGCGGATGATGGGCGGGGCACCGGAGCCGGACGGCCACGGGCACGGGACTGCCGGGGCGGAAGGCCACCACCACGGCGCACCTGCACCGGGGGGCCACGGGCACGGGACTCCGGGGGCCGAAGGCCACGGGCACCACTGAACACGGCGCGCAGTTCAGGTCCCGTTGGCCGATTCGCAAGGCAGCCATGATCTGCTGGCGTCCGGAAACGGCTTTTTCCCGCGGGAGGACTCGGGAGGACTGACGCATGGAGCTGCGCAGCGTCGAAGAGCTGATGGATCTGCTGCACGCCTGCCGGGGCACCTGGGACGCCCCGGGCCGCTGTGGCGGCCGAGTGGATCTGCACGACCACGCCCTACAGACCGCCGCGCTCCTGCGCCGAAGTCGTCCCGCGGACAAGGAACTACAGGTGGCGGGCCTGGTCCACGCCGTGGGGCAACTGCTGCGGCCCGGCGACACGGCCGGTCACGCCGACCTCGCGGCGGACCTGGTCCGGCCGCTGCTCGGCGAGCGGGTCTCCCGGCTCGTCGGTCTGCACGCCGGCGGATGGGCCGACGACGCGGACGCCGACGACGTGCTGAGCCTGCGCCACGCGGACGAGTCGGGCAGGGTCCCCGGTCTCGACGCCGGGGTCCTGGAGGACTGGCGCACGGTGCTGGAGCTGGTGGCGGCGCAGCACTCGCGGCTCGGGGCTGTTGACTGACGGTCCGTCATGAGACGGTACGCGGATGACGCCGCCGTACGGGCTTGAGGGCAGGAGCGCCATCGTCACCGGGGCCTCGCGCGGGATCGGTCTCGCCGTCGCCGAGGAGCTCTCCCGAGCGGGGGCGCGGGTGTGTGTGACGGCCCGGGACCCGGACGCGGTGGGCCGGGCCGCCGAACGGCTCGGCGGCGTCGGACTCGCGGGCTCGGTGGCCGATCCGGCGCATCTGCGGGAGCTGACCGAGCTGGCGCTGCGGGAGTTCGGGCGCATCGACGTCGTGGTGAACAATGCCGCGACCAACCAGCCGTACGGCCCGCTCATGGACGCCGATCCGGACCGCTGGCGCGAGGCGTTCACGGTCAACGTGGAGGCCCCGCTGCGGTTGGTGCAGTGTGCCTGGCGGGCCTGGATGGGCGAGCACGGCGGCGCGGTCGTGAACGTGTGCACGGAGGGCGCCGGGCATGTGGGGCCGAACGTGGGGGCGTACGGCACCAGCAAGGCGGCCCTCCTCCACCTCACCCAGCAGCTCGCCGGCGAACTCGCCCCGAAGGTGCGGGTGAACTCCGTCTCCCCGGGACTCGTCCGCACCGAGATGGCCCGGTTCGTCTGGGAGAACGCCGAGGACGAGCTCGGCGCGGGGCTCCCGCTGGGCCGGATCGGCCGGCCCGAGGACATCGCGCGGGCGGTGGTCTGGCTGGCCTCGGACGCGGCCGGGTGGATCACGGGCGCCGATCTGCTGGTCGACGGAGGGACCCGGGTCCGGTCCGCGCACTCCCCCGCCGACACCGTCCACGAACGCCTGCGGACGCGCGCGCCCGACGCATAGCGGCCGTGTCGGCTCCCACCGGCTCCGCCCAGCTCGGGCCCGGCTCCCGCCCGACCTCCGCGGGTCTCCGCAGGCCTCCGCAGGTCTCCGCAGGACAAAGCCTGACAGCGCGCGTTCAATGGTGACCATGGGTGTGCGGCGACGGGCGGGACACCACCGATGCGCGGCGCTGATCGCAGCCGCCGCGACCTCCCTGCTCGGCGCGGGCCACACCCCTTCCGCCGTCGCGGCGGCCCCGCCTCCCCAGCCGCCCCCGCAGCTCACCCAGGCCAAGGTGGACGATGCCGTCGGCAAGCTCGACGGCATCGTGCGCGACGCCATGAAGAGGACCGGCGTCCCCGGCGTCGCCGTGGCCGTCGTCCACAAGGGCCGCGTGGTCCATCTCAAGGGCTTCGGCGAGCGTCGGGTCGGACGGTCCGGGGCCGTCGACCCGGACACCGTCTTCCAGCTCGCGTCCTTGTCCAAGCCGCTGGCCTCGACCGTCGTCGCGGGGGTCGTCGGCGGCAGGACGCTCGCCTGGGACGACCCCGTCGCGGCGCATCTGCCCGGCTTCGCCCTCAAGGACCCCTGGGTCACGACGCACGTCACGTACGCCGACCTCTTCTCCCACCGCAGCGGACTGCCCGACCACTCCGGTGACCTCCTCGAAGACCTCGGCTACGACCGGAGCTACATCCTGGACCACCTGAAGTACGAGCCGCTCGGCCCGTTCCGCGCCAGTTACGCCTACACCAACTACGGGGTCACCGCCGCGGCCCAGGCGGTCGCGAACGCGAAGGACACGTCCTGGGACAAGCTCTCCCAGGACACGCTGTACGGCCCCGCAGGCATGAAGAACACCAGCTCCCGCTTCTCCGACTACGACCGGGCCAAGGACAAGGCCGTCACCCATGTGAAGAACGCGGACGGCACCTGGCAGCCGAAGTACGTCCGGGACGCCGACGCCCAGTCGCCCGCGGGCGGCGCGAGCTCCACGGCCCGTGACATGGCCACCTGGATGCGACTGCAACTCGCGAACGGGAAGCTGGACGGCAGGCAGATCATCCCCGCCGCCCCGCTGGAGCGCACCCATCTGCCCGAGATCGTCGCCCAGCCCCCGCAGGCCCCGGCCGGCCGCGCGGGCTTCTACGGCCTCGGCTGGAACGTCGGCTACGACGACCAGGGCCGGCTGCGCCTCAGCCACTCCGGCGCCTTCGAACTCGGCGCCAACACCAATGTGACGATGCTGCCCGGCGAGCAGCTCGGCATCACCGTCCTGACCAACGGGGCGCCGGTGGGCCTCGCCGACTCGGTCGCGCTGAACTTCTTCGACATCGCCCAGCACGGGAAGCCCACGACGGACTGGCTGCCCCTGGTCGACCAGGTCTACCGGCAGCAGGAGCAGCAGGGCCGCTCCCCCACCGACTACGCCAGACCCCCACGGAACGGGGCCGTGGCCCGCGCCGCCGACAGGTACACGGGCACCTACGACAACGCCTACTACGGTCCGCTGACCGTCACGGCCGCGAACGGCGAGCTCAGCATGAGCCTGGGCCCGAAGCACACCACCTTCCGGCTCACCCACTACGACGGCGACACCTTCGCTTTCCGGACCGTCGGCGAGAACGCGACCGGGCTCTCGGGGGTGACCTTCGAGGTCGGTCCGGGTTCACCGGGGTCCGGCGGCTCGAAGGCGTCGCGGGTGACCGTCGAGGCCTGGGACCACGACGGCCTGGGCACCTTCACCCGTGGCTGAGGGGTCGGATTCACCCGTCGCTGAGGACGCGGTCACCACTTGCCGGGCGCGTAGTCCTTCATGAAGACGCCGTACAGGTCCTCGCCCTGCTCACCGCGCACGATCGGGTCGTACACCCGGGCCGCGCCGTCGATCAGGTCGAGCGGGGCGTGGAAGCCCGCGTCGGCGAGACGCATCTTGTCGGGGTGCGGGCGCTCGTCGGTGATCCAGCCGGTGTCGACGGCGGTCATCAGGATGCGGTCCTTCTCGAACATCTCCTGGGCGCTGGTGCGCGTGAGCATGTTCAGGGCGGCCTTGGCCATGTTGGTGTGCGGGTGGCCCGCGCCCTTGTAGCCGCGGTTGAAGACGCCCTCCATGGCGGAGACGTTCACGATGTACGTGCGGTCGGCCCCGGAGGCCGCCATCGCCGCGCGCAGCCGGCTGATCAGGATGAAGGGGGCCGTCGAGTTGCAGAGCTGCACCTCGAGGAGCTCGACCGGCGTGACCTCCTCGACCGACTGGATCCAGCTGTTGGTGTCGTGCAGGTCGGGCACGAGGCCGCCCGCGTCGATGGCCGTACCGGCCGCGATCCGCTCCAGGGAGGCCGAGCCGGACACCAGGGCCAGGTCGGTGACGTCCTGCGCGGTCAGCGCGCCGCCCCCGGCGACCGGGAGCCCGGCGC
>LRTP01000275.1 GCA_001550305.1 Streptomyces diastatochromogenes
CCGCTCGGTCCGCACGCGCTACCGCCCGGACGTGTGGGGCGCGCGTGCCTGGCTGGTGACGGGCTCCGGAGTCGCGGTCGCCGCCGGACTGATCGCCTCCGCCGCGTACGACGCCTCGGCGCTGAGCCCCGGTGTCCTCCCGCTGACCGCCCCCGCCCTGCCCCTGTGGCCCGCGGCGGCGATCCTGCTCGGCCTGCTCCCCGCCTTCGTGGCCCCGACACCAAACTCGCGGGAACCCTCCACCCCCAAGGACCCCTCATGATCCGCTTCGAGGATGTCTCCGTGACGTACGACGGAGCTGTCGAACCCACCGTCCAGGGCGTGGACTTCGAGGTCCCGGAGGGTGAACTCGTCCTGCTCGTGGGGCCCTCCGGCGTCGGCAAGTCGACCGTGCTCGGCGCGGTCTCCGGTCTCGTGCCGCACTTCACGGGCGGCACTCTGCGCGGCCGGGTCACGGTCGCCGGACGGGACACCCGCACCCACAAGCCGCGCGAGCTCGCGGACGTGGTCGGCACGGTGGGCCAGGACCCGTTGTCCCACTTCGTCACGGACACGGTCGAGGACGAACTCGCCTACGGCATGGAGTCGTTGGGCCTCGCGCCGGCCGTGATGCGCCGCCGCGTCGAGGAGACACTGGACCTGCTGGGCCTGGCGGACCTCCGCGACCGCCCGATCGCCACGCTCTCCGGCGGCCAGCAGCAGCGCGTCGCCATCGGCTCGGTCCTGACCCCCCACCCGCGCGTCCTGGTCCTCGACGAGCCCACCTCGGCCCTGGACCCGGCCGCCGCCGAGGAGGTCCTCGCCGTCCTGCAACGCCTCGTCCACGACCTCGGCACGACCGTCCTCATGGCCGAACACCGCCTCGAACGGGTCATCCAGTACGCCGACCAGGTCGCCCTGTTCCCGTCCCCGGGCGCCGCGCCGACGCTCGGCACCCCGTCCGAGATCATGGCCGTCTCCCCGGTGTACCCGCCGGTGGTGGACCTGGGCCGGCTGGCCGACTGGTCCCCGCTCCCCCTCACGGTGCGCGACGCACGGCGCAGGGCGGGGTCCCTGCGGGAACGGCTCACGGAACTCGACCCCAAGCCGAGGACCCCGCAGCCGAGGACCCCGCAGCCGACAGCCCCGCGGGCGACGGTTCCACGGACGGCGGTTCCACGGGCGACGGCCCCGGCCTCGATCGAGGCACTCGCCGTCCGCCACGGCCGCGTCGAGGCGCTCCGGCGCGTCGACCTCACCACCGTCCCCGGCGAGATCATCGCGCTGATGGGCCGCAACGGGGCCGGGAAGTCCACCCTGCTCGGCACGCTGGTCGGGCTGGTCGCACCGGCGGCCGGTTCGGTCCTGGTCGGGGGCGCGGTCCCGCGCCGGACGGCACCACGGGACCTCGTACGCCGGGTGGGTCTCGTACCGCAGGAACCACGCGACCTGCTGTACGCCGACACGGTCGCCGCCGAGTGCGCGGCGGCCGACGAGGACGCGGGGGCCGAGCCCGGAACCTGCCGGGCCCTGGTGTCCGAACTGCTGCCGGACATCGGGGACGACACCCACCCCCGTGACCTCTCGGAGGGGCAGCGGCTGGCGCTCGCGCTGGCCGTCGTCCTGACGGCCCGCCCCCCGCTCCTGCTCCTCGACGAACCGACCCGAGGCCTGGACTACGCGGCGAAGGCCCGTCTGGTCACGGTCCTGCGCGGCCTGGCCGCCGAGGGGCACACCATCGTCCTGGCCACCCACGACGTGGAACTCGCCGCCGAGCTCGCGCACCGTGTCGTCGTCCTCGCGGACGGCGAGATCGTCGCCGACGGCCCCACGGCCGAGGTGGTCGTCGCCTCCCCGTCCTTCGCCCCCCAGGTCACGAAGGTGCTCGCGCCGCAGCCGTGGCTCACGGTCACCCAGGTCAGGGAGGCCCTCGCATGACGACACCGGAGGTCAGGACCAGAGCCGTCCGCCTCGGCCCCCGCTCCCTCGCCGCCCTCTGCCTCGTGAGCGCCGTCGGGGTCGCCGGATTCGGCTGGCCGCTCTTCGCCGATCCCACCTCGCAGGTCGCCGCGCACGCGCAGGACGCGCCCTGGCTGTTCGCGGGGCTGCTGGTGCTGCTCGTCGCCGTCGTCACGGCGACGATCTCCGAGTCCGGGCTCGGCCCGAAGGCGGTGGCCATGCTCGGAGTGCTGGCCGCGACCGGCGCCGCGCTGCGGCCGATCGGCGCCGGGACGGCCGGGATCGAGCCGATGTTCTTCCTGATGGTGCTGAGCGGCCGGGTGCTCGGACCGGGGTTCGGGTTCGTGCTCGGGTCCGTGACCATGTTCTCCTCCGCGCTGCTCACGGGCGGGGTGGGCCCGTGGCTGCCGTTCCAGATGCTCGCGATGGGCTGGTTCACGATGGGCGCCGGGCTGTTGCCGGCCCCCGACCGGATGCGCGGGCGTGGGGAACTCGCCCTGCTCGCGGCGTACGGGTTCTGCGCCGCGTTCGCCTACGGCACGGTCATGAACCTGGCCGGCTGGCCCTTCATGGGCGCGCTGGCCTCGAACGTCGCCTTCGACCCGCATGCCGACGTGACCGCCAACCTGGCCCGTTTCCTCGCCTACTGCGTGGCCACCTCCCTCGGCTGGGACCTGGGCCGGGCCGTCGTCACCGTCGTCCTGACCCTCACGCTCGGCGCGCCCCTCCTCAAGGCGCTGCGCAGGGCGACGCGGCGGGCCGCCTTTGAGACCCCGGTCACCTTCGCACCCCGGTGACGTGCGACCCAGGTCACACCACTCGGACGCGCCCCGTAGCCGCCCGCACACCGTCCGCCAGTCGCGGGGTGAAGCAGCCCATAGGACCCACGTCACATACGAAGCGGGCTAGTACCGCCAAAGGCGTGGCATGCACGCGTCGTCAACGCCTCTGACCTGGGGTTTGAGACCCAGGTCACACAAGGGGCGTTTCCCCCGGATGCGACCACCACTAGTAAAAGGGGTCATTGCGGACACCCCCCTGAGCCTGTTTCTCTGAAGCAGTCGCCAGGCGCCACGAACCCACCCGGGTCGCGGCGCCGATGTACGCCTCCACCACACGTCGTGTGGAACAGGGCGCACCGCGACCGCCCTGTTTCCTAAGAAAGGTTCTCCGCGTGTCCGTCTCCTTCATCCGCAACATCGCCGCTTCCCCGAAGAAGGTCCTCACCACCGCCGCCGTGGCCGCCGCCGCCACCGGCATGGTCCTCGCCGCGAGCCCCGCTCAGGCCGCCACCGGCCAGGCCTCCTCCGCCCAGGCGATCGCGCACAAGATGATCCCGGACGCCGCGCAGTTCACCGCCTTCAGCAAGATCGTCGAGCACGAGAGCGGCTGGAACCCCAGCGCCACGAACTCCGCTTCCGGCGCCTACGGCCTGGTCCAGGCCCTGCCCGGCTCGAAGATGTCTGCCGCCGGTTCCGACTGGAAGACGAACCCGGCCACCCAGATCAAGTGGGGGCTGGACTACATGAACTCCCGCTACGGCAGCCCGGCCGCCGCGTGGAACTTCTGGCAGGCCCACAACTGGTACTGAGTGGCCCACCGGTGACCCCCGGCGCCACACGGCACCCGTATACGCGAAGGCGGCGGCCCCCCGATCCCCGGGGCCGCCGCCTTCGCCATGCCCACCGAACATCGAACGAATCGGCCTACTCGGCCTGCTCGGTCTGCTCGTAGAAGTGCTGCCGCCGGCCGACGAGCCGCTCGTACATCCTCCGCTGCTCGGCGACGTCGCCCTTGTTCTTCTCCAGCTCGTCGAGCCATTCCCGCTTGATCTGGTCCAGGAACGCGCGCCAGTCCCCGCTTCCCTGGGCCTTCCCCAGCTCCCGCAGCTCCACCAGGCGCTCGTTGCGCTTCAGCCCGCCGGTGCCGACCTTGTCCCCCTTGTGACCGTGCAGGACCGACTCGGGGTTGGCCGTGGCCTCGGTGGACCGGGCGTTGTGCACATAGCCGACCGGGCTCACGGCATGGGGTTTGATCGTCTCGATGCCGACCAGCAGGGAGCCGTCCTTGGCGGCGGTCGGCGGGGTGAGAATCAGCAGCATGTGGCCGTACGAGCCGTTCGGCAGGACCACGTCGCCGTTCCAGTCCTGCGAGCCGAACCCGCCGCCGGAGATGTCCATGCCCATGAGCTGCGGACGCTCGGGCCCGACATGGGGCACGGCAGGCGTCAGAAAGTTCGCGACGGACGCGCCGATGCCGCCCTTCTCCTGGAACTTGCCCGGCTCGCCCCCCTCCTTGTTCTTCTCGATGGCGGTGCGGTGCGTGGCGAAGTCGCGCTTGTCGACGAACCCAGCGCGTCGGCCCCGGTCGGTGACGCCCAGGAAGTCCGTCAACGACTGGGGCGACTCGCCCGCGCGCAGGGCGGGGATGCGGATGTTGACCCGGCCGCCGTGGGCGAGCGCCCGCACGACGTCGCCCTCGCGATAGTCGACGTGCGCGGCCACCTCCGCCCCCGGGTCGTAGGTCTTCAGTCCGTGCTGGAGCAGGAGCAGGACGGAGGTGAAGACGTCACGGGCCTTCGCGTCCTTCGCCGCGTGCTTCACCGTCTCGGCCTTGTCCGCGTCGGGGTGGAGGCGCTCGGACGGGAGCCCGGCCGGGTGCAGGGTGTCGACGGCGGTCTGCCGTATCTGCTCGTCACGCTCGGCCCGCAGGGTCTGCTTCTCCGCGTCTGAGCCCCCGGGAGCCTTGGTGGTCATGAAACGGCCGAGGGTGTAGTCCGGGGCGATCGGGGTGGGCGCGCCCGCCGGGCGTGTGCCCGGCGCGTTCCGCTGGAAGGCCAGGGTCGCGGCGAGGATGCGTTTGCCCGGAGGGTTCCGCAGCCAGTCCTTGTGGTCGCCCTTGATGTAGTCCTCGGACTCCTTGAGGGTGCCGATACCCACCTTCGCGAGCCACTGGGGGTTCACCTGGGAGAGCGTCCTGATGTCCTCCAGGTCCTGGGCGCCGAACAGCTCGCCGCTGATCACCCGCCGCTCCAGGGTGCGCTTCAGGCGCGCGGGCCCCTCCGGCATCCAGTGCTCCGGCCACCACGTGCCCGGCGCCAGGGGGTTCACCTTCATCTTCGCCACGACGACATGGCCCTCGATCGACCGGCTCAGCCGCGTGATCACGGCCGCGCCCTGGTCCTCCCGGCCGGACTCCTCGGCGGTGGGAGGCGTGCTCGTGCTCGCCTCCCCCACCCTCTGCACGGTCACGGACGCCGCCCGGTTGCCGGCCGTGCGCTGGATCGCCGTCATCTCGGCGGGCGTCCTGGGTGTGGCGTCCGAGACGGTCCTGGCCTGGTGGGGGCCGGGGGAGGCGGGGCGTGGCAGGGGCGCGGTACGTGCCGGTGATCCCGCCCGTGAGCGCCCGCCCTCGCCGTACTGCCGCCTGTCCATACGCCCCTCCACCCACCTCTTCATCCACCGGGCTCCCGTCGTACGCCTGAGCGCCCGCTTCCGTTGTCCCCAGAGGTATAAGGGGCCATGGTGACTCCGGGACGCACCCGGACGGAAGGACACAAGGGGCACCGCGGAGGACCTCACGGGCACGGCTGCCCCAGGGGTGCGACGCACCGGACGGACACGCGGGGCGCCCCGGTGTCCGGGAGACCCCCCGCGTACGTGGTGGACTTGAGCGCACCGTGCCCGCCACCTCCCCCCGGAGCCCCCATGAGCGATCAGAGCGCAGAGGGCGCGGGGAACATCGGGCCACGGCCCGCCGACCCCGAGGCGCGCGGAGTGCGTCTGGTGGTGGTGCTGCTCTCGCTGACCGTGGTGAGCGGGCTGATCGACGCGGTGAGCTATCTGGGGCTCGGGCACGTCTTCACGGCGAACATGACCGGCAACGTGGTGGTACTCGGCTTCGCCGCGGCCGGCGCCCCCGGCTTCTCCATCCCGCACACCTCGACCTCGCTGGCCTTCTTCCTGGCGGGCGCGGCGGCCGGGGGCCGGATCGCGGGCCGCTACGGCGGCGGCTCACGCAGGACCTGGGCACAGGTCACGCTCACCGCGGAGGCGGTGTTCGTGGGCGCCTCCGCGGTGGTCGCCTTCGTCGCGCCGGGCGCCACCGCGACCACCTACACCCTGATCGCCCTCACGGCCTTCGCGATGGGCCTGCGCAACGCGACGGTCCGCAAACTCCGTGTGCCGGACCTCACGACCACCGTCCTGACGATGACCCTGACCGGCCTCGCCTCCGAGTCCGCGGTCGGCGACGGCTCGGGCCACCGCTCCCCGCGCCGTACGGCGGCCGTCATCGCCATGCTGGCGGGCGCGGCACTCGGCGCGTGGCTGGTGATCCACCACGGTCTGGGCATCCCCCTGCTGCTCGCGGCAGTACTGGCGGGGGTACTGGCGGTCGCGACGTCCGGTCGGGAATGACGCGGACCGGCCGCGGCAGCACCGATGTGCTGCCGCGGCCGGGCGGCTGTGACCGTCACGGATCCCGGCGGGGCTACCGCTGGTCGATTTCGGCGAGGAGCCAGGTGCACAGCTCTTCGGTGATCTTGGTGTGCTCCTCGTTCTGGGAGGCGCACAGGAACGCGTCGAGTTCGCTCTCGCTGGGGTCGAGGGCGTCGATGTCGGTGTTCAGCAGGGCGGTGGTGTCCAGGTCGCGGACGGCCACCGCGCTGACCGAGGGCACGAAGCAGATCGCGGGGACCGGGGCCACGGCGCTGCCGGGGATCAGCTTGTTGAGCGTGTTGGCGGCGATGGCGAAGGTCGCCAGGGTGCCGCCGGGAGCGCCGTCGATCTCCGGGAACCCGTCGGTGGTGATCGTCTCGTTCTTCCCGAAGGTCGCCTTCAGCTCGGCGACCACGGCGTCGTCGCCCTCGGACTGGGTGTAGATGGTGGTGCCGGGGAACAGCACCCCGGTGGCGCGGAACGCCTCCGCGCCGGGCGCGATCCCCGTGCCATGGCCGTTCCCGGTGCCGTTGGCGACACCGATCTTCCGCGGTCGCCTCGGCCAGTTGCCGACGCGCTCCAGGGCGGCGAGGAAGTCGGAGCGGGCCTTGTCCTGCCCGGGAGTGCCGTCCACCGTCTCGATGTGCCGCCACATCAGCTCGCGCGAGGCCGGGCTGTTGATCTGGTCCGACAGCGCGCTGTTGGCCGGGTTGCCGCGCTTGATGTAGTGCGCGAACGCCTGTAGACCGATCGGCACCCACGCGCCGCGGTGCGGGCTGTCGTAGGAGAAGTACATCTCGGTCTGGTGGTCCATCTTCTGGGTCTCCATCCGCGCCAGGGCATAGCGGGTGACCAGACCGCCCATGCTGAACCCGCCGACCACCAGCGGTGCCTTGCCCGTGCGCTCGTCGATCAGCCTCGTGATCGCCTCGATCACGTACCCGGCGTTGTCGAGGATCGACGCGGAGCGCTCCCCGTAACCGAAGATGACCGCGTCCCGCCCGCGCTCGCGCAACTGGCTCATCAGCGGGTACTCGCCCCGCTCGAAGCCGTCGTAGAGCTCGTCCAGACTGCTCGGCCCCGTGTTGAAGCCGTCGGACATCAGCACCGGCCGCTGCACACCGCTGTGGCCCTTGCCGTAGTACACCCAGGCGGTGCCGTCGTAGACCGGCACGTAGCCTTCCTGGCCCTCCTCGTCGGCGTTCAGGTGCCGTCCGAAGTGCCACGTCTCGTCCGGCGCCGGGGCCGGTGGCGGCTTCGGCTGGTCCAGCGGGGCCATCAGCCCGATCGAACCGACGTACTGCTGCTCGCGGGCCGCCTTCTCATTGCTCACTGCGGTGGATCCCCTTCCTTCGGGCCGCACGAAGACCCCGGGACATATGCCCCGGGGTCGTGCGATGTGGATGTGAGGCTCATCATCAGGGGACAAAAACGGATGTTCGGGTTCCCTCGCACGATCATCATCACCATGAGTGATTCCCAGCCCCCCGGGTTTGGCCCGGCGGCCGAGCCGGTCGGCACTCGAACCAGACCGTCTTGCCACCCCCGGGCCCCGGACCCACACCCCACTCGTCGACCACCGCGTCGAGCAGCACGAGCCCTCGGCCGCCCTCCGCCTCCGGCGACAACTCGGTGGGCACGCGGGGTGGTTGCGGGGAGCCGTCCGAGACCTCCACCCTCACGCCCACCGTCTGCCGCAGCACCAGCAACGCGCAGCGCCGGTCCGGGACATGACGTACGACGTTGGCGACCAGCTCGGTCACGGCCAGCTCCACGGAGTCGGCCAGCTCCGCCAAGTCCCACTCCTCCAGCAGCGACCTGACGATCCGCCGGATGTGCCGGGCCGAGTGTGCGCCGACGGTGATCCGCATCGCGTACTGGGCGGGGCGGGGGCCCAGGAGGGTGGGGGGAATGTGTTCGTTCACGCTACGAGACTGACCTCGCACGACTACGCTCGGCTACGGAACGAATACAACGGGTCCCGGAGTGGACCGAGTTGCGCGCGAGAGGGGCCGTACGTGACCCATATCAACATCCTCGACCCGGGCGCGTCCCCGCTCGACTACTACGGGTTCGAGTTGCGGCGCCATCGCGAGTCCGCGGGCCTGACACAG
Source organism: Streptomyces diastatochromogenes (assembly GCA_001550305.1). Taxonomy (GTDB): domain Bacteria; phylum Actinomycetota; class Actinomycetes; order Streptomycetales; family Streptomycetaceae; genus Streptomyces; species Streptomyces mirabilis_D. Next base: position 8,492 of record LRTP01000275.1, read on the forward strand.
CGGCAGCTCGGCGACATCGTCAACTACACCGGCTCACTGGTCGGCCAGATCGAGACGGCGAGGAAGCTGCCGACGCCGGAGTTCAGCGAGCGGGTGGACGCGGCGCTGGGAACGGGTGGGTTACTGTCCCGACTGGTCGGACTGGTGATGCGTAGTCAACTTCCGGCCTGGTTCCAACAGGTGGCGGAGTTGGAGGCGCGGGCGGTCGAGATCTGTTCCTTCCAGACGCACATGGTCCTCGGTCTCCTCCAGACCGACGCATACGCGCGTGCTGTGCTGGGCGCACTGGACCAGACCGACCTTGACGACCGTACCGCCGTACGGCTGGCCCGCCAGCGCATCTTGGAGAAGGGGGAACCGCCGGTCTTCTGGGCGGTCCTCAGCGAGGCCGCGCTGCACCAGGAGATCGGCGGCCCGAAGACCATGCGAGAGCAACTCGCCCACCTGTTGTCGTTCGAGGACAACTCCCGGATCAACATCCAGGTGCTGCCGTTCTCGGCTGGAGAACACGCTGGACTGCAAGGCTCGTTCGACCTCTACCGCTTCGCGAGCGACCCGACCATCGTTTACACCGAGAGCTACGGAAGCGGGCATCCGACCGCCAGCCCGGACACGGTCAAGGACTGTTCGCTCCGTTACGATCATCTCCGAGCTTCCGCGCTCTCCCTCAGGGACTCGGCGGAGCTGATCCGGCGCGCGATGGAGGAACGCTATGGAGAACAACGCGATTCTGACGGCGGTCCAGTGGCGTAAGTCGAGCTACAGCGGTGACCAGGGCGGACAGTGCATAGAGATCGCCGAAACCCTGGACACCACCATCGCCGTACGAGACTCAAAAAACCCCACCGGCCCGATCCTCACGATCGCCCCCGCCGCCTTCGCCACCTTCGTCTCGTGGGCTACAACCGCTGGATGATCGTCCCGGTGGCCAGTCCGCCGCCCGCGCACATCGTGATCAGCGCGAACTCCTTGTCCCGTCGCTCCAGTTCGTGCAGGGCGGTGGTGATCAGCCGGGCACCCGTCGCCCCGACGGGGTGCCCGAGCGCGATCGCACCGCCGTTCACGTTGACCTTCTCCAGGTCCTGTTCGAAGACCTGCGCCCAGCTCAACACCACTGAGGCGAACGCCTCGTTGATCTCCACGAGGTCGATGTCCTTCAAGGACATCCCCGCCTTGCCCAGCACCGCGCGCGTCGCGTCGATCGGCCCGTCCAGATGGAAGTGCGGGTCCGAACCCACCAGCGCCTGGGCCACGATCCGCGCCCTCGGGCGCAGCTTCAGCGCCCGGGCCATCCGCTTGGACGCCCAGAGGATCGCCGCCGCGCCGTCCGAGATCTGCGAGGAGTTGCCCGCCGTGTGGACGGCCGTGGGCATCACCGGCTTGAGGCCGGCCAGCGCCTCCATGGACGTGTCGCGGAGCCCCTCGTCGCGGTCGACGAGGCGCCACATGCCCTGTCCGGCCCGCTGCTCGTCCTCGGTGGTCGGCACCTGGACGGCGAAGGTCTCGCGCTTGAAGCGCTCCTCCGCCCAGGCGTTCGCGGCGCGCTCCTGGGAGACGAGCCCCAGCGAGTCGACGTTCTCGCGCGTCAGGCCACGATGTCGCGCGATGCGCTCGGCGGCCTCGAACTGATTGGGCAGGTCCACGTTCCACTCGTCCGGGAACGGCTTCCCGGGGCCGTGCTTGGAGCCGGAGCCCAGCGGCACCCTCGACATCGCCTCGACGCCGCACGAGATCCCGACGTCGATGACGCCCGCCGCGACCATGTTGGCCACCATGTGGGAGGCCTGCTGCGAGGAGCCGCACTGGCAGTCGACCGTCGTCGCCGCCGTCTCGTACGGCAGGCCCATGGCGAGCCAGGCCGTGCGCGCGGGGTTCATGGACTGCTCGCCGGCGTGCGTCACCGTGCCGCCGACGATCTGCTCGACGCAGTCGGCGTGGATGCCGGTGCGGCCGAGGAGTTCACGGTAGGTCTCGCCCAGGAGATAGGCGGGGTGGAGGTTGGCGAGCGCGCCACCTCGCTTGCCGATGGGGGTGCGTACGGCTTCGACGATCACGGGTTCCGCGGCCATGGGGGCTCGTCCTCTCCTCAGGCCTGTCCGGCGGCCAGGCCCTGCTGACCCGCGCAGCGCGGGGCGTCCCGGCCCACCCACCGCGCAGAACTAGAACGCGTACCAGTTCTGTGTGCAGTCTGCGGATCGGAGCCCCCGCGCCGCAAGGGTCGTGCAGCGCCCGAAGTCGTGATCTGCACGAACTCCCCACGGAATTCGGGGCGCCGTACCCCTTGCGACTTGTAGAACCCGTTACTACCTTCACGGCAATTCCGGATTCCTGATGGACCGTCAGAATGGTGGGTGGTCGCCGATGCCCTGTCCCGCGCTGCCCGACGGGTTCGACTTCACCGACCCCGATCTGCTGCACCACCGCGTGCCCCTGCCGGAGTTCGCCGAACTGCGCCGGGCCGAACCCGTCCGCTGGATCCCCCAGCCCGCCGGTCTGGCCGGCTTCCAGGACGAGGGCTACTGGGCGGTGACCCGGCACGCGGACGTCAAGTACGTCTCCACGCACCCGGAGATCTACTCCTCCTACCTCAACACCGCGATCATCCGCTTCCACGAGCACATGCAGCGCGACGCGATCGACGCCCAGCGGCTGATCCTGCTCAACATGGACCCACCCGAGCACACCCGTGTCCGCCAGATCGTGCAACGCGGTTTCACGCCAAGGGCCATCCGGGCGCTGGAGGAACGGCTCCGCTCCCGCGCCCTCGCGATCGTCGAGGGCGCCCGCGCCCACTCGGGACCCTTCGACTTCGTCACCGAGGTCGCCTGCGAACTGCCCCTCCAGGCGATAGCCGAGCTGATCGGCGTCCCCCAGGACGACCGCATCAAGATCTTCGAGTGGTCCAACAAGATGATCGCGTACGACGACCCGGAGTACGCCATCACCGAGGAGGTCGGCGCCGAGTCGGCCGCCGAGCTCATCTCGTACGCCATGAACATGGCCGCCGACCGCAAGCAGTGCCCGGCCAAGGACATCGTCAGCACGCTGGTGGCGGCCGAGGACGAGGGCAACCTCGGTTCCGACGAGTTCGGCTTCTTCGTGCTGATGCTGTCGGTCGCCGGCAACGAGACCACCCGTAACGCCATCACCCACGGCATGCACGCCTTCCTCACCCACCCCGAGCAGTGGGAGCTGTACAAGAGCACCCGCCCGGCGACCACGGCAGAGGAGATCGTGCGGTGGGCGACCCCGGTCGTCTCCTTCCAGCGCACCGCCACCCAGGACACCGAACTCGGCGGCAAGCAGATCAAGAAGGGCGACCGCGTCGGCATCTTCTACGCCTCCGCCAACCACGACCCCGAGGTCTTCGATGACCCGGACACCTTCGACATCACCCGCGACCCCAACCCCCACCTCGGCTTCGGCGGCGGAGGCCCCCACTACTGCCTCGGCAAGTCCCTGGCCGTCCTGGAGATCGACCTCATCTTCAACGCGATCGCCGACGCGATGCCGGACCTCACCCTGGTCGGCGACCCGCGCCGACTGCGCTCCGCCTGGATCAACGGCGTCAAGGAACTCCAGGTCGACGCCGGCTGACCGCACCGCACGCTCGGGCCGACGGACTCCCGGTGTCCGCCGGCCCGTCCCGCGGGAGGCAGGGGCATCCTTCTAGGCCCTGTCGTCAAACTCCCGTCTGCCCCGCGACGCCATGCACGCACTCTCGCCGCACCGGGCGAAAGCCCGAGTACATCCAGTACGAGGACTTCCGCCCGGCACGCCGAGAGCACGCACCTGACGCCGCGAGGCCCGCCCTTCGGGCGGACGACGGGAGTTTGACGACAGGACCTCGCCCCGCCCCTGCCTCCCCCGAGACGAACCTCCGATGAACGTCACCGTTCCGTTTCGCGTCTTCACCGGTGGCTCAGCCATCCCCCCACCTCCGAAGACAACCGACGCTTCGAACGGAACCGGTGCACCGTGGTCTCTGCCGAGCTGACCCCCGTCCGGCCCGACCACCCGGCCGTACGCGGAGAACGCCCGCCTCACGCGTTCTGGCTGCGCCACCGTCTCCCTCTCCTCGTCACCCTCCCCGTGCTGCCGCTGTACGCGGTGTGGTGGGCCTTCCTCGCGACCGGCGGTGGCGATCTCGCGGCCCAGGTGGCGTGGGCGGAGTTCGTGGCGCGGCACGGCGGATCGGCGTACAACCTCTTCTGGTACGGCGGGATGCACACCGCCAACTACAGCCTGATCTCGCCGTATCTGATGGCCGCGCTGGGTGTGCGCCCGGTGACGGTGGTCTCCGGGCTCGCCGCCACCTGGCTGGCCGCCGTGCTGATCGCCCGCACGGGGATACGGCGGCCGGTGGGCCCCGCGCTGCTGGCCTCGCTCGCGCTGTGGTGCAACGTCGCCTCGGGGCGCACCACCTTCGCGCTGGGCGTCGCCCTCGGTCTCGCCGCCTGTGTGCTGCTGACGGGCGAGCGGCGGACGCTGCAGGCGGCGGCGTACGCGGCACTGGCGACCATGGCGAGCCCGGTGGCCGGACTGTTCCTGGTGGTGGTGGGCGCCGGGCATCTCGCCGTACGGGACCGGGTGCGGGCCGCGGTGCTGCTGGTGCCGCCGGTGGTCGTCGTCGGGGCGACCACACTGCTGTTCCCCTTCGCCGGACAGCAGTTGATGCCCTCGGGCCGGATCTGGCCGCCCGTGCTGCTGGGGCTGACCATCTCCACGCTGGCCCCGCGCGGCTGGCGGGTGGCCCGGTGGTGCGGGGTCGTGTACGCGGTCGGGACCGTGCTGACGTATCTGATCGCCTCCCCGGTGGGGACGAACGTGGAGCGGTTCGCGGAGCTGTTCGCGCCCGCCGCGCTCCTCGCGGCGCTGCTCACCGCGCCCGGGGGGCGGCATGTGGTGCGGCGCGTGGCGCTGGTGGTGGCGCTCGTGCTCTCCGTCGCCTGGGTCGGGCAGAAGACCGTGGACGACCTGGAGGTGTCCACGGCCGTGCCCGCCTGGGCCGCCGACACGCACGGCGTCGTACGGACGCTGGAGCGGCTCGGCGCCGGCCGCAGCCGTGTCGAGGTGGTCCCGGCCCGCAACCACCGCGAGGCCTCCACGCTCGCCCCGCATGTGAACCTGGCGCGCGGTTGGAACCGTCAGCTGGACATGGAGCGGGGGCGGCTCTTCTACGACGGCACGTTCTCGGAGGCGACCTATCGGGCCTGGCTGGACCGCTGGGCGGTGGGATTCGTCGTGCTGCCGGCGGGAAAGCCGGACGGGTTCGCCGAGGCGGAGGCGCGGCTGGTGCGGAGCCGGCCCGCGTGGCTGGAGCCGGTGTGGAGCGACGCCAACTGGCAGGTGCTGCGGGTGCGCGACGCCGTGCCGCTGGTGTCGGCGCCCGGCTCCGTGCTGCGCACGACGAGCGCCGAGGTGGACGTACGGGTGCCGAGGCCCGGCCCGGTGACCGTGCGGGTCGCGTACTCGCCGTGGCTGCGCGCGCCGGGCGGCTGCCTGACACGGGACGGCGAGTTCACGCGGCTGACGGTGACCGAGCCGGGTGAGTACCGGATCAGCTCGGGGTACGGCCCGTCGCCGGGACCGGCTCCTTCATGCTGACCTCCACGGGCTTCATCAGCGGCCTCGGCCGCGGCCCCTGGAGGAGGTGGGTCAGCCCGAAGCCCACGCCGACGACGGCCGCGCCGCCCACCGCGTCCAGCACCCAGTGGTTGCCGGTCGCCACGATCGCGGAGACCGTGAACAGCGGGTGCAGCAGACCGAGCGCCTTCATCCACCACTTGGGCGCCAGGACCGCGATGACGACTCCGCACCACAGGGACCAGCCGAAGTGCAGCGAGGGCATCGCGGCGTACTGGTTGGTCAGCGCGGTCAGCGTGCCGTAGTCCGGCTTGGAGAAGTCCTGCACGCCGTGCACGGTGTCGACGACGCCGAGGCCCGGCATCAGGCGCGGCGGGGCGAGCGGGAAGAGCCAGAAGCCGAGGAGCGCGATGAGGGTGGTGAAGCCGAGCGCCGAGCGGGCCCAGCGGTAGTCGCCGGGGCGGCGGGCGTAGAGCACGGCGAGGACGGTGAGCGGGACGACGAAGTGGAACGACTCGTAATAGAAGTCGAAGAAGTCCCGCAGCCACTCGACCTTGAACACGGCGTGGTTGACCCAGTGCTCGATGTCGATGTGCAGGAACCGCTCGATGGAGAGGATCTGGTCGCCGTGGTGTTCGGCGGTGGCCCGGCCGCCCGCGCTGGTGCCGCCCGTCGCGGCGAGCCTGACCTGCTGGTAGGCGGAGTAGCCGACGCGGATCAGGAGGAGTTCGAGCAACAGGTTCGGGCGGGTGAACACGCGGCCGAGGAAGGGGAGCAGCGGCACCCGCTTCCAGCGCGTGGGGACGGGCCGGGCGTAGTCGGTGGGGATCGGCGCCCGGTAGTACTCCGAGGTGCGGGAGAGGAAGGGCACGATCGTGGCGGCGGCGAGCGCGGCGAGCAGCACCACGTTGTCGCGCAGCGGGAAGAGCGCCGCCATGTTCGGCAGCATCATCTTCGCGGGCAGCGTCATGACGAGGATGACGGCGACGGGCCACATGGGGCGGTCCGAGGTCTTCTTGCCGACCCTGCCGACCAGCGCGAGCAGCACCCACAGCAGCTGGTGCTGCCAGGACGTGGGCGAGACGACGACGGCGACACAGCCGGTGATCGCCACGGCCAGCAGCAGCTGCCCGTCCCGTGCGTAGCGGATGGCGCGGCGCAGGCCGAGGGCGGCGACCGCGGCGCCCAGCAGCAGGAACAGGGTGATCTCCAGCGGGCCGTTGAGGCCGAGCCGCAGCAGCGCGCCGTGCAGCGACTGGTTGGAGAGGTCGTCGGCATCCCCGCCGAGGCCGACGCCCGCCAGGTGGTGCACCCAGTAGGTGGTGGAGTCGTGCGGCATCGCGGCCCAGGCGAGCGCGCCGAGGCCGGCGAAGGTGATCGCGCTGGACTCGACGGCGCGGCGGCGCCCGGTGAACCAGAGCAGCGGCGCGAAGAGCAGCATGGTGGGCTGCAGGGCGGCGGCGACACCGATCAGCAGGCCGCTGGCACGCTCACCCCGGACGGCGAAGCAGCCCAGCAGGACGAGCAGCACCGGGATGATGCTGGTCTGGCCGAGGTAGAGGGCGTTGCGCACCGGCAGTGACAGCATCAGCAGGCTGATCGCGACAGGCGCGGCGAGCAGGGCGGTGCGCCGGCTCACCGGATGGGGCAGGGCGCGTGCGACGACCAGGCCGAGCACGACGACCAGCGAGAGACTGCCGAAGGTCCAGCCCCAGCCGAGCGCCTGTTCGGCGGCGCGGGTGAGGGGTTTGAGGACGAGTCCTCCGAAGGGGGTGCCGGTGAACTGCGTCGAGTCGTACAGCGATCCCTTCACATGCAGGACGCCGTTGGGTCCGACCCAGGTCTCCAGGTCCGTCAGCCGTTCCCCTTTCGGGGTGCTCAGCACGACGGTGACCTGCCGTATCGCCAGGACCGCGGCGATCACCCACAGTCCTATCCGGATCGCGCGCAGTCTCGCTCTCGCCGATTCCGCCGCCCCCGCCCCGAAGGCATTGCCCGCTGTCCCGCCGTGCTCAACGTTCGCCACGCCCCGCCGACCCTCCCACCCCGTTTGTCCCGTTCGTCCCGCGTGCCCCGTGCGTCCGGACCCCGCTCGGACCTTACGAGGCTCGCACGCCCCGATGGAGAGACGCAGTCAACCCCCTCTTCACCTGACGGCCCCCCGCCTTTTGTCCGGATGAAGATAGTGCGTGCATGGTTCCGGTTCCCCCGTTCGTTCGCGACTTAGCTCACAGAGAGGCCCCGGAAAAGCGGCGCGCGACCGGGCCTGCATCCCTGCGTACGGCGCATTTATTTGCACTATGCATCGAGTCGCCTACGGCACGTGATGCGGACGAGTGCCCCTATGGTCGCTTTTCGGCCCACTTCCGGGTGAGCCACGTCCCTGTCCCCTACGAAGGGCATGCCCTTGCCGTCCGCCACAGCAGTCACCCCCGCCGTACCCCGACCCCGGACCCCCGCGCCGCCCGAGGCGTACGTCACCGATCCGGCCCTGGTCAAGCGGGCCGTCAAGGCGGCGGCCCTCGGCAACGCGATGGAGTGGTTCGACTTCGGTGTCTACAGCTACATCGCGGTGACGCTGGGCAAGGTCTTCTTCCCCTCCGGCAACCCCACCGCGCAGTTGCTGTCCACTTTCGGCGCCTTCGCCGCGGCCTTCCTCGTCCGCCCGCTCGGCGGCATGGTCTTCGGCCCGCTCGGCGACCGCGTCGGCCGCCAGAAGGTCCTCGCCCTCACCATGATCATGATGGCGGCGGGCACCTTCGCGATCGGCCTGATCCCGTCGTACGCCACGATCGGCGTCGGCGCTCCCCTGCTGCTGCTCGCGGCCCGGCTCGTCCAGGGCTTCTCCACCGGCGGCGAGTACGCGGGCGCCTCCACCTTCATCGCCGAGTACGCGCCCGACAAGAAGCGCGGCTTCTTCGGGAGCTGGCTGGAGTTCGGCACCCTCGCCGGATACATCGGCGGTGCCGGCCTGGTCACCCTCATGACCGCCTTCCTGTCCACCGAGGACCTGCTGTCCTGGGGCTGGCGCGTGCCGTTCCTGATCGCGGGCCCGATGGGGATCATCGGCCTGTATCTGCGGATGCGCCTGGAGGAGACCCCGGCGTTCGCGGCGGAACTGGCGAAGGCCTCCAAGAAGGAGGCGGACCGCCCCAAGGTGCGGCTGCGCGACATGATCGCGGGCCAGTGGCGCGCGCTGCTGCTCTGCGTCGGCCTGGTGCTGGTCTTCAACGTCACCGACTACATGCTGCTGTCGTACATGCCGAGCTATCTGACGAGCGAGCTGAAGTACGACGAGACGCACGGCCTGCTGGTCGTCCTCGGCGTGATGGCGCTGATGATGATCGTCCAGCCCTTCGCGGGCGCGCTGACCGACCGGATCGGCCGCCGCCCGGTGATCGCCGCGGGCTGCGTCGGCTTCCTCGCCCTGTCCGTGCCGGCGCTCCTGCTGATCCGCCAGGGCAGTCTGCTCGCGGTCGCGCTCGGCATGGGCGCGCTGGGCCTGCTGCTGGTCTGCTTCACCTCCGCGATGCCCGCCGCACTCCCGGCGCTCTTCCCGACGAAGGTCCGCTACGGCTCGCTGTCCATCGGCTTCAACGTCTCCGTCTCGCTCTTCGGCGGTACGACCCCGCTGGTGACCACGGCGCTCATCGGGGCGACCGGGAACATGATGATGCCCGCCTACTACATGATGGCCGCGGCCGTCGTCGGTGGCGTGGCGGTGTGGTTCATGACCGAGTCCGCGGGTCGCCCGCTGCCGGGCTCCGCGCCCGCCGTGTAGGTTGGGTCGCGGGACTAGTTAGGACCTCTAACTAGGCATACGAAAGGCATGGTTCATGAGCGAGTCGCAGCTCTGGAACGAAGTCGACGACTACTTCGCCACCCTCCTCGCCCCCGCCGACGAGACCCTGACGGCGGCCCTGCGCGACAGCGACGCCGCGGGGCTGCCGCAGATCGCCGTCGCACCGAACCAGGGCAAGCTGCTCCAGCTGCTCGCCGAGATCCAGGGCGCCCGCCGCATCCTGGAGATCGGCACCCTCGGCGGCTACAGCACCATCTGGCTGGGCCGCGCGCTCCCGGCCGACGGCAGGCTGATCACCTTCGAGTACGACGCCACGCACGCCGAGGTCGCCCGCCGCAACCTCGCCCGCGCGGGCCTCGACAAGATCGCCGAGGTGCGGGTGGGCCCCGCGCTGGAGTCGCTGCCGAAGCTGGCCGAGGAGAACCCGGAGCCGTTCGACTTCGTGTTCATCGACGCCGACAAGGTGAACAACCCGCACTACGTCGAGTGGGCCCTCAAGCTCACCCGCCCCGGCAGCCTGATCGTCGTCGACAACGTCGTGCGCAGCGGGCGGGTCACCGAGGCGGGCAGCGCCGAACCGAGCGTGCGGGGCACCCGGGCCGCCCTCGAACTGATCGCCGCCCACCCGAAGTTGAGCGGTACGGCGATCCAGACGGTGGGCAGCAAGGGGTACGACGGGTTCGCGCTGGCGCGCGTGCTGGCCTGACACCCGCTCCTTCCTCCGGCGGGCTCAGGTCTCGTGGTAGAAACCCACATTCACGCTGTGCGGTCCCGTGCGGTCGAGGATGACGATCTCCCCCGAACCTCCCGCGGGGAGCTTCGCCGTCCCGCCGTACGGGACGGCCTGGGTCGGCAGTCCGGCCAGCGTCAGCCGTACCTCGGCGGAGGGCTCCGGGCGTGACCCGTGCAGCCAGGTGACCTGCCAGGTACCGTCCGGGCCGCACAGGAACTCCAGGTGGACCCGGGAGACGAACAGCCAGTCGTCGGGGGTCGCGAGCCGGCACACGGCCCGGTCCCGGCCCACCCGCAGCACGGCTCCGGGGTCGCTCGGCGCGTCGGCCATCAGCATTCCGGCCGTCGCACCAGCGTCCGCCCCGGTGACCGAGGCCATGGTGAGTTCGAGCACGTGCGCTCCTTCGAGTTCCAGCGTTCATCCGGTCCGCGGCGCTTCAACCCCCCTGGTACCGAGTGTGGTTGACGCGCCGCCGCCGCATGATAAATCTCCCGATCGTCCGATCGTGTGTCGTACGGCACAATGGACGCATGACCGAACGGAAGCCACCCGGGGTCAGCTTCGAGACCTGGGTCGACCGACAGATCCGTGAGGCGGAGGCCCGCGGCGAGTTCGCGGACCTGCCCGGTGCGGGCAGGCCGATGCCCGGCGTGACCGACACGCCGTACGACGAACTGTGGTGGATCAAGCGCAAGATGGCCCGCGAGGGGCTGTCGGTGCTGCCGCCGACGCTGGCCCTGCGCAAGGAGGCCGAGGACGCGCTCGCGGCGGCCTCGGTGGCGCCCTCCGAGCGCGTCGTGCGCCGGATCGTCGAGGACATCAACGCCAAGATCCGCGAGGTCATGTTCAAGCCGCCGCCGGGACCTCCCCTCGGCCTCAAGCCGTACGACGTGGACGAGATCGTCCGGGAGTGGCGCGAGCGCCGGGCCGGATGACCCCGTCGACGGGTGAGGCCGCGCCCCTGAACATGGGCCGGGGCGCGGCCTCA
>LRTP01000276.1 GCA_001550305.1 Streptomyces diastatochromogenes
CCCGCCTACCCGGGCCCGTATCACTTAGCCCGTCCGGCGTTTGAGGACGAGGCCGTTCAGGCCGTTGCGGGGGTCCAGGGGGCGCGGCGCCCCTGGCGGGGGTGAGGGGGCGGAGCCCCTGGGGATGGGACGGGTAGGGGCGGCGGGGGCGAGGGACGGGTCGGGTCAGGGGGACGGGGTGAGGAGGGGGGCGAGGAGGTCGCCGTGTCGGTGCAGACGCGGAGCGATGTCGTCGGCGTGGAACACGAGCCGGGACGGGCCCCCGCAGGACGCGACCTCGTCCCAGGTGACGGGGGCGGACACGGTGGGCGCGGACCGCGCACGCAGCGTGTACGGCGTGGCCGTCGTCTTCCGCGCGGCGTTCTGACTGTGGTCGACGAACACCTTCCCGGGCCGCAGACTCTTGGTCATCCGGTGCGTGACGAGCGCCGGCAACGCCCGCTCCGCCTCCACGGCCAGCTCCTTCGCATACGCGCTCACGTCCGAGGACGGCATCCGCACCACCGCCGCCAGCAGATGCAGCCCCTTCGACCCGGACGTCTTCGCATACGCCTCGATCCCGTCCCCAGCCAGCCGCTCCCGCAGCCACAACGCGACCTCGCAGCACTCGACGACCGTCGCCGGCGCCCCCGGGTCGAGGTCGAACACGAGCCGGTCGGCCAGACCGGGCGCGTCCACCTGCCACTGCGGCGTATGGAACTCGGTGACGAGGTTCGCCGCCCACATCAGCGAGGGGAGGTCCTGGACCAGCACCATCCGGGCGGGGCCCTCCGTCCGGGGGACCTCGGCCGTCCGGACCCAGTCGGGGGTGCCGGGCGGCACGTTCTTGGTGAAGAAGACCTGTCCGTCCGGCCCGTCGGGGTAGCGGAGGAAGGAGACCGGCCGGTCGTGGAGGTGCGCCAGCAGGGGTTCCGCGACCGTCGCGTAGTAGTGCAGGACCTCACCCTTGGTGAAGCCGGTCGCGGGGTACAGCACCTTGTCCAGATTGGTGAGCGCGAGCCGCCGTCCCTCCACTTCCGTGATCGGCGTCATACGACGAGAGTCGCATGAAATCGCCGTCAAGGCGCCCAGATCGCCCCGCCGCTCCCTTGCGGATGTGAGGTCGCGCACACCCGTCTAGCCTGGCTTTCAACCGCACCCCGCGAGCCCGTGTCAGCAAGAACCCGCGTCACTGAGAACCCGTGTCAGCAGGAACCACCAGGAAGGTGCCGCACGTGCGATCCATCTGGAACGGCGCCATCTCCTTCGGTCTGGTCAGCATCCCGATCAAGGTCGTGAACGCGACGGAGAGCCACTCGATCTCCTTCCGTCAGGTCCACCTGGACGACGGCGGCCGCATCCGGTACCGCAAGTTCTGCGAACTGGAGGACCGCGAGGTCACCACCGGTGAGATCGGCAAGGCGTACGAGGACGCGGACGGCACGCTGATCCCGATCACGGACGAGGAGCTGTCCGCGCTGCCGATCCCCACCGCGAGGACGATCGAGATCGTGGCGTTCGTGCCGGCCGAGCGGATCGACCCGCTCCAGATGGACACGGCGTACTACCTGGCCGCGAACGGCGTCCCCGCCACCAAGCCGTACGTCCTGCTGCGCGAGGCGCTCAAGCGCAGCCAGAAGGTCGCCGTCGCGAAGTTCGCACTGCGCGGGCGGGAGCGGCTCGGCATGCTGCGCGTGGTGGACGACGTGATCGCCATGCACGGGCTGCTGTGGCCGGACGAGATCCGGTCCACGGAGGAGGTCGCCCCGGACGCGAGCGTGACCGTACGGGACAAGGAACTCGACCTGGCCGACGCCCTCATGGACACCCTCGGCGAGGTCGAGCTCACCGAACTGCACGACGACTACCGCGAGGCCGTCGAGGAACTCGTCGCAGCCAAGGCCTCCGGCGAGCTCCCGGCCGCGCCTCCCGCCGGGGAGCGGGCCGGCGGCAAGGTGCTCGACCTGATGGCCGCCCTGGAGAAGAGCGTGCGCGCGGCCAAGGTGTCCCGGGGCGAGGAGGCGGGCGAGGAGGCGGGCGAGGAGAAGGGCGAGGAAGCCGGGGCGCGGACCGGCGAATCCGCCGAGGTCACCCCGCTGCCCTCCCGCAGGTCGGCCCGTACGGCACCCAAGGAGGTCGGCGGGAAGAAGTCCACGTCGACCGCGAGGAAGACGGCGGCGAAGAAGACGGTCGCGAAGTCCACGGCGAAGTCCACGGCGAAGTCGACGGGCCAGGCGGCAGGCAAGGCGACGGCGACCAAGTCCACCGCGAAGAAGACGGCTGCCAAGAAGACGACCGCCAAGAAGGCGACGGGGAAGAAGGCGGCCGCGAAGAAGGCCACCCCGCGGGGACGCGCCTCGGCCTGACCGCCCCGGGGCCCCCGCGGGCCCCGGAGCCCCGTCACCTCGTAAGGCTCACCTCGTACGACTCGACCTCGTCCGACTCACCCCGTACGCCGCAGGGCCAGCACCGCATTGTGGCCGCCGAACCCGAACGAGTTGCTCAGGGCGAGGTCGCCGAGCGCGGGCAGCCGGCGGGGGCGCTTGGTCACCACGTCCAGGTCGATCGCGTCGTCCTGGTCGTCGCAGCCGATGGTGGGCGGGATGAGGCCGTGGTGGAGGGTGAGCACCGTGGCGACGGCCTCCACACCGCCCGCGGCTCCCTGGAGATGGCCGAGGTGGCCCTTCAGCGCGGTCACGGGCACGCTCCCGCCGAGCACGGCGCGCAGCGCGCTCGCCTCGGCGAGGTCGCCGTCGACGGTGGCGGTGGCATGGGCGTTGACGTGGACGACGTCCACGACATGGGCACCGGCGTCGTGGACGGCCCGGCGCAGTGCCAGCGCCACGCCGCTGCCGGACGGGTCGGGCGCGGCCATGTGGTGGGCGTCGGCGGACAGTCCCCAGCCCGCGGCCTCGCAGTAGATGCGCGCGCCGCGTGCCCGGGCGTGCTCCTCGGCCTCCAGGAGCAGGAAGCCCGCGCCCTCGCCGTTCACGAAGCCGTGGCGGTCGCTGGCGAACGGCCGGGAGGGGCTGGTGGATCCGAGTTCGTGGGTGGAGAGCGCGCGCATGGCGGCGAACGAGGCCATGATCGCGGGGGTGACGACGGCTTCGGCGCCCCCGGCGAGGGCGACGTCCACCCGGCCGTACCGGATGCGGTCGATGGCCTGTCCGATGGCCTCGGTGCCGGAGGCGCACGCGCTGGTCACGGTGCGGGCCTCGCCGGTGATGCGCAGCGCGAGCGACACCTGGGAGGCGGCCTGCGAGGGCACGGTCATCGGAGTGGTGAGCGGGGAGACCGCGCGCGGACCCTTGTCCCGCAGCTTGCGGTCGGCGCCGACGAGCACGGAGGCGTCACCGAGGATGGCCCCGACCGAGACGCCGACCCGCTCGGGCGCCAGCCCGCTCTCGGTCGTACCGGCCGGGTCCAGCCCGGCGTCCTGCCAGGCCTCACGGGCGGCGAGCACCGCGAACTGGGCGGACCGGTTCATCCGCCGCGCCTGCGGCCGGGGCAGCAGTCCGACGGGGTCCACGGGCACGCTGCCCGCGATCCGCACGGGCAGTTCGGCGAACTCCTCGCCCTCCAACTCGCTTATCCCGCACCGGCCCTCGACCAGGCCCCGCCACAGCTCCTCGACCCCGACACCGAGCGGCGTCACGGCACCGAGCCCGGTGACGACGACCCGGCGGGGTGCGTACGCCTCGGCGGCCCGTCGAGGGCGCGGGTAATGCCGTACGACATGTCCCTTTTGGGTGACTTGTTCGGCCAGGTTCCGCAGTTCCTCGTCGGGGACGGGATCCTCGGCCCGACGGTCCAGGTCCCGGTGCCAGTGGCCCCATCTGCGGGTGTACGACTCCTCGACCGCCCGGGGGTCCACGGCGCGCAGTGAGGTGATCCGGTCGCCGTCCCGGAATTCCACCGGGCCTAGGTCGGTGGAGGTGATCTCGGGAATTGCGCCGACATCCATTCGGCGGCAGGCCGTGGTCACTTGGTGACCGCGTTCGAATACCTCGTCGTGATCAATTCCGCCGAGTGGTGGCCGCAATGTCAGGCGAATGGTGTGGGGGGTCTCGGGCAGGGTGTGCATCACCACGTACCAGGTGTTCTCCGCCACATCCTGTTCGGACAGGGCGACCAGATCACCGGGGATCACTTCGGCGACGGTGACGGCGTGGGGCTGTACGGGAACGTCGGACGAACGGTGCATGGGGAGCGATTGCTTTCTGTGGGGATTTCCGTCCCCAACTTTCGGTGACAAAGTAGGAATTGCCTAGATGTCCCCAACACATAGTGGGCAACGTCACCGAAAACAGTGATCAGTATTTCGCTCCCGTACCTCCCATACCTCCCCTGGTCGCACAACCGAATCCCGTGGCCGCCGAGTTCGTCGAAGTGCCCCCCCCGCTGTGGGCGGCCCGGGCCGCGGGGCCCGGCACGTACCGGACCCCGCCCACCCGCGAAGACGGGCCCTAGCTCTGACGGTCCTGGAGCTGAGGGCGTTGGCTCTTGTTGCGCTCGCCGTTCTGGAGGTCGTCCACCCGGCCCCACCGTGTCGGTGGCGTGGGGGAGGGCCCCCAGGATTCGGCGGCGATCTCTTCGGAGTTGAGCACGTCGTCGCCGTAGAGATCCCGCAGCCAGCTGGCCTGGTAGATGGTGTCGAGGTAGCGCTCGCCGAGGTCCGGACCGATGGCCACGGCGGTGAGTTCGCGTGCGTCGTGCCGGCTCAACCAGTCCGACGCGCCGCTGACCACCGTGCCGGTGGAGCCGCCGAACACGAACCCGCTCCTGGCCAGCCGGTGGCAGGTACGGACGGTGTCCCTCTCCTCGACCCGTATCACTTCGTCCACGTAGGACTCGTCGAGCAGCGGCGGGCGCATGCTCATCCCGAGGCCCGGAATCATTCGGCGGCCGGGCGGACCTCCGAAGGACACCGAGCCCACGCTGTCCACCGCGACGACCCGCACCGGCCGGTGCCACTCCCGGAAGTAGCGCGCGCAGCCCATCAGGGTGCCGGTGGTACCGGCGCCGACGAACAGCACGTCCAGTTGCGGGAACTGACGGGCGATCTCCGGCGCCGTCCTGCGGTAGTGCGCCTTCCAGTTGCTCGGGTTGGTGTACTGACTGAGCCACACATACCGGTCGTCGGAGGCGCACAGCGCACGCACGTACTCGATCCGCGCGCCGAGATAACCGCCGTTGCTCTCCTGCTGACCGGCGATCATGTGCACCTGGCTGCCCAGGGCCTCCATCATCATCCTGGTCGACAGGTTGCCGCGGGAGTCCGTCACGCACAGGAACCGATAACCCTTGCTCGCCGCGATCATGCTCAGCGCCACGCCGAGGTTCCCGGACGAGGACTCGACCAGGATCGAATCCGGCTTCAGAGCTCCATCCCGCTCGGCGGCCTCCACCATCTCGAGGGCGGCCTTCATCTTGATGGAGCCGGCGAAGTTGAAGCCCTCGCACTTCAGGAAGAGCGAGTGCCCGATGATCGCCCGGAGGTCGACATAGAGATCCTCTTCGTTGAAGGCCTGGGGAACGGAAATGACGGGCACGACGGTCTCCTCAATCTGGAGCAGAGCACTTTCGGAATGTCCGTCCGACCGTGGGCGGGCTTCTTCGCTTTTTCGGGCGGGAGGCCGTGTCCATCCGGGTCGGACAGGGCCCTGCGTCAGAGGCCGCTGTTTTCTGCGGCCCGGGGTCGAGGCCGGCTCATCCGTACCGGCTCAGTTCGTGGAAGAAGTCGTCGACGACGTGCAGTTCGCCGCAGCGGGCCACTTCGTCGTAGACGTACTTGCCGACCGCGAGGTCGAGCACTCCGAGGCCGAAGGGCGAGAACACCACCGGCCGGTCCGTCGGCACGGTCACCCGCCCGGCCATCACGTCGTCCAACGTGCCGTGCACGAACTCCCGGTTGCCCGTGAGCTGCTCGGCCAGATGCGGCGAGGTGTCGGCCTTCAGGCAGTGCTCGATGTCGTCGACGATGTTGGTCGAGGCGAGCAGGATCTCCGGCGCGAGGTCGCGCAGCGACACATGTAGTACCACAGGATTGTGTTCGAACCAGGGCAAATCGCCGACGTGCGGCTGCCCGGCGACAGTGGCGAAGACCACCAGGTCGCTGTTGCGGATCAACTGCTCGGCGTTGTCGTGCACGGTGATCCGGCCGGTGGCGCCCGACTGCTCCAGGTAGCACCGGAAACCCGCCGCGCTGTCGGTGGACAGGTCGTGCACACCGATCTCGTCGAACGACCAGCCGGTGCCGACCAGGAACGTGTGGATGTACCGGGCGATCAGGCCCACCCCGAAGAAGCCGACCCGCGTCGGTCGCGGCCGGTCACGGCTGAGCCGGTCGGCGGCCGCCGCGGCCGACGCGGCCGTCCTGGTGGCGCTGATGATCGAGCTCTCCAGACAGGCGAACGGGTAGCCGGTGTCATGGTCGTTGAGGATCAGTACGGCCGAGGCCCTCGGGATACCGGCCGCCACGTTCTCCGGGAAGCTGGAGATCCATTTCAGGCCGTCCACCCGTACCTCCCCGCCGATCGAGGCGGGCAGCGCGATGATCCGGGAGGTCGGGCGGTCGGGGAACCGCAGGAAGTACGACGGCGGGTTCACCGAGTCACCGGCGCCGTGCACCCGGTAGGTGGCCTCGACCAACTCCACGATCTGCTTCTCGCGTCCGCGCAGCGCGCGCTGGACCTGGGCGCCGGGGATCACCGCGAAGGGCGGCACGGTGATCGGCGCGGCCGGAGTGGACTTCGGCGCGGATTCCGGTGCGGATTCCGACGTGGTGGAACGGGTGGTGGTCATGACGCGGTCACCTCGACGGTCGGGGAGCAGTCGGTCAGACGCACCGGGTCGGCCAGGGCCACGAGCACTTCGCGTGGTCCCTCGAAGGGCTCCCTGCTGTGCGCGGTGCGGATGTTGTCGACGAGCATCAGGTCGCCGGCCTGCCACGGCTCACGTGCGGTGTGGGCCTCGTAGACGCTGTTGAGCAGCTCCACGACGTCCTCGCCGATCGGGTCGCCGTTGCCGAAGCGGGTGTTGAACGGCAGCCCGTCGGCCCCGTAGACGTCCATCAGGTACTCACGCACCTCGGGGGCCATCGTCCACTCGTTGAGGAACGCGATCTGGTTGAACCAGCAGCGGCGGCCGGTGACCGGGTGGCGCACCACGGCGCTGCGGCGCTGTCGGGTGCGCAGCCCACCGTCCGGCTGCCACTCGAACGCGATCTCGTTGGCGCGGCAGTAGCTCTCGACGGCAGCACGGTCCTCGGTGCCGAACGCCTCGGCCACGGACGCCCCGATCTCGTCGTTGTAGCTGCGGGTGAGTAGCCAGCCCTCGCGCTCGAACCGCTCGGTCAACTCGGCGGGCAGCGCGTCGAGCACGGTCGGCGCGTCGGCCACCGCGGTCGCCCCACCGTCGGTGGGCGCGCTCAGACAGGCGAACATCATCAGGCCGGGGAACTCGAGCGTGTAGCTCAGTTCGTGGTGCATGCACATCGGCTGGTTCGGCGGCCACTTCGTCGAGGAGTACACGCCGTCGGAGTAGGTCCGTCGGGGTGCGAAGACCTCTTTCTCGCTCATCAGACCGGTGGCGAGCTTCGAGAAGACGGCACCGGTCTCGGCCGCGTCACGCAGCCCGAGACCGCGGACCAGGACGCAGCCGTGCTCGGCGACGACGGCGCGCAGCGCGTCCCGGTGCGCGGCTGCCCAGCCCGCCGCGCCACCGGTGGCCTCGGCCCGCAGGAGCGGAGGTCTGCCGGGCTGCAGTTCCACGTCGACCATCGACGCCGTGGAGGTGGACGACATCTCGATTTCCTTTCCGTAGCCACTCAGTCGGTTGTCACTCGGGTCAGTCACTCGTCGGTCGTCATTCGTCGGTTGTCATCCGTCATTTGTCATTGGTCGGTTGTCACTGGTCAGTTGTCACTCAGGAAGGAGCGAACAGTTCGGCGGCGCGCAGAACGGCCTGCGCCGCTTCGACCGGACGGGTGCGCGGGAAGTAGTGGCCGCCGTCGGCGAGCTCGTGCAGATCGACCTGTTCGGCCAGCAGCTGCCAGTCGCGGTAGCGCTGCGGGTGGTCCGCCGTGCTCGGGTCGTCGGCGGCGACGACCACGGTGACCGGAGCGGACAGCTTCGGCGTCGGCGGATTGTCCAGGAGGTCGGCGAAACAGCGGTGTGCGGACACGCAGTCGTGCCGGTAGGCGGCACCCACGTGCTCGGCGTGACCCGCGTCCAGCTCACCGAGTTCGGTGTAGCCGCCGGCCGCGCTCAGCCGCGCGGCGATCTCGGCGTCGCTCAGTGCCGTCAGCTCGTCGATGGCGGCGCGCCGCCGGGCGGCGTCGCCGAGCAGTTGCGCGCCGAGGAACACCCGCTGGACGTCCACCCCGCGCTCCTGGAGCCGTCTGGCCGTCTCCACGGCCGGCGCGGCGCCCGAGGAGTGGCCCCACAGCAGGATCCTGGTCAGGCCACGCCGGACGATCTCGTCGACGACCTGTTCGACCACCTGTGTCATCGGTGCGAACGGTTCGCGGTCGGCGGCCACGTCGTGACCGGGCAGCTCGACGGCGTAGACGGCGGGCCAGCCGGGCGGCAGCGCCCTGGCCAGCGGCTGGAAGTTCACCGCGTTGCCGCCGGCGTACGGGAAGCACACCAGGGCTCCGCCCCGCGCATCGTCCGATTCCGTCAGCGGGTGCAGCAGCCCGGGGCGCCGCTCGGACCTGCCGTCGACCAGCGCGGCCAGGTCGGCGAGGACCGGGTGACGCGTGACGTCCTTGAGGGACACCGCACGGTCCAGGGCGACGGCGAGCTTCACCGCCGAGAGGGAGGTGCCGCCGCGGTCGAAGAAGTGGTCGCGGCGTCCGATCCGGTCCTGCGGGACGCCGAGGACCTTCGCCCAGGCGGCCGCCAGCCGGTGTTCGGTCAAGGTGACCGGCGGCTGGTGCTCGTCGTCGGTGGTGGCGGGTGCTTCCGCGAGTACCGCCAGTGCCTTCTTGTCGATCTTGCTGTTGGCGGTCAGCGGCAGGCTTTCGCGCCAGTGGAAGGCCGACGGGACCATGTACTCGGGCAGCGACTCGGCGAGCCGGTCGCTGAGGGTCCCCGTGTCCAGGGGCTTCGGGCCGGAGTAGAAGGCGACCAGGTGCTTGCTCCGGTCGGCGCGTTCGACCGTCACCACCGCGCCGTCGCGGACACCGGGGACACGAAGCAGGGTGTTCTCGATCTCGCCGATCTCGATCCGGAAGCCGCGGATCTTGACCTGGGCGTCGCGGCGCCCGAGGAACTCCAGCTTGCCCGAAGGGTGCCAGCGGCCGTGGTCGCCGCCGAGGTACAGCCGTGTGCCTTCGCGGTGCGGATCGACCAGATAGGAGGCCCGGGTGAGTTCGGGGTCGTTGATGTAGCCGCGGCCGACGCAGACCCCGGAGAACGCGATCAGACCGGGGGCGCCGAGCGGCACCGGGGTGAGGTGCTCGTCGACGACGTAGACGCGTACGTTGTTGACCGCGCGGCCGAGCAGGATGCGGTCCGGCGCCCGGTCCATGACCTCGTGGTTGGTGTCGTCCGAGGTCTCGGTCAGCCCGTAGGCGTTGACCAGCTTGATCCCGGGCTGGACGGCGAACCAGCGCTCGGCGAGTTCCTTCTTCAACGCCTCGCCTGTGACCGACACGCATCGCAGGTCCGGCAGCGGGCGGGGGCGCTGTTCGAGCTCCGTCAGGACGGCTTCGAGGTAGGAGGGCACGACCTGGAGGACGGTGACCTCGCCGTCGGTGAGGGTGTCGAGGAAGCGGGGTACGTCGAGGATGACGTCCTGTGCGACCAGCAGGGTCCGCCCGCCGACCAGCAGCGCGCAGACCAACTGCCACAGGGAGATGTCGAAGCACTGGGGCGCAGTCTGGGCGACCACGTGTCCCTCGCCGACCTGGAGGTCGTCGATCTTGGCGTAGAGGTGGTTGAGCATGCCCGCGTGCTCGCACATCGCGCCCTTGGGCTCACCGGTGGAGCCGGAGGTGAAGTAGATGTAGGCGAGTTGGTCGGGCGTGACCGGGATGCCGAGATCACCGTCGGGGTGGTCTTCCGCGTAGGCCGTGTCGACGAGGAGCCGCTCGGTTCCCGGAAGGGAGTCGAGGGCCCGGTCGAGGGTGGTGGTGCTGCCGGGTTCGGTCAGCACCAGCGTGCATGCGGCGCGGGAGAGGGTGGCGGCGATGCGTGCGGCCGGGAAGTGCGGCTCGATGGGGAGGTAGGCGCCTCCGGCCTTGAAGACCGCGATGACGGCGGCCAGCCAGTCCAGATTGCGTTCGGTCACCACCGCGACCACGCTTTCGCGGGCGAGCCCACGAGCTACCAGGGCGCGGGCGAGCCGGTTGGCCCGGGCGTTGAGTTCCGCGTACGTCCACTGCCGGTCGGCGTGCACGGCGGCGACGGCGTCCGGATGCTTGCGCGCCCGCTCCTCGAACAGCTCGTGCATCCGCGCATCGGGCAGTTCCCGGACCGGTCCGGCCAGTTGGTCGAGCTGGAAGCGCAATTCCTCGGCGGACAGCAGGCTCTGGTGCGTGTGCTCGGCATCGGGGTCGGCGGTGATCAGCGCGAGCGCGGTCAGGTGGTAGCCGGCGATACGGGCGGCGCTGTCGGCGTCGAGCGCGTCGGTGCGGTAGCGCAGCCGCAGTACGAGCCGCCCGTCGTGGTGACGGATGCCCACCCGCAGTGCGGTGTCCTCGGTGAGGGCTCTGTCGATCGCGGCGGCATCGAGGACGGACTCGGTGGAGTCGAAGACGGACTCGGTGAGGTCGAGGACGGTCTCGAACAGCGGCCCGGTCAGGCCCAGTTCGCTCTTCAGAGCCTCGATGTCCTCGGCCGGGACGTCCTGGTGCGCCTGCAGTTCGGTGGCGACCTGATGGACGTGGTGCAGCAACTCGCGCCAGGAGGCGGGTGCGGTGGTGAGCCGGCACAGGAGCGGGCTGCCGCCCCGGGCGACGTAGCCGGTGGTGATCTCCCGCTCTCCGGACAGTGCCGCGACCACCTTGGCGTGCGCGGTCAGCAGGAGCGAGGCCGGTGGTACCGCCAGCTCCGCCGCCAGTCGGCGCAGCCCGGTCACGGTGTCCTCGGGGACCGGTGTCTCGTACTCCCCCACGCCGGGCACGGGCTGAAGGGTCCAGCGTGGGGCGGGGGTGAAGCCCCCGGCTGTCAGTACGCCGCGCCAGTATGCGCGGGCGGTCCGACTGGGACTCACATGCGTGTCCATCGGGTCTTTCCTCTGCTTGTCGGCGGCGCGCGGTGTCAGAGGCCGCGAGCCGGGGCGGACTGGCTGGTGTGGGGTTCCTTATCGGCCTCGACCTGGGTCTTGTGGTCCGGCATGTCCCGGGCAGGGTTGCCTCCCCATTGGGCGTGCGAGGGGATCTCCTCGCCCTTCATGAGGAAGGAGTCGGGGGCCAGCGCGGCGCCGTCCGCGATGGTCACGCCGTAGTGGACGAAGGCGCCGACGCCGAGGGTGCAGCCGTTGCCGAGGGCGCTGCGGTCGGACTTGAAGGCGCCGTCCTCCTGCGAGTGGCACTGGACCACGGTGCCCGCGTTCAGCGTGCTGTCGTCGCCGATGGTGACGAGGGTGCGCTCCGGGAAGAAGCAGCCGTCGTCGAAGACCCTCTTGCCGATCCGGGCCCCCAGCAGCCGCCAGATCACGTTCTTGAACGGGGTGCCGTCGAAGGCTTGGATGTAGTGGACCGAGGCCATCTTCCAGAAGCGTTCGTGGCGCCAGAAGGAGGGTTCGTAGATCGAGCAGTACAGCGGCTTCTGGGGCTTGAATCCGGTGGAGGCCCGCTCGACGAGCGCGAAGTGGACCACGGTGTACGTGAGGGTGAGGACGCTGGCCAGTGCGATCGCCGGTGCGCCGAACGAGGGGTAGAGGTCGACCGCGCCCATGGTGATGAGGGTGATCACGAACAAGTGGATCAGCCGCGCGAGCAGGTACAGGCCGGCGGTCGCCGCGTTGTGCCTGTTCTTGGCGGCCAGGCGGCGGCGCAGTTCGTCGCCGGTCTCGAGGTGGTTGAACCGGTTGTCGCGCATCACCGTGCGCGGGATCTCGAAGCTGGGTGAGCCCAGCAGGCCCACGCCTTCGCGCACGGGCCCGTCGATGGGGACCATGACCTTCGTCGCGAGCAGGCAGTTGTCTCCGGTCCTGCCCTGCGCGGGGTAGGCGATGCGGTTCCCGAGGAAGTTGTGCGGCCCGATCGACGTGCGGGACACACGGAAGGACGTGCTGGAGAAGTCGGCGTTCATGATGGACAGTCCGTCGGCGATCATGGTGCCGGTGCCGACCGAGCTCAGGTACGGGTTCTCGTGCTGCACTTCGGTGCCGAAGTTCGACCCGGTCTGCTCGACGCGGGACAGGTCGTATCCGAGGTAGCGCAGGTAGTGGACGATGCCGGAGCTGTCGCCGAAGAGGGTGGTGAGGGACTTCCTGTTGGTCATCACCGCGATCGCCCGCTGAATGCCGTAGTGGAAGCCGTACAGCGGATAGACCTTGCCGGGTCGAACGGCCCGGCTCAGAAGACGCGGCACGGTTCCCACGACGAGGAGGCCGGCGAGCAGGGATCCGAACAGGAGGACCACGGAGGCGATCAGGGCATCGACGTAGAACGCCGGGCTGGCCATCGGCTGCGGGTTCAGGAGCGTCCGAAGCTGCGGAAGACCCGTGAGCAGGGCGGTCACGCCGCCCAGCGCCAGCGGCAGGTACACCGCCAGCAGGCTCAGCAGCTGTACGACGCCGTACACGGTCCTTTTGGCGGTGGGGCACTCGGCGGGGGCGACCCTCCGGTAGTCCACCTCGGTCGGCTGCGCGGGGGAGCCGTGTCGGCGTTCGCCGGCGGGCACCATCTGGCCGGTGTGCAGGGAGGAGGCGTGACCCAGCTGGGCGCCGTCGCCCATCGAGGTCTCGATGTCCAGGACCGTGTGCTCGCTGACGAGCACGTTGCTGCCGAGAGTGACCGGGCCGGTCTGGATCACGCCGGCGTGGGCGCGGTAGCAGGACAGCAGCACGTCCTTGCGGATGATCGTGCCCTCGCCTACGGTGAGCAGGTCGGTGCAGACCGGGATCGTGTGGGAGAGGATCGTGACGCCCTTGCCGATCCGTGCCCCGAGCGCCCTGAGGTAGAGCACGTAGAGCGGTGAACCGGCGAACAGACGCACGGGGCTGGTGCGGATCAACGTCTTGACGACCCAGAAACGCACATAGGCCATGCCCCACAGGGGGAACTCCCCGGACCGCCAGCGGCCGACGAGCGTCCACTTCACCACGATCGGAAGGGCGCACAGGCCGAGGAAGCCCGCGCCGGCGAGCAGGACGGACCGCAGATAGAGGTCGAACAGGCCTGATCCCGCGGAGATCCACTCATGACCTTCCTCGACTGCCAGGGCGACCAGGCAGGAATAGCCCAGGAAGATCAGGAACTGCAGCACTCCACAGACGATGTAGCGCCGTGTACGAGCCGCCGCCTGCGCCTCGGCCCGCGCCGTCCCCTCTGCCCGCGCCGTCCCCTCTGCCGATGCCCGTACGTCGGTCGGTGTCCGCGCCGGTGACGGCGCCTCCGCGGACGGGGACGGGACGGGGGCGGCGGTGGAGGTGGGGGCAGGAACGGGAGCGGCATCGACGAGCGCGGTGGCCAGGCTCCGGATGGTGGGGTGCCGGTAGATGTCCTTCATCGACACCGCCGGCATGTCCCCCCGCTTCCTGACCCGCGCGCAGAACTGGGCCATCACCAGGGAATCGGCACCCAGGTCGTTGAAGAAGTGGCTGTCGACCGGGACCTGCTCGACGCGGACGACCCCGGCCAGCACGTCGGCCAGAAGCCTTTCGGTGTCGGTCGCCGCATCGGCGTCCCCGCTGTCCTGGAGGGGTGGGATGTCAGCCGGTTCGGCCGTCAAGACCTCCACGGATTTCTCTAGCACGTGAGCTCCTCGATGACGTTTCATTCGGCGTCGGTCGCTACGGACGGATTCGTGATGTCCGCGCCTCTCCAGTAGGCCCGGCCGAGGGCTTCGTGTCCTGCCCCTGAATTTCGGGGCTTGACGAAGCGCATGGGTCTTGATAGTCCGGCCATTTTGCCCGTCGTCGCCCCGCGATCCCCCGCTTTCCGTGCGCGTCGCGCAGGCTTATGACCACGCCTCACAGAGGCCCGTTCGACCCGCGGGAAAACCACCCGGGAATTGCGCTGAACGGCCCCGACCGGCCCGGTCACGACCGCTTTTGCACGCAGACAGGGCGTGTCAAGTCCCGAATTTCGGTGGCATGACAGGGGGCCTGGATTCGGGCGTACTGGAGTCGTTCCGGCGACTCGCGACTCGCCGCTCCGCATTCCTCTCCACGCCGCACCCGGACGGATCAGCGGCAGGAAGACCGGATGACTATCCCACCCCCGCAGTGAAGGAGACGACCATGCCCGTCATATCCGTCCCCCAGGACTTCAACGAGGACGATCTCTTCGTCGACCTCGAGGGAATATTCGGGCACTCGCTGTTCCTCAAGTGCGAGGGCTTCAATTTCGCCGGTTCGATCAAACTCAAGGCCGCCACCGAAATGGTCGAGGCCGCCGAACGCGACGGCCTGCTGAGGCCGGGCTCGGTTCTGGTCGAGTCGTCCTCGGGCAACCTGGGCGTGGCCCTGAGCATGATCGCTGCCGCCAAGGGCTACCCGTTCCTGTGCGTGACCGACTCCCGCTGCAACCTGGCGACCCGGCTGATGATGGAAGCCCTGGGAGGCCAGGTCCATGTCATCACCGAACCCGACCCCGTCAGCGGCTTCCTCGGCGCGCGCATCGACCACGTCCGCGCGCTGTGCGCCTCCGAGGACCGCTATGTGTGGCTCAACCAGTACACCAACCCCAACAACGGCATGGCCCACTACCGCAGGACCGCCCCGGCCATCGCCCGGCAGTTCCCGGACCTGGACGTCCTGTTCGTCGGGGCCGGCACGACCGGGACCCTGATGGGCTGCGCGCGTTACTTCCGCGAGTGGCACCGCCCGGTGCGCGTCGTGGCCGTGGACAGCGTGGGCTCCGTGACGTTCGGGGGTGACGCCGGTCGGCGGATGATTCCCGGCCTGGGCGCCAGCAGACGGCCGCCGATGCTGGACGAGTCGTATGTGGACGACGTGGTGCGCGTGGCGGAGACCGACACCATCCGGGCCTGTCACCGGCTGGCCGGGCGCGGGTTTCTGTTCGGAGGGTCCACCGGCACGGTGGTCAGCGGCGCGATGGACTGGCTGGCCCGGCACGAGGGGCGGGAGTTCACCGCGGTGGCCATCGCCCCGGATCTGGGTGAGCGGTATCTGGAGACCATCTACCAGACCAACTGGGTGCGGGACCTGTACGGCGAGGACGCCGTCGACTCCCAGGCGTTGACCGGCACGTCCCAGGCGTTGACCGGCACGTCCCGGGCGGCCTGACCCCGTGTCCGTTCAGCGCCCCTCGACCGGGGAAGAGAACCGGGGGAAGGAAACTGACGGCACGTCAGGGGCAGGACCGCTTGGTGTTGTTCTCGGCGGTGGTGCGCGCGGTTGCGGCGAAGTCGGCGAATCGACCGGCGAGGGCGGCGAGGGCCTCGGGCCTGAGCCGGTAGTAGACGAACCGGCCGCACGGCTCCGTCTCCACGATCCCGGACTCGCGCAGCACCTTCAGGTGGTTGGAGAGGTTGGTCTGCTTGGCGCCCGTCTCCTCGATCAGGTGCGTGGTGCAGAGCGTCTCCCGGGCGAGGAGGGTCACGATCCGGAGTCTGAGGGGGTCGGCCAGGACCCGCATCAGATCAGCATCGGCTGACGTCAGCATGGACTGATACTGTCACATCACTCGAGGCTGATACGAGTTCCGGCCGACACCGACCAGGGTTCACGCCCTCCGGGCCGACACTCACCCCCGCACGACCCGTTGACCGCGAAAGAAGTACCGATGTCTGCCACTCCGCTCGCCTCCGTGCTGTTCGTCTGTGTGCACAACGCCGGGCGTTCACAGATGGCGGCCGGCTTCCTTTCGCATCTCGCGGGCGACCGGATCGAGGTCCGCTCGGCCGGTTCGATCCCGGGCGAGCAGGTCAACCCGGCCGCGGTCGAGGCCATGCGGGAGGTCGGCGTCGACATCGCCCGCCGACAGCCGAAGCTCCTCACCACCGAGGCCGTCCAGGCGTCCGACTACGTGATCACCATGGGCTGCGGCGACGCCTGCCCGGTCTTCCCCGGCAAGAAGTACCTCGACTGGGCCCTGGAGGACCCGGCAGGCAAGGGTGTGGAGTCCGTGCGCCCCATCCGGGACGAGATCAAGGCCCGTGTCGAGAACCTCATCAGCGAGATCGATGCCCGGCCGGAGGCGTGAGGCCGTCGGCCCTCCCTCCAGGTTCGCGTAGACCGCGGCTCCCTCTCATACGAGCGGGACGTAGGGTACACGGTTGGTGAGGGAACGTGCACGCAGTGAACCGGAAGTCCCGGCGCGTCGGTGACGGGGCCGTCGGACGACGGGGAGACGCAGTCGATCCGTTCCGACATGGAGGAAACGAGACCAGGGGAGGCGATGGGATGCGGCAGGCCGGTGTACTCGACGTCGGGTGCCACAGCGCTCTGCTCACGGTGGTGCGATCGCGGCCGGGCCATGTGATGGAGCCGGTGTTCTCCCACAAGGTGCGGCTGCGACTGCACGAGACGCTCGACCGCAAGGGCCGACTCGACGACGCCGGGGTGGAGAGCGTCGAGCGCGCCGTCGCCCAGGCGATCGCCTCCGACCCCCGGCTGCGCGGCACCGACATGTTCGCGTTCGCCACCTCCGTCATCCGGGACGCACCCAACCGCGACGAGGTCATCAGGCGCGTGGCGCGCAGAACCGGCACCCAACTGAGCGTGCTGGACGGCGAAGAGGAAGCGCGGCTCGCCTACGTGGCCGCCCGCCAGTGGGTCGGCCCGGCGGCCGGCCGACTGCTGGTCCTGGACGTCGGCGGCGGCACCGTGGAGATCGCCTCGGGCACCGGAGACCAGCCGAACAGCGTCCACTCCCTGCCCCTGGGCGCGCGCAGAATCACCCGGGACTGGCTGCCCGGCGGCATCGCCCCGTCCAAACAGGGTCTCACCGAGATCCGTCGGTATCTGCGTCGAAAGCTGGAGGCCGTCCCCGATCTGCCACGGGCGGAACCGGGCACCCGCATGCTGGCCTGCTCCAAGACCTTCGAACAGCTCGCCCGGCTCGCCGCCGCCCGGGGCAAGGCACACCGCTCGCAACGGAGGCTGGCCCTGTCCCAGTTGCATGCCTGCGTCCCGGTACTGGCCGCCGCGAATCCGGCGCGCCGCGCCAAGCTCCCCGGCATCTCCCGGCACCGCGCCGAGCAGTCCCTGGCCGGAGCTCTGGTCGCCGAGGCCCTCATGGAGGCCTGCGAGGCGAAGGCGGTCGAGGTCTGCCCCTGGTCCACCCGCGAAGGCCTGCTGCTCGAGCACCTCGCCGCCCTCCACGACACACCCGGTGGTCCGGAGTCTCACCGGCCTGGGCGGACAGGGAAGTCGGACATGAGGGTGGGCGAATGACGAGCCGAGTGATGATGATCTCTCCCGCGATCAGTGCGGCGCTGCGGGAGGCGCGCTTCGACGCCGGATGCCCGCTCGACGCCACCGGCGCCGCGCGTGCGCGATCGGCCGCGGGCTCCCTTCCGGCAGCACAGCGGGTACTCGTATCCCCCACTCCGCGATGCCGGGAGACCGCGTCGGCGTTGGGGTTCGACGGCGCTGTCGAGGCCGCGCCTGCCGGGCTCGACGTGGGTGGTTGGCGGGGCCGTACGCTGGCCGACGTCAGCGCCGACGCCCCGGACGCCGTCGCCCTCTGGCTGGCGGACCCGACCGCCGCACCGCACGGCGGTGAGTCGGTGCACCAGTTGTGCGAGCGGGTCGCGGCCTGGCTGGACGAGGCCGCGGGGTTCTCCGGACGGACCGTCGCCGTGGTGGAGCCGGAAGTCGTACGAGCCGCGGCCGTTCGGGCACTCGGGGCACCGGAGTCGGCGTTCTGGCGGATCGATGTACCGCCGCTGACCGCCACCGAGTTCAGCGGTCGCGCCGGACGCTGGAACGCGACGTTCGGGAGACCGCTCGGTCCCGCCGCGGGTGACGATCAGGGCAGCACCCACTGACCTGACGCAAGCGACCTGACGGCTGCGCCCGCCCGACCGCGGGATCGGATCACGGGGACCCGCCGCGACTCGGATCGCCTCAGCTGGACTCGCGGACGATCAGTCGGCACGGGACGGTGTGCACCCCCGGTGCCGGGTCGGCGTCGATGGCTTCGAGGAGTCGCAGGGCGGCGATCCGGCCGATCTCGGTGAGGTCCATGTCGATCGTCGTGAGGGGCGGCCTGCTGGCCAGGGCCATGGTGTCCCAGTTGTCGTACCCGACGACCGCGATGTCGCCGGGCACGTTGACGCCCCGCTCGCGCAGCGCGTCCGCCACACCCCGGGCGATCTGGTCGTTGCCGCAGAAGAAGGCGTCCGTGTCCGGTGCCGTGCGCAGGACCGCGTCGGCGGCGCGGCGCCCCCACGCCTCGCTCCACTCCCCGTGGTGCACCCGCCCCGTCGAGAGTCCGAGGGAGGCCCGCTCCAGATGCTCGACCGCGTGCCGGGCCCGGTCGCGGGCGGCCGCGTGGTGTTCCGGGCCGGTGATGTGGGCGATGCGCGTGCGGCCCGCGGCCAGCAGGTGCTCGACGGCCAGTACGGCCCCGCCCCGGTCGTCGGAGACCACCGAGGTGTCGGCCGGATCGGTGGACGGTGAGAGCGCGTAGACGATGGGGACGGCCTCGATGCCGTCCAGGGGCGGACGGGGGTCCGTACGGCGGCCGGTGACGATGATGCCGTCCACCCGGCGGTCCATCAGGTTGCGCAGGTGGTGCTGTTCCCGGATCGCGTCGCCGCGGGTGTCGCACAGCAGGACGGAGATCTTGCCGGCCCCGAGCGCGTCCTCGGCGCCGAGCAGTACGGGGGTGCTGAAGCGGCCGATGCCGTCGGTCGTCATCAGCCCGACCGTCCAGCTCCGCCCGGTGTGCAGGCTCTGCGCGTGCTGGTTGGGCCGGAACCCGAGTGCGTCGACGGCGTCAAGGACCCGCTGGCGGGTCTCGGGACGCATCCGCCCGCCGCCGTTCAGCGCCTTCGACGCCGTACCCACACTGACGCCCGCCAGGGCGGCGACGTCGGCGAGCTTCGCCGGGCCGGCGGAGCGGGAACCTGGAGCAACGGTCACGAGCAAACCTTTTCCTGGACGGCAACGACCCGTCCATCGTCGCAGCCTCACGGGGGTGAGTGCCAGCCACCGGGCAACAGAAAAATCTCTTGCCGCGACTCTTGACCCGACTACCCCGCTGCCCTCTACTTCTCGACAGGAAAAACGGTTGCTCAAACGAGTTCCGAGAACCTCTCGCCTCTTGAGCACGGGGGCCGTCGTGCCCTGCCCCGCAGCCCGGCCCCTCCCGCCACCACCCCTCTCGGAGAACCATGCCCCGCACAGACTCCGCCCTGCCCTCCCGCACCGACGTCTCGGCCGCCGCCGAACAGGGCGCTGCCCCCGTGGGCCCGGTCCGGCTCGGCCCGGACGACCCGGCCGCGCTGC